>NZ_CP039292.1:900088-1200118 GCF_004798665.1 Actinomyces procaprae
CATCGTCTGTGCCCTCGCTTTGGCCATCGCTCCCGGATTGTTTACTCGCGTCGACCCTGCCTACTGCCAGCTGCGAGACTCCTACGGACCGGCCAGCAGTGGTCACCCATTCGGTTTCGACCGTCAGGGCTGTGACATTTACTCCCGTACCGTCCACGGTGCCCGCGCCTCCGTGACGGTGGGTGTGCTCACTACTCTTGTCGTTGTTGTCGTGGGTTCTGTGATCGGGTCGGTCGCTGGCTTTTTCGGTGGCTGGATTGATGCCCTGCTCGCCCGCTTCACCGACATCTTCTTCGCCGTGCCCTTTGTGCTTGCTGCGATCGTCGTCATGCAGATGTTCAAAGGACGCTCCTCAATCATCACCGTCGTGCTGGTTCTGGCGGTCTTCGGTTGGCCCCAGATCGCTCGTATCACCCGTGGCGCTGTCATGAGCGTCAAGAACGAGGACTTCATTACCGCCTCGCGCTCACTGGGCTCGGGTCGCCTGGCGATCCTTCTGCGCCACGTGCTGCCCAATGCTGCGGCCCCCATCATCGTCACCGCGACCGTACAACTAGGCTCTTTCATCGTTTCCGAGGCGACCTTGTCATTCCTCGGAGTTGGGCTGCCGCCGTCGATGGTCTCGTGGGGGGCGGACATCGCCACCGCGCAGGCTGCCCTGCGGGACCACATCTCTGTGCTTCTCTACCCGGCCGGGGCGCTGGCTCTGACCGTACTTGGATTCATCATGATGGGCGATGCCGTGCGTGACGCCCTCGACCCGAAGGGCCGCAAGTGACCGTCGAAAGCACCACCGTCGTCGCGGATACCGCCGCGCTCCTAGAGGTCCGCGACCTTGAGGTCGCGTTCCGCTCGTCCACAGGCCTCGTGCCCGCCGTCCGCAAGGCGAACCTGACCTTGTACCCCGGCCAGTCCGTCGCCATCGTCGGCGAGTCCGGATCGGGCAAGTCTACCCTAGCCTCAGCTGTCATCGGTTTGCTGCCCGGTACAGGTCGCGTAACCGGCGGCAGCATCGTCTTCAACGGCAAGGACATCACCCACGCCAGCGCCCGTGAGTACCAGTCCCTGCGTGGCAGCGAGATCGGCTTGGTTCCCCAGGACCCGATGAGCAACCTCAACCCCGTATGGTCTATCGGTTTCCAGGTCAAGGAGGCGCTGAAGGCCAATGGGCTCGCTGGCGTTGCCGACGATCGCCTGGCCGCCTTGGCTGCCGTCGACCGTGGCGAGTCTGCGCCCGCGGGTGTGAGCATTGACGTCGATGACCAGGTCGCCCTCCTGCTGGAGGAGGCCGGGCTTCCCGACGCCGCCCGTCGTGCTCGCCAGTACCCGCACGAGTTCTCCGGCGGTATGCGCCAACGAGCCCTCATCGCTATCGGCCTTGCCGCACGCCCCCAGCTGCTCATCGCCGATGAGCCGACCAGCGCTCTCGACGTCACCGTCCAGCGCCGCATCCTCGACCACCTTGGGGAGCAAATCCGCAGCCTGGGCACCGCCATGCTGTTCGTCACCCACGACCTGGGCCTGGCCGCTGAGCGTGCCGAGCACATCATTGTTATGCACCGCGGACGCGTCGTTGAGTCCGGGCCCTCCATCGAGGTGCTCCAGGACCCTCGTCACCCCTACACCCAGCGCCTAGTCCAGGCCGCTCCCTCGCTCGCCTCACGTCGTATTCAGACCGCCCACGCTGCCGGCGTCCAAGTCATCGAGGACGAGTTGGGCGTGCGTGAGATTGCCGACGACGTTGACGAAGTCCTGCGCGTCGAGCACCTGACGAAGATATTCGACGTGCGTGGTGCCAAGGGCGAGGCCAAGATCCTCAAGGCGGTCGATGATGTCACCTTCGGGGTACGCCGTGGTACGACCACCGCGCTCGTGGGAGAGTCCGGCTCTGGCAAGTCCACGGTCGCCAATATCATCCTCAACCTTTTAGACCCCACCTCTGGCAAGGTCTTCCACAACGGGGTAGACCTATCAACGCTCGGACCCAAGCAGCTCTTCGCACTCCGGCGCATCATGCAGCCGGTCTTCCAGAACCCGTACGGGTCCCTCGATCCCATGTACTCCATCTTCCGGGTCATAGAGGAGCCGTTGCGTGTCCACCATGTCGGTACGCGCAAGGACCGTGAGGCCCGCGTGGCCGAGTTGCTTGATCTCGTGTCACTGCCGCGCTCAGTCATGCGCCGTTACCCCAACGAGCTCTCTGGTGGCCAGCGCCAGCGCGTCGCCATTGCGCGGGCGCTCGCGCTCAGGCCGGAGATTATCGTGCTCGACGAAGCGGTGTCGGCCCTTGACGTGCTCGTCCAGGCCCAGGTGCTGCGCCTGCTCGCCGATTTGCAGTCCGAGCTCGGTCTCACCTACCTGTTTATCACCCATGACCTAGCGGTTGTGCGCCAGATCGCTGACGATGTCGTCGTTATGGAGCACGGGCGGGTCGTCGAGTCCGGTCCCTCCGACGATCTCTTCAACCAGCCTCAACAGGACTACACGCGTGAGCTCATAAACGCCGTGCCGGGGGCGGCCATCCCGCTGTATGGAGGCTGAACCACTGCCGCACGCCGTAACCGAATGGTTGGGGCACTGACACCTACTCAGGGGATCTCTACACGCTCAAGGGGATGAGACAGGAATGGTGCGGCGCCCACCACCGGCCTGGATTTAGTGGTAGGCCGTACCGGGACCGTGCTGGTCGCGATTACCTGCTTCTACCCGGTTTTGGGCAAAAGGCGTATCCATCTTGGTGCCAGTGGGTTGGTCAGTGGGGCTGGTGCCAGGGGTAGTTGGTGATGGTGCCTTCGAGGGTGCCGGGGCGTGAGCGGGGGCCGGTGCGGCCTGCGGCGGTGGGATTGCCCGGCCTCGCGGCTGCGGTGAGGTCCTGGTAGCGCGTGGGTGGGGCGTTCACGGCCCGCTGGAGCAGTCTGAGGAAGACCAGCCCTCGGTGGCGGGAGCTGCGGCGGTTGAAGCGGAAGACGAACTCGTCCAGGTAGGAGTCCAGGTGCTCCCTGGACGCTGAGCCGCGGTAGGCGCCGGCCAGGAAGTGGTCCATAAGCGCGAACAAGCGGTGGACGGCAGGCAGCTCCTCGTGCGCGGGGCGCCCCGACGCGCGCACGCTCCTGATCTCGTGGGTGTAGGGGCCCATCAACGGCGGGTAGGACGCCCAGGCGTCCGTGACCACGGTGGAGCCGGGGGCCACCGCCCAGGACAGGAACGGGCCCAGTGACTCCTTGGAGGCATCGGGAACGACGCGTAGGCGAGCCCTTCCCCACCTGTAAGAGCCGGTCTCGATAGCGCCCGCCACGAGCACCTTGCCGGCAGCGCCGCGGCCCGCGGTGCCGGGCCTTGGGCCGCCGACGTAGGTCTCGTCGACCTCCACCCGCCCCGACAAGGGCGCGCCATCCTGGCCCATCGCCGATCGGAGCCTGGCCAGGGCGGCCCAGGAGCGTCTGGTACGAACCGATCGGCAGTACCCGCTGAAGATGAGCAGCGCTTATGCCGTCCTTACCGGAGGTCATCTGCCAAGCTATCTCCAACCACACCGTGGGCGGCAGGCGGGTCCTGTCCAGGAGCGCGCAGGAGGTGACGCTGACCCTTCTGCGACAGCCCGTGCAACGCCAGATACCGCTGAACTAGCCGGTAGCGCCGTGACCAGCGTAATGAGGGCACCGGAACCCATCTGGCCAACGCAGCCAGGCCAGGTAATCGCGGCACGCCCCATCAGTAGAGAACCAGGCCCTGAACTCCGCCAAGTCGCGCGGGTAGTCCGCGCCCGCCACCAACCCCTCTGCGAGCCCGGCACGGGTATCGTCACCCACGACGACCACCCCCTCATGGTGTCGTCCACGCCCCCGGCTGCTCCAACAGCGCGGCGGCACTCTCACCACCCGACTCTACCCACCCCCACTGGCACCAAGATGGATACGCCTTTTGGGCAATTTCGCTCTCCGTTAGCTGTGGTAATGGCTAGAAGTCGGTGGCGGTTGTCCTTGCGGTCTGGCTGCTGTGGTGGCGCCCGCAGCCATCACATCCCCTGGGAGGCGTTGCGTGGCACCCGCACCCGCTGGGGACTGGTGCTGGAACTCGTGTTGGATGTCCCCGCTAGCGGCGTGACCGCGTCCGTCTGCCAGCCGTAGGGGTATTCACCGCCGCACCGCGTGGGTGTGGCGCCGTCCGCGTCAACGAGGCCTACCTGGCTGCCACGTCCTCCGATCCGTCCGCCCCTTCAGGTAATGCGTCTAAGCGCCGCGCCTACCGGACCCGTATGGACGCCAGCGACAGTGCCTAGGTGATCGGGTTGCTTCAGGACGCCCGCGCCGGAACAACCGGTACTGACCCGTCGGCGGCGGCGCGCCCAGAGATCAGACAAACTGTCGGCAGGCACTGCCGAGCCTGCCGACTACTCCGCCAGTGCCGGCTCCGCAAGCATAGGCACCCAGTCTTTGGTTGCAGTCGCCCAGATTCCAATTGTTCGCTCGGGACGCGAGTCCCATGGCTACGACTGCCGTAGTACTCCTGCTGTCGGACGGCTCGCAGCGCCAGGGATATCGAAATGCCGGCGTGCCTTTCTCGCGCTATAACGCGGAGAATGTGGGAGCTTGATAGAGGGGGTAGTGCCTGTGGGGCCCCTCCGGAAGACCTAATCTGGGCGTTCCGGACCATTGTTGATCTTGTTGCAAGTTAGTTTCACGATTTATTTACGCGGTACATGCAGTCAATTTACCCATATAAATACAGTGGTTGCGAACCGGGCCTCGTAGGGGTGGATAGGGGCGAGGGCCTGGAGTCGGGTTAGGTACCCGGGCGGCGTACACCACACCTGACAGGGAGCCGGAAAGTGTGGCGGACAAGCCTGAGGCGTCGCTTGCAGGGGTGGTGCTGGTAGCTCCTCCCATAACGGATATCGCGAAGAGGGCAGCCAGCGTCGCAGTTACTACTCGCTTCAACATTGCAGCTTCTTCCTTCTTGTCAGGGACTGCGGGCGTGCCGCTCGGCACTTTGTTCATGAATAACGCAGCTGCGGCAACCCTAGCACGGCGCTGGTGCGATAAACAACCCGCGGGCGGTTCTCACTCTAGTTCTGCGCAGCAAGAGGTGAGCGGCCGCACAGGCGGCATGTCGCGCCTGTCATGGCCCGGCGGCCCGCCCGGCGGTACCCTTGCCGAGTTTGTGCGCCCGCGGGCGCTTGCCTAGGGGAGGAATCAGCCCATATGACCGTGCGCCAGGACCTGCGCAACGTTGCCATCGTCGCCCACGTCGACCACGGCAAGACCACCCTCGTCGACGCGATGCTCTGGGAGGCCGGCGCCTTCGGCAGCCGCGCCACCCAGGACACCACCGGTGAGCGCGTCATGGACTCCGGCGAGCTGGAGCGTGAGAAGGGCATCACCATCCTCGCCAAGAACACCGCCGTCCACTACGCGGGTCCGGCCGCCACCGATGCGGGCCTGCCCGCCGGCATCACCATCAACGTGATCGACACCCCCGGGCACGCCGACTTCGGCGGTGAGGTGGAGCGCGGACTGTCCATGGTGGACGGCGTGCTGCTGCTCGTGGACGCCTCCGAGGGCCCGCTTCCCCAGACCCGCTTCGTGCTGCGCAAGGCCCTGGCCGCCGGCCTGCCCGTCATCCTGGTGGTCAACAAGGTCGACCGCCCCGACTCCCGCCTGGACGAGGTCGTCTCCGAGACCACCGACCTGTTGCTCTCGCTCGCCTCTGACCTGGCGGACGAGCACCCGGACATCGACCTGGACGCCGTGCTGGACGTGCCCGTCGTGTACGCCTCCGCCAAGGCCCGCCGCGCCGACACCGTCAAGCCCGCCGACGGCGAGCTGCCCGCGTCCAAGAACCTCGAGCCCCTGTTCCGCACCATCATCGAGCGGATCCCCGGCCCCTCCTACGACGAGTCCGCGCCCCTGCAGGCGCACGTGACCAACCTGGACGCCTCCCCGTTCCTGGGCCGGCTCGCCCTGCTGCGCATCCACTCCGGCACCCTGCGCAAGGGCCAGGCCGTCGCCTGGGCCCGCCACGACGGCTCCCTCGCCTCTGCCCGCGTCTCCGAGCTCCTGGTCACCGAGGGCCTGGAGCGCAAGCCCGCCGAGGAGGCCCATGCCGGTGACATCGTCGCCGTCGCCGGCATTGAGGACATCACGATCGGCGAGTCCCTGGTGGACCCCGAGGACCCGCGGCCCCTGCCGCTGATCAAGGTGGACGATCCCGCCATCTCAATGACCATTGGTATTAACACCTCCCCGATGGCCGGCCGCACCAAGGGCGCGAAGGTCACCGCACGCCAGGTCAAGGACCGCCTGGACCGGGAGCTGGTCGGCAACGTCTCCCTGCGGGTGCTGCCCACCACCCGCCCCGACGCCTGGGAGGTGCAGGGCCGTGGTGAGTTGGCTTTGGCCATCCTGGTGGAGCAGATGCGCCGCGAGGGCTTCGAACTGACCGTCGGCAAGCCGCAGGTGGTCACCAAGATGGTGGACGGCAAGCGGCACGAGCCGGTTGAGCGCATGACCATCGACGTGCCCGAGGAGCACCTGGGCGCCGTCACCCAGCTCATGGCCGCCCGCAAGGGCCGCATGGAGACCATGGCGAACCACGGCACCGGCTGGATCCGCATGGAGTTCCTGGTGCCCGCGCGCGGCCTGATCGGCTGGCGCACCCAGTTCCTCACCGAGACCCGCGGCACCGGCATCGCCTCCTCCATCGCGGAGGGCTACGAGCCCTGGGCGGGCCCGATCACCGCCCGCACCTCCGGCTCCCTGGTCTCCGACCGCGCCGGCGCGGTCACCGCCTACGCCCTGATCCGGCTGCAGGACCGCGGCACCTTCTTCGTCGCGCCCGGCCAGGAGACCTATGAGGGGCAGGTCGTGGGGGAGAACCCCCGGGATGAGGACATGGACGTGAACGTGGTGCGCGAGAAGCAGCAGACCAACATGCGCTCCTCCACTGCTGACGTCTACGAGGCACTCACCCCGCCGCGCCGCCTCACCCTGGAGGAGGCCCTAGAGTTCGCCTCCGACGACGAGTGCGTGGAGGTGACCCCGGACGCCGTGCGCATCCGCAAGGTGATCCTCGACTCCCAGGAGCGTTTCAAGGACGCCGCCCGCCGTCGTCGTGCCGGCGCCTGACGGCCCGAGACTCAACCCGGGAGGCCGCATATGAACGAGCCCCATCCGCCCGCGCGCGCCCGCGCCTTGGCGCGCCCGCTGCTGGTCGCGCTGGGCGCCGCACTGCTCATCGCCTGGCTGGGGCTGGCCTGGGCGACCACCCGCACCCTGGCGCCCGGCTCCGTCGTCTCCGGCGTAGACGTATCCGGCATGACTCGTGCCGAGGCGGTCGTGGCTGTGGACAAGGGCGTCGGGGCCGTGCTTGAGCAGCCGGTCACGCTCACCGTCGATGACGCCTCCGACACGCTGGTTCCCGCGAGCTCGGGCGTGAGCGTCGATGCTGACGCCAGCATCGACCGGCTCACCGGGCCGACTCTCAACCCGGTCACCCTGGTGCGGCGGCTGTCCGGCACCGCCGTCGACGCCGTCACCCGGGTCGACTCCGACGCCCTCACCCGCGCACTCAACGCGCGCCTGGGCACGCTCGCCACCGGCACCGCAGACGCGGTCGTCACCCTGGACGGCACCACCCCCGTGCTCACGCCCGGGTCGGTGGGAACCGGACTGGACGTGGCGGCGAGCGTCACGGCCCTGGCCGACGCCTGGCCGCTGGGCCAGACCACCGTCGCCCTCGCCTCCGGCACCGCCAACCCCGCCGTCACCGACGCCGAGGCGCAGGAGTTCATCGACTCCGTGCTGACGCCGCTGCTGTCCGACGACATCACCGTAACCGCCGCGGGCACCGGCGCCGCGGCCGCCGCCGGCGAGGTCGTCCTGAGCCCGCAGGCGGTGGCGGCCCTGACCACCATCGACTCCACCGACGGTGCCCTGACCGCCGTCCTGGACGCCGACGCCCTGCACGACGCCGTCGTCGCCGAGCTGGGCGAGGGGATCGAGACCCCGGCGACCGACGCAACCTGGACCATCGACGGCGATCCCGCCACCGCAGCGACGGCGCGCCCCGTCTACCACGCCGCCGCCACGGGCACGGGCATCGACCCGGACGACCTGGCCGACGCCGTCCTGGCGGCCGGCACCGATGACGGCGGGGACCGCACCGCGACCGCAACCGTCGCCGTGCTGCAGCCGGATGTCACCACCCCCGAGGACGACTGGGGGATTGTCGAGATCGTCGGCGAGTACTCCACCCCCTACGTCTCCCAGTACGGGCGCGACCAGAACCTTCAGCGCGGCACCGAGATGATCAACGGCACCCTGGTGGCGCCGGGGGAGACCTTCTCCACCACCGACGCCCTCGGCCCGGTCGACCTCGAGCACGGCTACACCTACGCCGGCGTGGTTACCGACGGGCAGCACACCGACGCCATGGGCGGCGGCCTGTCCCAGGTGGGCACCACCGTGTTCAACGCCGGCTTCGAGGCCGGCATGGACGACGTGGAGCATTGGCCCCACACCTACTGGTTCACCCGCTACCCGGCCGGCCGGGAGGCCACCATCTGGACCGGTGTCAAGGACGTCAAATGGCGCAACTCCACCCCCTACACGGTACTGGTGCAGGCCTGGGCCGGTGACGGGGAGGTACACGTGCGGCTGTGGTCCACCCCCTACTACGAGGTCACCATCACCGAGGGGGAGCACACCAACTACCGGGCCTATGGCACGGTGCGCGGATCCGGCCCCGGTTGCGAGCCGTACGGCGGCGGCACCCAGGGATTCGACGTCACCGTCACCCGCACCCGCAGCCACGACGGCGTGCGCCTGCCCGACGACGTCCTGACCACCGCCTACGACTCCGACAATCCCGTGGTGTGCAGCTGAACCCGTGGGAATTCGCACCCGGTGCGTGACGCAAAGCAGGGCGCCGGGCGGACTGGAATCGGCGTATTTGCTGACATCTTGCGCGGCTGTTGGGCCCGGCGCCGCGGCGGGGAGATACTTGGGGACGCAGATGCACCCGGCCGCGGCCCCGCGCGGTACGCCCGGATACAGAGAGGAAGCAGTCAATGACCTACGTGATCGCTCAGCCCTGCGTGGACGTCAAGGATCGTGCGTGCGTGGACGAGTGTCCGGTCGACTGCATCTATGAGGGTGAACGCAGCCTGTACATCAACGCAGACGAGTGCGTGGACTGCGGTGCCTGCGAGCCGGTCTGCCCCACCGAGGCGATCTTCTACGAGGATGACGTGCCCGAGGAGTGGGAGGACTACACCCGGGCGAACATCGACTTCTTCTCCCTCAAGGGCCTCGGCTCGCCGGGCGGCGCGCAGAACGTCGGCCCGCAGGACTACGACGATCCCATGATCGCCGCCCTGGAGCCTCAGAACCAGGACTGGAAGGCCGCCAACGGCTACTGAGAGCCCCGCACTCTCCACCGAGATCGGTAGATCTTACGTACCGAGGTCGGTAGTTGTTACGTACCGAGGTCGGTTGAACTGGCCCCGCGAGCGGCACTTGTAACAAGTTGCCGAGACTGAGCGTAAGATACTTCGCAACGTTGATGACAGCTCCCTGGACCTTGGTGGGTGACATGTTCGAGGTTCGTCCGACCGTGAGAACGCTCAAGATGTTGCCTGCGGAGTCGTACAGCGGTCTGATCCCGGATGCGATCCGTAGGTCACGTTGGAGCGATCTTGCTGATGTCGATGTCAGCCAACTGCCACACCCGTTGATCGAGGCCGGTAAAAAGGCGCTCGCCCACGGAGCAGATAGGCATGTCGAGGCCACTGCCGCCGCTGGTAGACCTGTCTTCGAGTTGCGGACCCGTGAAGGTGCGGCGTGGCGTGGGGCCATGATTATCGACGACGATGGAACCGGGTGGATTGTCTACGCGCAGCGCCATGACCGGTTTCACTCCACCGTAGCGGGCCAACTCACCTCCGCTCGCGCGCACGACTGGATGCCCCGCTCGGTGGATCACTCTCTTCGAAAACGGGAACAGGCTCGAGCCGAAATACGTAGGTGGCGCATACATACGCTAGCGGCGATCATCGGAGCGGCTGGCGCTGCGGCGGTGGCGAATGACCACAGCAGTGAGCTCCTGGTGCGGCGGAAACAACCCGGCCGAGATGCATCCGAGCGTTCAGCTACCTTCTCGTCGACGATCACGGTGTCAGTCGTGGCAGACCTATCGGAGGTCGATGCGGCTAAGGGCTTGCGAGGCGAGGCGCTCCTAGACATGGCGGTCGTGACAAGGCGGGCGGAGGATGTTTTGCTGCGTACAACCATCGCCGAGGCGGTGACACTTCTGGCCGGTCCTACACGTCCTGAAGCCGTTGCACTTCCGGACGGCTCGGGTGTCTACTACTCCTTCGTCGTCCCGGCGTCTCGTCTGCAATGGCTCGTGGCGGTGGAGTGTGCAGATGAAGTGGGCGAGTTGGCGGAGACGTCCCTTGGTGAACGTCTCCGGCCTACTCATCTTCATTACACCCGCAAGGAACTGATTGCCGAGAGCGCGGTGGAGGGGCGAGCTGTGCGTGCCTTGTGCGGTGAGTGGTTGCGGTAGCTGCACGCGCCGTAAGGCGAGCGGATCAGAGTTCTTCGAGCTCGGTGAGATCCTCGGCGGACAGCGGCGCAATTGCGTCCACCGCCTGGGCGATGGTGTGGTCGCGGTTAGCCAGGTCCTCCGCCATCTGCGCGCTGGCACGCTCTCGACGGTCGAGGTAATCGACCAGGGCAGTCGCCGGAATGCGGCGGTCCTTGCCGACGTAGTGGAACTTCAGGAGGCCAGAGTCCATGAGCTTGTATACGCTCGGACGGCTCATACCTAGAGCTGTCGCCGCCTGATTAGGGGTGACTGGACGATCGAGGCTGAGCGATGCGACGTCGACGCCGTTGCGCAGGGCTGACAACATGTTCTCCAGCAGAATCGCCAGCGGCGATCCCTGGGGGAGGCGGCGAGCGGCGTCAAGCAGGACATTGATGCCCTGCTCATCAATGGAGGAGGCGTTAACAGTGGTTACAGTGCTGATCGTGGTGGCCATCGGGATCTCCTTGGACGAGCAGCAGGCGCTGCATCGTCTGCGATAAATGTAGCAGATGCATCAGGTGTAGCAAGTGTTTGAGAGGCATCGGAAGATGAGACGCCTCACGCCGTGGTTTGCCAGAGCGCCGACGCCGACGCTAGAACGCGACACAATGGTGGCGTGAACGCCTCCACGCCCCCAGCCCCCGGCCCCGCCGCCCCGGCCGCCCTGCCCCGCCCGCTCGCGCTGCCCGACTTCCCCTGGCACTCCCTGCGCCCCTACCGGCAGCGCGCCGCTCAGCATCCGGGCGGCGTAGTCGACCTGTCCATCGGCACGCCCGTGGACCCCAGCCCCGCGGTCGCCCGCGAGGCCCTCGCCGCCGCCGCCAACGCCCCCGGCTACCCGCCCGCCGACGGCACGCCGCAGGTGCGCGCCGCCATCATCGACTGGATGCGCCGCCGCCGCGGCGTGCTCGGCCTGACCGACGCCGCCGTCATCCCCACCATCGGCTCCAAGGAGTCCGTGGCTCAGCTGCCGCTTCAGCTCGGCGCCCGCCCCGGCGACCTCATCGCCCATCCACGCGCCGCCTACCCCACCTACGACGTCGGCGCCCGCTTGGCCGGCGCCACCCCCGTCCCGGTGGACACCGCCGCCGACCCCGACACCTGGGAGCTGCCCGACGGTCGGCTCGTCGCCATCTGGCTCAACAGCCCTGGCAACCCCGACGGGCACGTCCTCTCCGTCGACCAGCTCGCCCGCATCGTCGCCTGGGCGCGGGCGCGCGGCGTCGTCGTCCTGTCCGACGAGTGCTACGCCGAGCTCGCCTGGGAAGAGCCCTGGGCCACCGATGGCGTTCCCAGCCTGCTCGATGCGCGCGTGACCGGCACCGGCCCCGACGGCGCGCCGGACCTCAGCGGCCTGCTCGCCCTGTACTCCCTGTCCAAGCAGTCCAACCTCGCCGGTTACCGCGCCGCCTTCCTCGCCGGCGACCCGGAGCTGGTGGCCGCTGTAACCGAGGTGCGCCGCCACACCGGCATGCTTCCGCCGGCGCCCGTGCAGGCCGCCCTGGCTGCCACCCTCGCCGACGACGCGCATGTAGTGGCGCAGCAGGCTGTCTACCGGGCCCGGCGTGAGGCGCTGGTGGAGGCGACGGCCGCCGTCGGCCTGGTCAATGACTCCGAGTCGGTTGCCGGCCTGTACCTGTGGCTGAGCGGGCCGGCGTCAATGAGCGCCTGGGACCTGGTGGGGGCCTTCGCCGAGCTGGGGATCGTCGTCGCCCCCGGGGACTTCTACGGCGCGGCCGGCGCCGGGCACGTGCGCATGTCCCTGACCGACACCGACGAGCGGGTGGCCGCCGCCGTCCGCCGCCTGCACGCTCCCGGCGCGGCCGCGCTGTTCGCCGGCTGACGGGGGGCGCGCCCGCGCTCGTGCGGTCGCGGGACCGGCACCGCCGCGCCCCGGCGCCGCCAGCTTCCGGAGTGTCCCGGAAAACGACGGGATGGAGGCTGCCCGCCGATCCCAATACCTTCTTGGTCGTCAGCGACGACGGCGAAGGAGGCGGACGGTGGACGAGCGCATCTGGGACGTGCTGGACGCCTTCCAGGAAGCCGATGTCGTCACCGCCGACGATCTCGCCGGGCGCCTCGGAGTGACCAGCCGCACCATCCGCAACCTGCTGTCGCGCTCACGCCGGGCCCTGGCCGACGGCGGCGCCCGTATCGAGTCCAAACCCGGCACCGGCTACACCCTCACCATTACCGACGCCGACGCCTTCGCCGATCTCAAGGACACCCGCGGCGCCGTCGACGGCACTCCCGTGACCGCGGTGGAACGCCAGCGCTATCTGCTGCGGCTGCTGCTGACCGCGCGGGACTACATCAAGCTCGAGGTCATCGCCCAGGCACTGTTCGTGTCGAAGAAGACGGTGACGGCGGATCTGGCCCAGGTGGAGCGGATACTCGCCGAGTGCAACCTGCTCGTCGACCGGCGCCCCTACAAGGGTGTGCGCGTGATCGGCGCAGAACTCGACATCCGCACCTGCCTGGCAACCGTCTACAACCCTTCCGATCGGGGGCCGCGCTTCGCGGCCGAGGACCTCAAACCGGGTGTGGGCCGGGCGGACCGGCATGTGCACCAGGTGTTGGAAGCACACGGAATCCCCGTGTCGGAGGAGGTGGTGCGCAGCGTCGTTCTGCACCTCGCGATCGCCACCAACCGGGTCCGGGCCGGCCGCACCATCACGGGCGAGACCACCGGCCTGCGGCAGTACGTCACCGACGCTGAACTCGATGTCGCCGCCGAGATCCTCGACCGCTTGGAACGGGACCTGGCACTGACCTACCCCTTGCAGGAGCGCTACTACCTGGCGCTGCACTTCGCCGGCCGCAGGGTGCTCACCTGCCCCGCCGACGCCTCCGACTCACAGTCCATCGTCGAGGCCCGCCAGGTGGTCGATGAGATGCTCCGCATTGTCGATGAGGGCTTCGGTCTGGGTTTGAAACACGACGATGAGCTGCGGGCCTCCCTCGTGCAGCACACGATCCCCCTGCTGGTGCGCCTGCGCTTCCAGATGCGGATGCCCAACCAGAGCCTCAAGCGCATCAAGCAGGCCTACCCGCTCGCCTACGCGGTGGCCGTGCAGGCCTGCACCGCACTCGCCCGTCACCTGGGCCGCACCGTCTCCGAGGACGAGGCCGGGTACGTCGCCCTGTGGTTCGCGCTTGCCCTCGAACGCCGACGCCCCGAACAACGGCGCAAGCATGTGGTGCTCGTGTCCGACGCCGACGGCGCGGCGACCCGCCTCATCGAACTGCAGCTGCGCGAACGGCTCGGAGACTTGATCGAGTCGCTCATCACCGTCGGCGCGGGGGAGCCCGCACGGCCGCAGCCGGACACCGACCTCGTGCTCACCACGCTCCCCCTCGACGCCGGGGCGGGTCCGCCCGTCCTCGCCATCGGCCCGCTCCTCGACGACGCCGATATCCGGCGGGTGCGGCGGGCACTGACACGAGAGCCGAGCACCCGGATCGACCAGGTCTTCTCACCCGAACTGTTCATTCCCCACCTGGATGCCCGCACTCCTCGCGAGGCGATCGAGGCGCTGACCCGACTCGCCCGCACCAGGCACGACCTGCCCGCGGTGTTCCTCGACTCGGTCCTGCGGCGAGAGGCGCTGGCGCCCACGGACTTCGGCAACCGGGTCGCCATGCCTCACGGCGAGGTGGCCATGAGTGAGGAGACCTTCATCGCCGTCGGCGTCCTGGACGAGCCCATCGGATGGACCCGCAACTCGGTGCAGGTCGTATGCCTGGTGTCCATCTCCATCCGGGAGGGCAAGGACCTGCAGCTGTTCTACCGGGACCTGTCCAAGTACCTCATGAGCGAAACGCACATCACCGAGCTCATCACCACCCGCGACTTCTCCACCATTGTCCGCTCAATCCGAGAGATCACCCAACAACCACAGGAGGAAGCATGAGCGAGCAGCAAGCGGGGGCCGATAACCCCGATGACCCCTACGCCGTGTCATTCGAGCTGATCCTCGCCGCCGGGACGGCCAAGTCCAAGGCCGTGGAGGCCGTCGAGCTTGCCCGAGACGGCCGGCTGGATGCCGCCCGTCAGGCGCTGGTCCGGGCCGACGACGACTTCCGGCGGGCCCATGACATCCAGTTCGCCCTCCTGCAGCGGGAGGCCGGTCAGGACCGTGTGGACGTCGACATCGTCCTGGTGCACGCCAACGACCACCTGACCATGGCGCTCATGGCCAAGGAGAACGCCGAGATGCTCATCGAGGTCTACTCCCGGATCCACGAGTTGGAGGCGCGACTCCCGCCGGCGGCAGCTTCGCGCACCAACCCAACCGCCCCGGCGGAACAGACCACCGCAACCGACACCGACACGAACACAAAGGAGAACTGAAATGACCGACCAGACGCCCCAGACCGGCGGGACCGCCGACCAGGGCGAGCCCACCCTGCGCATCATGCTCGCCTGCGCGCTCGGCATGTCCACCTCCATCCTCGTCCAGCGGATGAAGGACGCCGCGGCGTCGCAGGGCAAGCACTATCGGATCTGGGCAGCCGATCAGGCGTCCATCGAGTCCGAGCTCGGCAACTTCGACGTCGTGCTACTCGGCCCGCAGGTGCGTCACGTCCTGCGCAAGGTGCGCGCCGTCGTCGGCGACTCCGCCCCCGTTGAGGTCATCGACGCGCGCGCTTACGGACGTGGCGACGGTGCCACCGTCATCGCCCAGGCCGAGGCACTCACTAAGGGCGAGTGACATGGCCTCATTCTCCGACCGCTTCTCCGACGGCCTGACTGTCGTCGCCGAGAAAGTCGACGACAACAAGTACCTGAACTCGCTGAAGAACTCCTTCAGCTACTTCCTGCCCTTCATCCTCGTGGGCTCATTCGCCAGTCTGCTGCGTTCCCTGGTCTCCTCGCAGGAGACGGGGCTGGCCCGCTGGCTCCCCGCGCTCGCCAACCTCGACGGTGCATTCACCGCGATGAACTTCGCCACCATGAGCTTCATGACGATTCCCATCGTCATCCTGCTCGGCTGGCAGCTGGCCAAGCGCAACGACACCCCCACGCACGCCACCGCAATCCTGTGCGTGGCCGCCTACGTCACCGTCGTCCCGCAGAGTGTGCAGGCACTGCTTGAGGACGGGGCCGACGGCGGCACCGCGGCCGGGCTCGGTGAGGGCGCGCTCGGCGCTCAGGGACTGTTCATCGGCATCATCTGGACCGTCGTCATCACCGAGCTGTTCCGCCGCCTGTCCGGGATCGAGGCGCTGCGAATCAAGATGCCGGACTCCGTCCCACCCGCCATCACCCAGTCCTTCAACTCGCTGATCCCCGTGTTCCTCATCCTGACCTTCTCCGCCGTCTTCGGGGTGCTGTTCCGGCTGGCCACCGGCAGTTACCTGAACGAGTGGGTGTACGCGGTGCTACAGCACCCGCTGGAGGTCATCTTCCAGTCCACGGCGGGCATCATCTTGATGGCCGTGTTCGCGCAGCTGTTCTGGTTCCTCGGCATTCACGGCGGGCTGGTGATCTCCCCGATCCGCAACCCGCTGTTCGCCACCGCCATCGCCGCCAACATCGCGGCGGTCAATGCCGGTGCGGAACCGACCCAGCCGCTCACCTACGGGTTCTGGGTGACCTTCATCGTCCTCGGGGGCGCCGGCGGCATCCTCGGCCTGACGATCGTGGGTGCGCTGATGTCCAAGCAGGAGGACCTGAAGATGATCTCCCGACTGGGCTTCGTCCCGGCCGTCTGTGGCATCTCAGAGCCGCTCGTGTTCGGCGTCCCGCTCGTGCTCAACCCGATCTATGCGATCCCATTCGTCTTCAACACCGGTATCTCGGCGGCCATCGCCATGGTGGCGATGAACCTGGGGTTCATCCAGGCCAACACCGTGGACGTGCCCTTCGGGGTACCGGTCTTCATCAACGGATTCATCGGATTCGGCTGGCAGGGGGTGGTGGTGCAGGCGATCATCCTGATCGCCACCACCCTCATGTGGGTGCCCTTCGTCGCCATCGACGACCGCCGCGCCACGCGCGAATCCCAGGACCAGGGCGCCGCCGCGCCCACCGACAGCAAGGAGGCTGTTTCCGCATGAACGCATTGGACGAACTGCAGCCGGTATTCCCCGAGGACTTCCTGTGGGGAGGGGCGCTGGCCGCCAACCAGTGCGAGGGCGCCTGGAACGAGGACGGCAAGGGGCCGTCGGTCGCCGACGTCACCCGGCACAAGCCCGAGATCGATCCGCGCGACTACCGGGCCGGCCATGCCATCACCATGGCCGACATACGGGCCGCCCTGGAGTGGACCGACTACAAGGGCCCCTACGCCAAGCGGCGCGGCAACGACTTCTACCATCGTTACCGGGAGGACCTCGACCTCATGGCGGAGATGGGCTTCAAGACCCTGCGGGTCTCGATCCAGTGGAGTCGGCTGTTCCCCACCGGGGAGGAGGACGAGCCCAACGCGGCCGGGGTGCGCTTCTATCATGATCTCTTCCAGGCCATGCGTGAGCGGAGCATTGAGCCGCTGGTCACGCTGCACCACTACGAGCAGCCGCTCGCCACGGTCTTCAACCACCGGGGCTGGTACGACCGCACCATGGTCGATATGTTCATGCGCTTCGCCGAGGTGTGCTTCCGGGAATACGGCGATGAGGTGAAACTCTGGCTGACCTTCAACGAGGTCGACTCGATCTTCCGGCATCCCTTCACCACCGCCGGGCTGCTGGCCGAACAGTTCGAGGGCATGAACTTGGAGGAGGTTTGCTATCAGGCGCTGCACCACCAGCTGCTTGCCTCGGCGCGCGCCACCCGTCTCCTGCACGAGCTCGTCCCCGACGCCCGGATGGGGTGCATGCTAACCAAGCTGCTGCACTATCCGCTCACCGCCCACCCTCAGGACCAGCTGTTGGCGCAGCGCGCCAACCGGGACAACGAGATGGCCGCGGACGTCCACGTGCGCGGAGAATACCCGCGGTGGGTGGAGCGGGACTGGGCCCGCAAGGGGTTGCGCATCGACGTCACCGCGCAGGACCGGGCCGAGCTCGCCGTCGGGACCGTGGACTTCCTGTCCTTCAGCTACTACATGTCGCTCGTCTCCGCCCGCGATGAGGGCGAGCGCGAGCGGGTGAGCGGCAACCTGTCCTCGGGGGTGAAGAACCCGTACCTGGAGGTCAGTGAGTGGAACTGGCAGATCGACCCGGAGGGTCTGCGCTACTCGCTCGTCTCTCTGTATGACAAGTACCGGCTGCCGCTGTTCATCGTGGAGAACGGGGTGGGCATACGCGAGACCCCCGGTCCGGACGGGGTCGTCCGGGACGAGGCCCGCATCGACTACCTGCGTCGCCACATCCGTGAGCTGGGCAGGGCGATCGACGACGGCGTCGAGCTCATGGGGTACACGCCCTGGGGCTGCGTCGACCTGGTGTCGATGTCCACCAGCGAGATGAGCAAGCGGTATGGGTTCGTGTACGTGGACGCCGACGATGAGGGCAACGGCACCTATGACCGTGCGCGCAAGCAGTCCTTCGACTGGTACCGGCGCGTGATCGCTTCGAACGGCAGGGAGCTGTAGCCCTCGGGTGCGGGCCGGGGCGGGGCACGGTCCCCGCTCCGGCCCGCGCACGCACCCGGCGCGGCCGCGCTGTTCGCCGGCTGACGGGCGGGGGCGCGCCCGCCGTCGTCCGGGTCCCCGGCTGGAGTACGGACCCGGAGGGACGACCGGGGCGACGACGACGCCCGCGGGCCGGTATGGTTCCGGGCAGGCCGGGGTACGCTGCCGCGGCCCGCCGTCGCCAGCAAGGAGACATTCATGACCGCAACGCCCACTGATCTCAGCGCCCAGGACGCCCCCGGGGTGCTCGCCGTCGGCGAGACGAGCCTGGAGCTGCCGCGTGCGCTGGCCACCGATGGCTCCGACGGGCTCGCCATCGGCAAGCTGCTGGGGACCACGGGCCTGGTCACGCTCGACCCCGGCTTCACCAACACCGCCGCCTGCACCTCGGACATCACCTATATCGACGGCGGCGCCGGCATCCTGCGCTACCGCGGCTACCCGATCGAGGAGCTGGCCAAGTCCTCCACCTTCCTGGAGGTCGCCTACCTGCTGATCAATGGGGAGCTGCCCGACCCTGAGACCTTCGAGCGCTTCCAGCGGCGCATCGGCCGCCACCGGCTGCTGCACGAGGACTTCCGCAGCTTCTTCACCTCATTCCCGTCATCCGGGCATCCCATGGCCATTCTCCAGGCCGGCATCGCCGGCCTGGCCACCTACTACGAGGACACCCTCAACCCGCACGACCCCTATGAGACCGAGCTGGCCACGGTCCTGCTGCTGAGCAAGATGCCGACGATGATCAGCTATATTGCGCGCCGCGCGATCGGGCTTCCGCTGCTGTACCCCGACCCCAAGCGCGGCTACGTCGAGGACTTCCTCAACATGACCTTCGGCATGCCCTACCAGGCCAGTGACATCGACCCCACCGTGGTACGCGCCCTGGACATGCTGCTGATCCTGCACGCCGACCACGAGCAGAACTGCTCCACCTCCACGGTGCGTCTGGTGGGCTCCTCCGACGCCAACATGTACGCGTCCGTGGCCGCGGGTGTCGGCGCCCTGTCCGGGCCGCTGCACGGCGGCGCCAACGAGGCCGTGCTGCGCATGCTGGACACCATCCAGTCCGAGGGCATGAGCACCTCCGAGTTCGTCCGCAAGGTGAAGAACAAGGAGGACGGTGTGCGGCTGATGGGCTTCGGGCACCGCGTATACAAGAACTACGACCCGCGTGCCGCCCTGGTGAAGGAGACCGCCCACGAGGTGCTGGCGCGGCTGGGCTCCAAGGACGGGGATCGCAAGCTGGAGATCGCCATGGAGCTGGAGGAGGTCGCCCTGTCGGACGACTACTTCGTCTCCCGCAGCCTGTACCCGAATGTCGACTTCTATACCGGCTTGATCTACCAGGCGATGGGATTCCCCACGAAGATGTTCACCCCGCTGTTCGCGCTCGGGCGGCTGCCCGGTTGGATCGCCCAGTACCGGGAGATGATGCACGACCCGGCCAAGCGCATCGGCCGCCCGCGCCAGGTGTACACCGGGGAGGTCGAGCGTCACTACGTGGCCATGCACCGTCGCAAGCACGTGCGCGAGTACCTCGACACCCGCGTCGGTGAGCCCACCTTGGACCGCGTTCCGCGCGTGTGACGCCGGAGCCGCTCTTCCGGCGTCACATGCCCGACACGTGCCGGGGAGCTGAGGTGAGGCTACACTGCTTCACATGAATGATCAGCTCCCCGCTCCGGATGCATCCGCAGGTTCCGGCGAGCCGCCTCTGCCCTATGCCGACCGCCCCGTGGCGACCGCGCCCGGGCACTGGGTGCTCGCCCGTGCGGGCAAGCGCGTCCTGCGTCCCGGCGGTGCCGCCTTGTCGGCCGCCATGCTCGGTCACGCTCGCCTGGCGGGTGCCGACGTCGTTGAGCTGGCCCCCGGGCTGGGGCGTACGGCGGCGGAGATCATTGCGGCGGACCCGACTTCCTACACCGCCATCGACCGGGACCCCGACGCCGCCCGGCGCGTGGCCGCCGTCGTCGGCGACCGTGGCACTGTCCGTCAGGGGGAGGCCGCGCACACCGGCCTGCCCGGCGCGAGTGCCGACGTGGTCGTCGGCGAGGCCATGCTGAGCATGCAGGGGGACAAGGCCAAGGCGGCGATCGTCGCGGAGGCGGCGCGGGTGCTGCGCCCGGGTGGCCGTTACGCGATCCACGAGCTGGGCGTGGTCCCGGATGACATCGATGAGGCGCGCTACACCGAGCTGCGCAAGGACCTGGCGCGCGCCATCCACGTCAACGCCCGCCCCATGACGACGGCGGCCTGGCGGCAGCTGCTCGAGGACGCCGGCCTGGTGGTCGACTGGGTGGACACGGCCCCCATGGCGCTGCTCAAGCTCAGCCGCAACCTGCGTGACGAGGGCCTGGGCGGCTTTGCGCGCATTGCCCGCAATGTGCTCACCGACGCCGAGCTGCGCCGTCGCGTGCTGCTCATGCGCCGCACCTTCAAGCGCTACGAGCGGGACATGGTGGGCGTCGCCCTGGTCGCCCACAAGCCCGAATAGCCTCTGGCCGCATCGGGGGCGGCTGTCTCTGGTGTCGTGCCCGCCGGAGAGTCTCGAATGGACGGGGCTCGGGGCCCGGGCCGTGCCGGCGAGGGCTCGGGGCTCGGGCCGTGTCGGCGAGGGCTTGGGCGGAGCGTGTGACTGTCCCAGAGTCCGACGACGTCGCAAAGTTGCGGCGTCGCGCCGCGTCTGAGTCCGGTGGCGTGGGTGCTTGGGCGGGGGTGCGCGGTTAGGCGGCGGTGTGCGGCTGTTGAGCCTGCCGGTTGGACCCCTGTCCTCCCGTTGGACCCCTGTGCCCCCGTTGGACCGCCGTAGCCGCTGGTTACAGCGGTCCAACGGGGCGTGAGCGGTCCAACGGGGCGTGAGCGGTCCATCGGGGTGTGGGCGGTCCATCGGGGTGTGGGCGGTCCATCGGGGCGTGGGCGGTCCATCGGGGCGGGAGCGTGCGCCCGAAGGCGCGAATGTGGTGTGGTCCCGAAGTCGCGAGCGTGCCCCCGAAGGCGACTCCGCGTCCTCCACGGGCACACGCAGCCCACTCAAAGTACGGGCCCCGTAGCCACCAGCTGCGACGAGGTCGCCATCCGCTACCAGACCACCACCCACATCGCCGGCATCGCCCTACCGCCTAAAACGACTCACGCAACACCACCTAGCGGTGCGTAGGGGCGCCGTGTCCGTGTGGCGTACGTCGCACTAACGTCCTGTGTTCGGGTCTTGACACTTTTCCTGTATCGGCGCGTAACATGTGCCCGCAATCAACTTACGCGCGTTAGTAACTCGCGTAATTGTGTCGCGGCATTGCTCGCCGAGAATCGAGGAAGACTCATGGCTGCACGACGACGTAGCGCGACGATGGCCGATGTTGCGCGGGCTGCTGAGGTGTCCCGTACGACGGTGTCATTCGTGCTGAACAACCGTCCGGGCAGCGCCATCCCGGAGGGGACTCGGCGCAAGGTGCTCGCGGCTGCCAAGGAGGTCGGCTACCGGCCCAACGCCGGTGCGCGTGCGCTTGCGAAGCGGCGCACGGGCGTTCTGGGCATGGTCACCGAGATCGTCACCGGCCCCTTCGCCGTCGAGACTGTGGTCGGTGCGCAGCGGCGCGCCGCCGAACTCGGGATGACGATCTTCATCATGGCTTCCACCGGCGAGCCTGAAGTCGACCGGCAGGCCTTCGCCACGATGCTTGAGCACCGGGTCGAGGGGGTCATTTACGCCACCGGCTCGCACCGGGAGGTGCGGCTGCCGGACGAGGCCCGTGAGCTACCCACTGTGCTGTTGCACTGCTTCGATTCTGCGACCGACCTGCCTGCGGTGCTGCCTGATGAGGAGCAGGCCGGGGTGCTGGCGACGCGTGCTCTCACGGACGCGGGTCACCGCAGGATCGGACTTATCGGCCTCGATCCCACCATTCCAGCGGCCGTGGGGCGCTGCCACGGCTATGAGAAGGTGCTGTCGGAATGTGACGTTCCGCTTGACGAGTCCCTCGTCGTCGTCGGCGGAGCCACCGCCCAGGGCGGATATGCCGCAGCCTGCCGACTGCTTGATCGGGATGATCCGCCTACCGCCATCTTCTGCGCCAATGACCGTATGGCGATGGGCGCCTATGACGCCATCAAGGAGCGCGGACTCAGCGTGGGCCGGGACGTCGCGGTGGTCGGCGTGGACAACCAGGAGATCATCGCGGCGGGACTGCATCCGGAGCTGACCACGGTGGCGCTTCCCTTTGACGCTCTGGGGCGAAGCGGCGTCGACGCGCTCGACGCCATGGCCCGGGGGAAGGAGGTGCCCCGCCGACAAGTCCTGGACTGCGCGCTGGTGGCGCGCCATTCAGCCTGACCGACCCCCATTCTTAGTGTCCCGGCCGTCCGCGTACTCCTGCGCGAATGGCTATCCACCCTCTCTGAAGACCCGACTCTCCCTTCAAGGATGAAAGGAAACACCACTATGTCCCCGATTACCCTGTCCCGCCGTCAGGCCCTTGCCGGAGGAGCGATCGGATCGGTCGCCGCGCTGCTGGCGCTGGCCGGCTGCTCCACTGACTCCGCCGAGTCCGCGGGACGGCTGCTCACCATCCCCCGTGAGGACATGGGCACCTTCACCCGCAACTTCAATCCGTTCTCGCCTAACAATGCCCCCATGACTGCGCAGGCGATTTACGAGCCCATGCTGATCTTCAACGCGGTGCGGGGCGATACCGTGCCGTGGCTGGCCGAGTCGTGGGAGGCCGCCGAGGACGGCATGTCTATGACCTTCCACCTGCGTGAGGACGTCACGTGGTCTGACGGCAATCCCCTGGTCGCCCAGGACGTGGTCACCACCTTCGACGTCCAGCTCAAGACGCTCGGCGGCTACGACTACCTGGACACGGTCACCGCAGAGGATGATCACACCGTCGTATTCACCTTCTCCCGCGCGTACTCCGTCGCCTTGTACGAGCTCGGCCAGCAGCTTGTCACGCCGGACCACGTCTGGTCCAAGATCGATGACCCCGCCAAGGACACCAACGAGAACCCGGTCGGAACCGGTCCGTTCACGGAGATCGCCAACTTCCAGGCGCAGTCATTCGACCTCATGCCCAACCCGACCTACTGGCAGAAGGACAAGGTCAAGATCCCCGGCATCCGCATGCTCGCCTTCGCGGGCAATGACGGGGCGAACCTGGCCGCCATCAACGGCGACGTCGACTGGGCGCCGCAGTACATGGCGGACATCCAGACCGCCTACGTGGACAAGGACTCCGAGCACCGCCACTACTGGTTCCCCGGTATCGGCTCGACGATTCAGTGGACGCTGAACACCACCAAGGCCCCCTTCAATGACCCTGCGTTCCGCAAGGCAGTGAGCCAAGTCGTCGATCGTGAGGCGGTGTGCCAGACGGGTATGAGCGGCTATGCCAGCCCGGTCGACCCTACGGGGATGGGGGAGGGATTCGCCGACTGGAAGGATCCGGAGGCGCTCGCCTCCCCGCTGTGCACCTATGACGTGTCGGCTGCTGAAAAGGCGCTTGACGAGGCCGGCTATACCAAGGGCGCCGATGGTAGGCGCAGCAATCCCGATGGCAGCGAGCTCAGCTTCTCTATCTCGGTGGGCTCAACATCCTCGGACTGGCTGAGCGTCGCGCAGATCATTGTGCAGAACCTCGCCGACGTCGGGATCACTGCCACCGTGGATTCGCCGGACTGGTCCGAGGTCACGTCCTCCCTGGAGAACGGCAGCTTTGATACCGCAGTGTGCTGGTCCTCCGTCGGCGCCACGCCCTACACCTACTACCAGTCCGCCATGTCGGTCGACAAGGTCAAGCCCGTCGGCGAGCAGACCTTTGAGAACTACCACCGCTTCGGCGACCAAGAGGCCACCGAGCTGCTGGGACAGTTCGCAGCCACGTTCGACGAGGATGAGCAGAAGGAGATCTGCAAGCAGATCCAGGCTCGCTTCCTTGAGACCTGGCCGGTAATTCCGCTGTTCCCCGGCCCGGAGTGGGGCGCCTACACCGACGTCAACTTCACCGGCTGGCCGACTGAGGAGGACGCATACGCCTCTCTCAGCACCAGGTCGACGACGACGGTGCTGATCCTCACGAGCCTCGAGCCGCGGGCCTGAAGCCCCGTCGGTACGACTCGTCCACGCGACCGCGCAAGGAGAGTGACGCATGTCCTACGTCCTAAAACGGCTGGGATTCTATCTGCTCGCATTCTGGGCCTCAATCACCCTGAACTTCCTGCTGCCCCGATTGATGCCGGGCGACCCGGTATCACGCATGTTCGCCAAGGGCGGTGCGAAACTGACTGAGGAGCAGGCCCTTCAGCTCCAGCAGCTGTTCGGGCTCGACGATCGCCCCATGTGGCAGCAGTACATCTCATATATCAAGTCAATGCTGACCGGTGACATGGGGGTATCCATTTCCCGGTTTCCCAGTCCGGTGTCGGCGGTGATCGGCAGCCAGATCGGGTGGACCATCCTCCTGGGCGCCGTCGCCCTCCTGATCGCCGTGCTGCTCGGCAATCTGCTCGGGATCATCGCCGCCTGGTACCGGGGCGGTTTCATCGACTCCGTCTTCCCGCCGCTGCTGGTGTTCCTGGGGTCATTCCCCTACTTCTGGCTGGCCATGGCTGGCCTGTATGTCTTCGGTACCGGCCTGGGCTGGTTCCCGCTGCGGCATGCGTTCACCGCCGGGATTGTCGCGGACTGGGCAAGCCCCGCCTTCCTCGGAGACGTCGCCTACCACCTGGTGCTGCCGGCCTCCACCATTGTGCTGGTGTCACTGGGCGGCTGGGCGCTGGGGATGCGCAACACGATGATCTCCACCAACTCCGAGGACTACATCGTCATGGCCGAGGCCAAGGGGCTCAAGCGCTCCCGCATCATGCTGCGGTACGCGGCACGTAACGCGATGCTTCCCTCGGTGACCAGCTTCGGCATGTCCCTGGGGTTCATCGTCGGCGGCTCGATGCTCACCGAGGTCGTCTTCGCCTACCCGGGCGTCGGCTACCAGCTGCTCAGTGCGGTAAATGCGCTCGACTACCCGCTGATGCAGGGGATCTTCTTCACGATCACGGCTGCGGTGCTCGCCGCGAACTTCCTGGTCGACATCGTCTACGTCCGCCTCGACCCGCGCGTGCGGACCGCCTGAAAGGAGCCAGTCATGGGAAACCCACTGGTAGCCATGCCATCCGCGCGGAGCCGTCGCTCAACCGGGATTCTGCGCAGTCTCCTGAACTCCCGCAAGGCCCTGTTCGGGATCGCGGTTCTGCTGCTGTTCATCGCCCTGGCCCTGCTGGCGCCCGTCATCAGCCCCGGCGACCCGGCCCGGATCACCTCCTCCACGGCTGCGCCGCCCAGCGCTGAGCACTGGTTCGGTGTTACTCCGAAGGGCCAGGACGTGTTCGCCATGACCCTGTGGGGGGCGCGCTCCTCGCTGGCGGTCGGGCTCAGCGTCGGCATCATCGCGACCTTCGTGGCCCTGCTCATCGGGCTGGCGTCGGCCTACTTCGGCCGCGCGGTCGACGGCATCCTCGCCGTCGTAACCAATGTGTTCCTGCTGCTTCCGGGGCTCCCGCTCCTGGTGGTGCTCGCGGGCTTCATGCCTCCGGGCCAGGGGACGATCATCATCGTCCTGGTGGTCACCGGATGGGCGGGCGCTGCGCGGGTAATGCGCAGCCAGGCGCTGTCCGTGCGGGGGAAGGACTTCGTTGCGGCCGCCCTCGTCACGGGTGAGCGTCCGCTGCGGATCATGTTCGGGGAGATCCTGCCGAATATGGCCTCGATAGTGATGTCCACGATCCTCGGCTGCGTCAATGCGGCCATCGGCAGCCAGGCCGGCCTGGAGTTCCTCGGCCTGGGCGACTCCTCGGTGGTCTCCTGGGGGACCAACCTGTACTGGGCGTCGAACGACGGCGCGCTCATGACCGGTCGCTGGTGGACCTTCCTGCCATCCGGTCTGTGCATCGCCCTGGTGGCGTTCGCGCTGGCAATGATCAACTTCGGCGTGGATGAGGTCACCAACCCCCGTCTGCGCAAGCCCTCTAAGCGCGCCCGGAAGGCGCTGCGTGAGGGCGCGACTGCGGTGGAGGCATGACATGAGTGAAATCATGACCACTTCGGCGAGCTCGGGAGATTCCGGCCACCGGTCTGCAGACGACCAGCCACTGCTGGTGGTTGATGGTCTCCGTGTGGAGTACAGCGGCGACGCCCGCTCCGTAATCGGTGCGGACCGCGTGAGCTTCACAATCGGCAGGGGAGAGGTCCTAGGGCTTGCCGGGGAGTCCGGCTGCGGAAAGTCCACCACCGCCAATGCGATCATGCGGCTGCTCAAGCCCCCGGCCGAGATCACCCACGGATCGATCACCTTCGACGGCCGCGACGTGCTGGGCATGTCCGCGGAGGAGCTGCGCCGATTCCGGTGGCGAGAAGTGGCAATGGTCTTCCAATCCGCGATGAACGCGCTCAACCCGGTGATGACGGTCGGTGACCAGATCATCGACGTCCTGACCACCCATGAGCGAGTCTCCAAGCGGGAGGCGCGCGAGCGCGCCGCGGAACTGCTGGGAGTAGTGGGTATCCCCGCCGATCGGCTCAGAAGCTACCCGCATCAGCTCTCCGGCGGTATGCGTCAGCGCGCGGTCATCGCCATAGGCCTGGCGCTCAACCCCTCGCTGCTCATCATGGACGAGCCGACTACCGCGCTCGACGTGGTGGTCCAGCAGGAGATCATGGAGCAGGTGACTGAGCTCAAGGACCGCCTGGGCTTCTCCATCCTGTTCATCACCCACGACATCTCCCTGATGGTTGATATCTCCGACCGGATGGGTGTCATGTACGGAGGGCGCCTGGTGGAGATGGGGCCGTCGAAGGAGATCTTCTCCGACCCCCTTCACCCCTACACGCGCGCACTGATGGGGGCATTCCCGCCGATCAGTGGACCGCGGGTGCGCCGCACCGGACTGTCCGACTCCCGCGACGGCGCGGACCGCCCCTGGGCCCGTTCGATCGCGGACCTCGTTGAGGCTGCGCCCGGGCGCTGGGTTTCCCCCGTGCACGGCAATCCCTCGCAGACCGACTATGCCAACAAGGAGCTGTCATGAGTGAGCAGCTGATCGTAACCCCGCCCCTGGGAGAACCCGTGCTGAGGATCGAAGACCTGCATAAGGACTTCAGTCAGGGCGGCCTGTTCTCACGGAAAGTCGTCCACGCCCTCTCCGGCGTCGACCTGACCCTCCACAAGGGGGAGATTCTCGCGCTGGTAGGCGAGTCCGGATCGGGCAAGTCCACGATCGCCAGGATCGTCTCGCGGCTCGAGAAGCCCACCTCGGGGCGGTTCCTGGTTGACGGACGTGACATCCTCGCTGAAGAGCCGCGCCGAGTCTCGCGGTCCTACCGCGGTCGCGTCCAGATGGTGTTCCAGGACCCCTTCGGGTCGCTCAACCCGGTACACACAATCGGCCACGTGCTGCGCCGTTCGCTTGCGCTGCACCAATCCGGATTGCGCGGGGCGGAGCGTGAGCGCGCCGCCGCGGAGCTCATGGAGACCGTTGGCCTTGAGACGAGCATGCTCGACTCCTACCCGCACCAGCTCTCGGGCGGTCAGCGGCAGCGCGTCGCAATTGCGCGGGCGCTGGCCTGCGAGCCGGAGATCCTGCTGGCGGACGAGCCGACATCCATGCTCGACGTGTCGGTACGCATCGGAATTCTCAACCTCATGCTCAAGCTCCGCGACGAGCGGGGGCTCTCGATGCTCTACATCACCCACGATCTTGCCAGCGCCCGGTACGTCGCTGACACCACGGCGGTGCTGTTCGGCGGAGAGCTCGTGGAATCGGGGCCATCGGTGGACATCATGGCTCACCCGGACCACCCCTATACGCGGCTGCTGCTGTCTGCGGTTCCGGACCCCTCCCGGCGCCTCGTCCTCACCAAGGAGGAGCGTCAGGCACTGCGCGAGCAGGTGCTTCACCCCGTGTCCTGCCCGCACGCGGGTGGTGCCGAGCCCTGCTCGGAGACGGAACCGGTGCGCCACCGCGTCGGCGAGGACCACTGGGTGCGCTGCCACCTGTACCCTCCGAGAGGTGCCGCAGGCACCGCACTGACCACCGAGATGGGCAGTGGCGTGCAAGCAACTGAGGAGGCTGTAGCACCGTGAGTACCACCGTATGCCCCGAGCCTGCGCCCGCGGATGGCAGAGCGGCCGAGGACGCACTCGTGATGCGCGCGCAGGCCGATCCGCTCCTCCCGCGTTTTCATTTCACGCCGCCCGCGGGGTGGATGAATGATCCGAACGGCCTGCTCCAGCGCGATGGTCTGCACCACCTGTTCTATCAGTACAACCCGGAGGGGCCGACGCACCACCGGATCCACTGGGGGCACGCGGTCTCGCGGGACCTACTGAGCTGGACGGACCTGCCCATCGCGCTTTCCCCCGCCCGCCCGGGTGAGGGGCCGGACGATGACGGGTGCTGGTCAGGGGTCGCGGTGGTCGACGACGGTCGTCCCGCACTCGTCTACTCGGCCAACCACGGGGGCCGTCAGGCGGCGGCCCTCGCGGTTGCCGCCGATGCCACGGATCCCCTGCTCATCGAGTGGGAGAAGGACCCGCGTAATCCATTGATTGCCGGCCCTCCCGGTGAGCTGCCGGTCACCGACTTCCGTGATCACTGCGTATGGCAGGAGTCAGACGGGTCTTGGACGCAGCTGATGGGGGCGGGAACCGCGGACCGCGGGGGCGCGGTCCTGCGGTATACGTCCACGGACCTGCGCCAGTGGACCTATCGCGGGCCGATCCTCGTCGGCTCCGACTGGCGGGGGGTCCCGGAGGATCCCTGGACCGCCAGCATGTGGGAGTGCCCCGACCTCATCGCCCTGCAGCCCGCCGCTCCCGACGGCACCGGCGGCCAGGCGCGTCACGCCCTGATCTTCTCCGCGTGGCACCAGGGGCATCCCCAGGAGACTCTGGCATTCGTCGGCGATTACAGCGAGGGCCGTTTCCGCCCCGCCCGCCTGCAACGCGTCGACTGGGGCGGGCGCTTGTGCTATGCCCCCCAGAGCTACCTGGATGAAGCCGGCCGGCGCATCCAGTTCGCTTGGATGCCGGAGGCGCGTGATGAGCGCGGCGTGGCCCGTGCCGGCTGGTGCGGCGTCATGACGGTGCCGCGGCTGCTGTCGGCCGACGGCGATGCACTCGCCGTCGAGCCGGTGCCGGAGCTCACCCGGCTGCGGGACCGGCACGAGGAGATCCCGCAGGGCGCCGTCGACGGCGCGCGGCCGGCGTCGTCCATTTGCGGCGGCGGGCTGGACATCGAGCTGGAGCTCAGCCTGGACGCGTGCGGATATGCGGAGGTTGTCCTCGACCACGCCGGGGATGAGCCGGGCAGTGGGGAGCGGACCGTGATTCGTGTGGATCGGGGTCCTGAGGGCTGCACGATTCGCGTGGATCCCTCGCATGCCTCCCACGAGCCCGGGGTCGAGGCCCGGACGGTGACCATGCCCGTGCGTACCCGCGGCGACGCCGATGACCCGGTGCGTCTGAGGGTGATCCTGGATCGCTCAACCCTGGAGGTATTCAGCGACCGGCGTGCGCTGTCCGCACGCGTCTACCCGACCGACCCGGAGTCGACTCGCGTGGTGGTTACAGGAGCGCGTGCGCGAGTCGGCGCCGGCTCGGTATGGACCATGCGCTCGACCCGGCGCGCGGGACGCCGCCTGCGGCCGTAGCCGCCGCTACCTGCCCGGCGGGCTCAGTTGTCGCGGGTGCGGCCGCGCAGGCCGGCCCGCAGCACCTCCCGGTTCAGGGCGGCGATGGCCGTCAGCGGGATGCCCGCCGGGCAGGCCGGCACGCACTCCCCGTACAGGGAGCAGGGGCCGAAGATCTCATTCACCGTCTGCGCCATGCGCCGCGCCCGCCGGGAGCGCTCGTGGCGGCCCTGCGGCATCAGCGACAGATGCGCCAGCTTCGCCCCGGCGAACAGCATGGCCGCACCATTGGGGCAGGCGGCCACGCATGCGCCGCAGCCGATGCAGGCGGCGAAGTCGAGAGCCTGCTCCGCCTGCAGGTAGGGCTGGGGCACGGAGTCGGCGTCGGGGGCTGTTCCCGCGGCCACGTCCACCGTCCCGCCGGCGCGGATCAACTCGTCCAGGGCGGTGCGATCCACCACCAGGTCGCGGATGACCGGGAAGGCCGCCGAGCGCCACGGTTCCAGGCGGAAGTGGGTGACGCCGGGGAAGGCCCGCAGGTGCTGGCGGCAGGCAGGGGTGTTGTCCTGTGGGCCGTGCGGCTTGCCGTTGACCAGGAAGCCGCACATGCCGCACACGCCCTCGCGGCAGTCGGACTCGAATACGACCGGCTCGCCGCCGCGCTCAATGATCTGGTCATTGAGGCGGTCCAGCAGCTCGAGCAGGCTCATTTCCGGCTCGGCGTCGTCCACGGTGTAGTTCTCGAAGCGGCCGCGGGCGCGCGGCCCGTCCTGCCGCCAGATCTCCAGTTCCACTCTCATCGGTAATCCCTCACCTGCATCGGTACCAGCGAGAAGCTCAGCGGCTCACTGCGGCGCGTGTGCCGACCGGAGGCGTCGGTCAGCCAGGCGGACACGGTGCACCAGTCGGCATCGTCGCGCTTGGCCTCGCCCTCCGCGGTGGCGTACTCCTCCCGGAAGTGAGCCCCGGCGGACTCGCGCCTATCCAGCGCGTCCAGGATCATGACCTCGGCCAGCTCCAGGAAGTCGGCCACTCGCAGTGCCCTCTCCAACTCCTGGTTGAGACGCTCGGCGCCGCCGACGATCTTCACATCCGCCCAGAACTCCTCGCGCAGTGCCCGCACCTGGTCCAGGCCGTGGCGCAGCCCCGCCTCCGAGCGGCTGACCCCGCAGTCGGCGTACAGGATCTCGCCCAGGCGGCGGTGGAACCAGACGGGCCGGTGCGTGCCGCCAACTGCCAGCAGCGCCTCCACCCGGCTGCGGGCGTCGGCGAGGGCGGCGGTCACCTCAGGGGCGTCGTCGGCGAGCGCGCCGGTGCCCACGAGTCCGGCCAGGTAGTTCGGCACCGACAGCGGCAGCGTGAACCAGCCGTCCACGGAGGCGCTCAGCAGGGAGTTGGCGCCCAGCCGGTTGGCGCCGTGGTAGTTGTTGGACGCCTCCCCGCCCACGAACAGGCCCGGAATGGTGGACATCTGGTCGAAGTCCACCCACAGGCCCCCCATGGTGAAGTGGGCGCCCGGGGCGATGCGCATGGGCACCTCGTAGGGGTCCTCGCCGGTGGCGTCCAGGTACATGTCGAACAGGTTGCCGTAGCGGGCGGCGATCACCGGCTTGCCCAGGCGCTGCAGGGCGTCGCGGAAGTCCAGGTAGACGGAGTTGTGCAGCGGCCCGACGCCGCGCCCGGACTCGATCTGCTCCCGGGCGTTGCGGGAGGCGACGTCACGTGGGGTGAGGTTGCCGAAGGCCGGGTACTTTCGCTCCAGGTAGTAGTCGCGCTCCTCCTCGGGGATGTCATTCGGGGGCCGGTCGTCCCCGGGCCGCTTGGGCACCCAGATGCGCCCGTCGTTGCGCAGGGACTCGCTCATCAGCGTGGTCTTGGACTGCCAGTGGGAGGAGACCGGCAACGCGGTGGGGTGGAACTGCACCATGCAGGCGGAGGCGAATGCGGCGCCGCGGCGGTGTGCCCGCCAGGTGGCCGAGGCGTTGGAGGCCATCGCCAGGGTGGAGTAGTGGAAGACGCTACCGTAGCCGCCGGTGGCCAGGACGACGGCGTGCGCCGTCCAGGCCCGGATCTGGCCGGTAAGCAGGTCGCGGGTGACGATGCCCTGGGCGCGCCCGTCGGCGACGATCAGGTCCAGCATCTCGGTGCGGGAGTGCATGTGCACGCTTCCGGCGTCGATCTGCTCCTGGAGCGCCTGGGCGCAGGCGACCTCCAGCTGCTGGCCGGTCTGCCCACGCGTGTAGTAGGTGCGGGACACCTGCACGCCGCCGAAGGAGCGGGTGGCCAGCTGGCCGCCGTACTCGCGGGCGAAGGGGGCGCCGATGGCATACATGTGGTCGATGACCCGCACCGACTCGATCCCCAGGCGCACCACGTCGGCCTCGCGGCCGCGGTAGTCGCCGCCCTTGACGGAGTCCTTCACGAACCGGTTCAGGGAGTCGCCGTCGACCTTGCGGGCGCGGGCGGCGTTGATGCCCCCCTGCGCGGCCACGGAGTGGGCACGCCGGGGCAGGTCGTGCAGGCTGAAGCACTCCACCCGGTAGCCGAGTCGGCCCAGGGTGGCGGCGGCCCCGCTGCCGGCCAGGCCCGTGCCGACGACGATCACGGTCAGGCGCCGCCGGTTGGCGGGGTTGACCAGACGGTACTCGTCGCGCCGGCGCGCCCAGGCGTCCTCGGGCGGGCAGTTGGGCAGGTGCGGGTCCAGGTCGGGGCCGACGTCGTACAGGTCGTCGACCGGGGGCGGGGGGACGGCGCTCATGAGATCACTCCGCTCAACACCAGCAGGGGCAGCATGCCGTTGCCGATCGCTATGGCCAGGGCGACGGCGATGGCTATCACCAGGCAGACGCGGCGCAGTCTGCTGCCGGTTCCGCCCAGATCGTTGACCACCGACCACAGGCCCTGCGCCAGGTGCACTCCGATGGCCAGCATCACCAGGCTGTAGAAGACCGCCATGGGAGGTCGTGAAAGGCTGGCGATCAGGTTTTCGTACGCGTAGGCCGTCATCTGCCCGTCGGCGTGCGTGGGGGTGAGGAAGCCTCCGGGCGCCACCAGCCGGCCGATGGTCAGGTCCAGCAGGTGCACGGCGATGAATACGAGCAGCAGGGCGCCGGTGATGATCATGGAGCGGGCGCCGAGCGCGCGCCTCCGCATGCCTTGGCGGCGGTATGGCCCGCGGGCGCGGCGGCCCCGCCACCACAGTGTGATTCCGCCCGCCACGTGCAGGATCAGGCAGGTGCCCAGCACCAGCCGCAGGATCCACAGCACGCCCTCGTGGGGGACCAGCGGGTAGCCGATCTCCCGCAGCCACTCGGCGTAGTGGTTGTAGGCGTCCGGCCCCTGGAAGGCCTTGAGGTTGCCGATCATGTGGACCAGCACGAACAGCCCCATGAAGGTGCCGGTGAGCGCCATGGTCGTCTTCAGCGTGGTGAAGGACGGGCGGGCGCGGCGCCTGGGGCGGGGTGCGGGCAGGTCGCCGCGCGCTGGCGCCTGCGATGCTCCTTCCGGCGCAGCGGTGCCGGCGTTTGGGGCGTGGGAGCGGGTTGGTGCGGGCATCGGAGCTCCCCTCGACGACGATGTCCTGCGGGCGTCACCCACGGGTGTTCAGGTACGCAGTTATCGTAACGCGTGTCACAAAAAACGGGTGCAGCCGTGGCGGTCGTCTTGCATGGCGACCGGAGATGTTTCGCTAAATGGGCGTCCTGGGGCTGTGGGTGTGAGCGTCGCGGCACCCAGACCCCGGTTGACGGCGAGGGCTGGGGCCCTTCCTTACCGGGAGGCCGCCTGCGGGTCCAGCTCGATGCCCTTGCCGCCGCGGGAGAGTGCCTCGACCGCCCCGGACTGGGAGTTGCGGCGGAACAGCACGTTCGATGCGCCCGCCAGCTCACTGGCAGACACCACCCGAGGCTCCTTGAACAGCCCGTGTGAACCGGGCACTACGCCGCCCTGCGGCATCAGTGCCACGCGCGTGCCGGCGGTGACGAACAGGCCGGCCTCGACCACGCAGTCGTCGCCGAGCGGAATGCCCAGGCCCGAGTTGGCCCCCAGCAGGCAGCGCTCGCCCAGCGCCACTCGGCGCCCGCTGCCGCCGGTCGGCAGCCCCATGGTGGAGGCGCCGCCGCCGATGTCCGAGCCGTCGCCGATGACCACGCCCTGGGCAATGTTGCCCTCGACCATGGAACGGCCCAGCGTGCCGGCGTTGTAGTTGACAAAGCCTCCGTGCATGACCGTGGTCCCGGCGGACAGGTAGGCGCCCAGGCGCACATTCGCGGCGTCTCCGATGCGCACCCCGGAGGGCAGCACGTAGTCGGTCATGCGGGGGAACTTGTCCACCGACAGCACCTGGACCGGGCGGCCGAGCGAGGCCTGCAGGCGGATGCGCGTGGCTTCGAAGTTCTCCACCGCGCACGGTCCCGCCGACGTCCACACCACGTTGGGCAGGCGGGAGAAGAGGCCGTCCAGGTTGATCGTGTTCGGGCGCACCAGGCGGTGGGAGAGCATGTGCAGGCGCAGGTAGGCGCCGGCCACCGTCTGCGGGGCGTCGTCGAGGTCGGCGGAGGTGCGCACCACCGTGGTGTGCACGCCGCGGGCCGGGTCGCGGCGCTCCATGGAACTGAGCGTGGCCAGCAGGTCGGCATCGCCGTCGTCGGGTGCCTCGCCCAGGACCGGCCGCGGGTACCAGACATCCAGGGTGTTGCCGTCGTCGGTCACGGTCGCCAGGCCGAGACCCCATGCGCTGCGAGTCGTCATGGATGCACCATACGGGACGGCGGGCGGTGGCGCACGATACGCCGCGGCCGCTGCTTGCCTGCCGCCGAGCCACGACCTCGGGCCGCGTCGCCAACGCGGGGCCGGCGTGCGAGAATCGCGGCATGGCGCGTACCACGATCCATCTCATGCGGCACGGCGAGGTCCACAACCCCGAGGGCGTTCTCTACGGGCGCCTGCCCGGGTATCACCTCTCCGAGCTTGGCCGTCAGATGGCCGCTCAGGTCGCGGACGTCCTGTCCGCCTCCGGTCATGACATCGCCGCGGTGATCACCTCGCCCCTGGAGCGTGCCCGCGAGTCCGGTGCGCCCACAGCGGCCGCCTTCGGGCTGACTCCTGGCACCGACCCGCGCCTTATAGAGGCCGACAACCACTTCGAGGGCGTGCCCGTGAACCGTGACCGGAAGGTTCTGGCCCGCCCGGAGCACTGGCGCTACTACCTGAACCCGCTGCGCCCCAGCTGGGGCGAGCCGTACGCGCAGCTGGTGACGCGTATGAGCGCGGCCGTGCGCGCCGCCATCCCACAGGTGGAGGGGCGTGAGGCCCTGCTGGTGTCCCACCAGCTGCCCGTGTGGGCGCTGCGTCTGCGCCTGGAGGGGCGGCCGCTTGCCCACGACCCGCGGCGGCGCCAGTGCGCGCTCGCCTCGCTGACGTCGCTCACCTTTGACGGGCGCACCCTGGTGGGGCTGTCCTACTGGGAGCCGGCCGGGGATCTGCTGCGCCGCGCCGCGGACATGGTGCCCGGAATCTCCGCCGCCGCCGAGAACATCGGGCCCATTGAGGCCGAGGCGCCCAAGGCCGCCGCCGCCGAGCGCGCCGTGCAGGACGCATGACCGCTGCCCCCATGCCTCCGGGGCCGTTCCGGCCCGACGGCGGTGGCGTAGGCCCCAGCCCTGACGACGCCGCGGGCCCGAGCGCATCCGCCGACCATAGTGCCGCCGTCGGCCCGGTAGCCCCAGCGGGAGCGGCCGCGGGTGGACTGGTGCCCGCCCGGGCCGCCGACGTCGTTCCCGCCGCGCCGGCCCGGCCCGCCCCGCAGCGGCCCTGGACCGGGCAGGACTTCGTGTGGTGGAACACCGCCGGCGTGCTCACCGCACTGCGGGCGGGACGCCGCCCCAACCCCGTCTCCCCGGTGGTGGATCCCATTCGCGCTGCCTTCTCCGGTGAGGAGGTCATGCTGGCCACCTGCGATGCGGAGATGCTGGTGTGGCGGCGTGGCGACGCCACCTACAACCCCTCCCGGGGCTTCTTCCTGGCCGGCGGGCCGGTGGGACTGGCGCTGACCGCCGCCTTCTTCGGCGGGCAGGCCTACCTGAATTCCCGGCGCAAGCGGGCCGCCGAGGCCGACGCTGTGGAGAAGTGGCGGCACCTGGCCTACGCCCGGCTGACGGTGTCCACCCATGGCATCTACCTGGGCACGGGGGAGGGCGTCATGCCGATCGCCTTCGCCGACGTGCAGGAGGTGCAGCTCACCGGCGTGGGTGAGGTGGTGATGGCGGCGGCCAACGCCTCCGGCTCGGCGCGGTGGAAGCTGCGCGGTCAGTGGGCGGAGCTGGTGCTGGTGATGTGGGCGGCCCGGTACCTGCCCGGACACCCCCAGCTGGTGGGGCGCACCTGGCTGCCCGCCGACTGGTTCGCGCACGCCGCCGCCTGGGGCTACGCCGTCGACACCTCCAACTGGCCCCGCTATCAGCCGTGCGCCCTGGACTGAGCCAGGCTAGGTGTGGGATCATGACAGGGAGCCGAGCGGCGGCAACCGCCCGACTCCCCGGGAAACCGGGTGTCGCTCAGTGTCCTAAGACACTGAGAAGAGCTGTCAGGGCCCAGATAAATGGCGGAGTCGTTTGGATGGACTACGGTCCGCCAAATCTGGGCCCTTTGCTCACCCGTCATCCCCTTCCGCTTCTGTGCCTTGCGGCGGTGCTTCCGCTTCTTGGATGACATGCCCAGTCTCACCTCCTTATGGTGCGCTCCCCGGCTGAGCTGTGCTGAGTCGTTCCGGGGATGCGCCGTGGAGGCAGGTCAATCATCGCAGAAGTACTGCCTATGCGGGTTCTATGGCCTGTCGGCAGACCGGTTCGCGCACGCCGCCGCCTGGGGCTACGCCGTCGACACCTCCAACTGGCCCCGCTACCAGCCGTGCGCCCTGGACTGACGCGCCCGCGCGGGTGAAGCCGTGGCGGCGCCGGCCTCGGCGGGAGCCGTTGAGCTATTCGGTCCGGCGGGTGGCGACGGCGCGGCCGCGAGCGGCGCTGACGGTGAAGGCGGCCGCGCCGATCGCCAGGCTCGCCGCCGCGATCGCGGCCCAGCGCCCCGGGTAGGCGCCCGCCGCCTGAATCCAGCCCCACGGCGCCAGCCGCCACAGCGGCGTCGCCACCAGCACCTCGTTGCCGTCGATGATCAGGCCCATCAGGAACAGGCCCACGCCGATGATGATCGTCACCGCCGTACCGGCCACCTGCGCCAGCGCATGCGCGAGCGCCGCCAGCATGAAGACGACGAAGGGCATCACCATGAACACGTATACGGGGGCGCCCAGTCCGCCCAGCTCGGAGTCGGTGGGGAACAGCGGTGCGCCCAGGCGGGCGATGGCCCACGCCGGGATCAGTACCGCGGTCAGCAGCACCATCGCCCAGGTCAGCGTCGACGCCGTCAGAGCAGCCGGCCGGGCCCGTAGCACCAGGCCCCGCCAGGCGTCGGCCTGCGCCCGCCACGCCGTCGCCCCCGCCACCCAGGCGGCAATCGGCGCGCCCGCCAGGGTGAGCAGCGGCAGCGCGTAAGCGGCGGAGTACACCGCCTGCGTCAGCCCCAGGAGCGTCAGCAGCACGGCCGTCAGCACCGCCCACAGCCGCCAGGGCAGGCCCAGGGCGACCGCCCGGAAGGCACTGCGCGAGCCCGGCGAGGTCAGTCCGGCCAGAACCGCCGGGGACAGGCTGTGCTGTGGTGCGCGCGCCGTTAGGTCGGCTCCGACCATCGGATGTGCCCACACCCAGAAACGTGGGCGAAGAGTGAAAAGGCGCCGAACGTTGAGAGCCCCGACCGCCCGGTGCGTGCCCGCAAGCGAACTAGTTGCCCGCCGAGCGCCCAGCAGCACCGCGCCGACGCCGAGCAGGCACAGCCCGGCACTGCCTAGCATGCCCGGCGCCACCGGGTAGTCCCAAACCGGTGAGCCCGCCTCCAGGGAGACACCGTTGGCGTGCACCTCCAGCAGCGGCAGGGTCGGGCGCATCGCCCAGGTCCACGGCCGCGCCCACCAGGTCGGCGCCTCCGCCTGCAAAGCACCCGCAGCCGACCACACCAGCGCGAGCGCCGGGGCCAGTCCGACGGCGATGCCGCCCAGCCACTGGCCCAGCGCCAGCCCCCACACGCTCGCCCCCGTGACCGAAACCCACATCACCAGGGCGAACAACAGGTACTGGGGCCACGGTCCCCAGCCGACGCCGCGAATGAGTGCGTCGATGACGATCGGGGCCAGGAGGAGCGCCTGTGAAGCCAGCGCCGAGGCGGCCAGCACGGACATCCTCGCCGTCGCCGAAAGCGCCGGGGATACGCCCCGCCAGGCGGTCCCTCCCGCCCGATGGCGCCGTTCGCGCCAGGCGGCCATGGCGCCGGTCAATGCTCCCATGGGCAGGGCGAAGGCTGCGGGGTAGGGGTTCAGCCAGGGCAGCACGCCGTCGTTCCAGCCGTCGGCGGTAAGGGCGGCATGCGCCACCAGCAGGGCGTGCAGGGAGAAGACCACAACCGCCACCGGAACGCCCCAGGTGGCGGTGCGGCGGCTGCGCCCCAGCTCGGCGTGCAGCACGGCTCCGAGACCCGGCAGGCGCCGCGTACCGGCGGCTGCCCGAGACTCCGCGCGTGCGGGGACAGTCAGGTTGGTCACTGGGCGCTTCACCGAACTCATCGCAGGACCTCCCCGGTGCTGTGGGGCTCGGCCCCGGTGACGGCGGCGAGGAAGGCCTCCTCCAGGTCCTGGCCGGCCACCGCGAACTCGGTCAGCGGCCCCTCATAGACCATGCGTCCGCCCGCGAGCACCCCCACGTCATCACAGGTGCGCGCCATCTCCCCGAGCACATGGCTGGACACGACGACGGTGCGCCCGCCCGCGGCCAGCTCGCGCAGCAAATCGCGCAGCCAGATGATGCCCTGCGGGTCCAGGCCGGACTGCGGCTCGTCCAGCACCAGCACCTCCGGGTCGCCCAGCAGCGACATCGCCAGGGCGAGGCGCACTTTCATGCCGGTGGAGAAGCTCCCGGCCCGCTTGCGGCCAGCGCCTCCCAGGCCGACCTGCTCCAGCAGCGGGTCGATCACCTCCGGGTCGGTGCCGGTCAGCAGACAGTGGATGTGCAGATTGCGGCGGGCGGACAGCTGCGGGTAGAAGGCGGGGCCGTTGATGCTCGCCCCAACATGCATCAGGCTCTCGCGGCTCAGGGGCCTGCCCAGCACCTCGATCGAGCCGGCGTCGGGCCGCAACAGTCCCAGCGCGGTGTTGAAGGTGGTGGACTTGCCGGCGCCGTTGAGCCCCAACAAACCGTAGACCCGCCCCGGGCGCGCGGTCAGGTTGAGTCCCCTCAGCACTCTCTGCCTGCCGTAGCTCACCTCCACATTCCGTAGCGCCAGCCCGGGCGGGGCGGTGACGCTCGCGGCCGGCCGGGACGAGTCGGCGGTGGAAGCGGGAGACGAGGTGGGCGGTGACGATGATGTTGCTGCCATGCGGCCAGAATCCGCTTGGGCGTCCGCCGACGGATCCCCACAAGGGACACGACCAGAGCCGCCGCCCCGCCACCGATCTCCTCCGAAGGGGGGAGAGGCTGCCGTCTACAGGTCTGCGTCGACCATCCCGTACCTGAGCGCGTGGATCACCAGCTCCACCCGGTTGCGGCAGCCGGTGCGCCCGAGCAGCGCCTTGACATGCGTCTTCACGGTCGACTCGGCGATGTACAGGCGCGCGGCGATCTCCGGGTTGGTCAGGCCCCGGCAGACCAGCTCGAGCACGTCGCGCTCACGGCCGGTCAGCTTCTCCCCGGGCAGGAGCCCGACCCCGGCCCCGGGACGTTCGGCGGGCTCCGCGTCGATCGGCGAAGAGACGGGCATCGCGACCGAATCGACCGCTGCCACCGCCGGACCCGCTGCGGCCTGCTCGGGCTCTCCCTCCAGCGCGCGCAGTACGTAGGGGGTGATAACCGGGTCCAGCCAGGCCCGCCCGGCGGCTACTGCGCGTACCGCCGCCAGCAGATCCGCCGGCCCGGAATCCTTCAGCAGGAATCCGACAGCTCCCGCCCGCAGCGCCCCCAGCACCAGCTCCTCCTCCTGGAACGTGGTGAGCATGACTACCCGGGTAGGGCGGTCACCGCCCCTCCCGCTCAGCTCGGGGTCGGACAGCAGCCGGCGCGTGGCGGCAATGCCGTCGAGCCCTGGCATCCGGATGTCCATAAGCACCACGTCAACCGCATCCCCGCGCTCCCGGGCACGGCGCAGTGACTCCAGCGCCGCACGGCCGTCATGAGCGGTGGCCACCACGTCCACGTCCGGCTGGGCGTCCAGCAGGGAGCGGAAGGCGGCGACCAGGAGTCTCTGGTCGTCGACGACGGCGACGCGCAGGCGATTACCGGTCATCTGGTCCTCAGCTGTCCTGGATGATCGGGGAACCGGGCGTTGAGGAGGCCGGGGTCCGTGTGAGGTCGGACGAGAAGCTCACCGGAAAGACGGCGTCGAGCAGGAAGCACGCCCCGCCGTCGTCACTCGGTCCGGCCTCCAGGCGCAGGCGGCCGCCGACCAGACGCAGGCGCTCGGCCATGCCGGCCAGGCCATACCCGTGCTCCTCCCCGTACCCGGCGCCCGGGGCCGTAGTGGGCTCAACGCCGGATCGCGGATTAGCGATACGCACCGCGCACCTGCCGTCACGCATGGCTACGCTCAGGCGTGCGCTGCCGGTGCCATGCCTGGCCGCATTGGTCAGGCCCTCTGCGACCACCCGAATCAGCGTCAGCCGCTGCAACGCCGTCCAGGACTCATTCCAGGAGGCAAGCTCGGCAGCGGTGGGCAGGGCGGCTTCGACCTCCACGCCGGCGGCACGTGCCTGCGCCACCAGATCCGGCAGTCCGGTCAGGTCCGCCATCGGCGTCAACGTGTCCCGTGCCGCGCCCTGGCCGGCAGAGCCGCGCAACAGTGCCACCAGCTCACGAGTGGAGGCGAGCGCCGCCGCGGAGGCGTCGCGTACCGCCGTCAGGGAGTCGCGGGCGGCCTCGGGGGTGCCCAGGGCAAGGCCGGTGTCCGCCTGCACCTTGACCACGGTCAGGCCATGACCAACCAGGTCGTGCAGTTCCCGGGCGATGGACAGGCGCTCCGCGGACACCGCCTGCGCCGCAGCCAGCTCGGCCGCCGCAGCGACGGTGCGGTCCACGGACTCCGCGGCGGCGCGGCGGCTGAACGCCCAAAGGTAGACGGCGGTAACCACGAGCACGCAGGCCAGGGCGAAGCCGACAGGCGGATAGTTGAACATGTGGGCGGTGTGCGGGTTGACGGCGTACACCGTCTGCGGGTTGACCACGGCCCCGGCCAGTGCCGCCAACAACCCCGCCACGCCCCAGCGCCGGTCCGCGGCCCAGCGGGTGAGCGCGTGCAAGGCCGTCGGCACCGCCACGATGACCGGGGACAGGCCGAGGTTGACCGGGGTGGTGCGCAGCAGCGCCACGTAGGCCACCATGGCCAGGTAGACGACCACGCCCGAGACCACAGGCGCCCGGTGCCGGAAGGGCTGGGCCACGGTCACCACCAGCGCGATCAACGCGTTCGCCGCATAGGCCGGGTGTGGGCCCCAGGTGTGCACCAGCGTCAAGTCGGCCAGTACCACCACCGCCAACAGTGCCGTGAGCACTGCGTCGCTGAGCGGGATCCGGCAGGCGGCGGGCCCGATCAGACGGCAGTGCCGACGCCAGTCCAGGGCGGCAGCCGCCGGTTCGGCGTCTGACGCAACAGGCACCACCGTCCCGCCTGCGGCCGGGACTCCCGCAGCCGGTGCCCGCTGATGGCCGGCGGCGGCCCCGGTCACGACGTCGGGGAGTCGTCGGAGGGCACGCCGGGACCGCCCGCACCGGTGTGCCCGTTGGGGTCCTCCCCGGAGCCCGGGTCCTCCCCGTCGGCCGGGGTCCCCTTCCCATCGGTGGGCTTGTTATCCCTGCGCCGCCGCTTGATGTCCCGTTCCAGCCGGGCCAGGAACTCCGGGTCGTCGTCAGGCGCGACCGGGCGGGGACGTTCCGCCAGGCGCAGGTCGACGTGCTCCTTGGAGGACCACACCGTCCGCTCGATCTCCCCGCCGCGCTCCTCGGCGGCACGCACCCGGGAAGTGATGATCCAGGCGATCGGCCCCACCCCGGCGGCCAGCAGAATGATCAGGATCCATATGGGCTTGGGCAGGCGCGCCGGCATGCTCCCCGAGGGAGTGCGCACGCAGTCGATGACGGCATACAGAGCCAGCGCCGGTACGAGGATGTAGGGGACGGCACGCACGTATCTACCCTAACGGTTCCACGGAGTGTGGCGCTGGCCGGAACCCGTGCCACCCTGGTCATCATGTCCTCCGCAACCAGCTCCGGCCGCCCGTTGTTCCTCCTACGTGGCGGCACCCACCCCGACGACGTCGCCGCCCTCACCGCCGTCCTGCGTGAGCGCATGGCGGTCCTGGTACAGGATTCGGCGGCCGGGGGCGCCACCGACGACCCGGCGGGAGGGCGGATGCCCGACGTGGGCGCAGGGCAGTTACGGCCACTGCTGGTTCCCATCGGCCCCGGAGAGGATCCGGGGACCGTCCGGGCGGACCTCGCCCGCCGCCTGGATCCCGCCGGTCCCGCCGCCCGCCCCGACGTCGACCTGCTGCTGCGCACCTCCGGGTCCTCCACTGGCACCGGTGCGCTGGTGGCCATGCCCATGGCCGCCCTGACCGCCTCCGCGCGGGCCACGCACACCCGGCTGGGTGGGCCGGGCTCCTGGGTGCTGGCTCTGCCGGCGCACCACGTCGCCGGCCTGCAAGTGTTGATCCGCTCCCTCCTGGCCGGGCGGGCGCCGGTGGTGGCGGACGTCGGCGGCGGCTTCCGCCCCGATGCGCTCGCGGACGCGATCGAGCGAGCACTTGCGGCACGGCATGGCGAGCCGGTGCGCGTCTCCCTGGTGCCCACACAGCTGGTGCGTGCGCTCGGCCCCGGGCAGCGTCGGGCACAGCGGGCACTGGCCCGTGCCGCCGCCGTGCTGCTGGGAGGCGCAGCTGCCGATCCGGACCTGCTTCGGCGTGCCCGCGCCGCCGGAGTGAAAGTGGTGACCACCTATGGGATGAGTGAGACCGGCGGCGGGTGCGTATACGACGGTGAGCCCCTGGGCGCTGTCCAGGTGCGCATTGAGAATCCCGACGCCGCAGGCGTGGGCCGGATTGTGCTGTCCGGGCCCGTGCTGGCCGCCGGATACGCGGAGCGCGGAGCACGACCCGCGGGCGCGGCGGTCTTTCGTGAACTACCGGGCAGCACCCCGGACGGTGCGGTCGTCCGCCGCGAACTGGTCACCAGCGACCTGGGGCGGTTGGCGGCCGACCCCGACGGCGGGCGGCGGCTGACCGTCCTGGGGCGAGTCGATGACGTGATCATCACCGGCGGTGTGAAGGTCTCCCCGCGCGAGGTCGAGGAGGTACTGACGACGCTGCCGGGAGTTGCCCAAGCCTGCGCAGTCGGCGTGCCGGATGCCGAATGGGGCAGCGCCGTTGTAGCAGCTGTTGTCCCCGATGGGGATGTGGATGGCGGACGCGGCGCCTGGGTGCAGCGGCTGCACGCGGCGGCGCGGGAGCGGCTCGACGGGGCCCACGCGCCCAAGCGGATCACGGTGGTCGACGCGCTGCCGCTGCGCGGGCCAGGCAAGGTGGATCGGCGGGCACTGGCGCGCCGGCTCACTTCCGCCAGCCGAAACGCCGACTGAGTGGGGCAGATCTGGCAGGGAATGCACCACTTTCCCGCAGACAATGTTGCGGCCGAACCGAAAACGCCCCGAATACTGCCAATAGTGTGATGGACCCGAGGGCGGCGGCCAGTGAAAGTGGTGCAGATTGTGACACCCGGTCCTGAGATAGGCTCTGCGCGGCCCAAGGAGGAAGACATGAGCGACCGGGATCTGCCCGCCGGCAACGGCCCACGCGCCACGAGCTGGACGGAGGTGGTGCGCCTGCGCACCCTGCCCGCAGCCGTCGCCCCGGTCATCCTCGGAGCAGGCGCCGCCTCCGCCATGGGCGCGGCCTCGGCGCCACGGATCCTGCTCGCGGCCGGCGTGGCCCTCGCGCTGCAGATAGGCTCCAACCTGGCCAACGACTACTCAGACGGCGTACGCGGCACGGACGACGACCGCACCGGCCCACCCCGGCTGACCGCCTCCGGGCAGGTCGACCCGCGCCACGTGAAGTTCGCGGCATTCGGCTGCTTCGCCGTTGCCGGGGTGCTCGGGCTGGTGCTGGTGGCGCTCTCGGGGCAGTGGTGGCTGCTGGGCGCCGGGGCCGCGGCGGTGGCGGCCGCCTGGTTCTACACCGGCGGCTCGCACCCATACGGCTACGCGGGTCTGGGCGAGGTCTTCGTGTTCATCTTCTTCGGCCTGATGGCCACCTGCGGCACCGTCTACGTGCAGGCCGGGGGCGTGCCCGGATGGGTGTGGCCGGCCGCCTGCGGCATCGGTCTGATCGCCTGCTCGCTGCTGATGGTAAACAACCTGCGGGACATCGCGACCGACCCGCAGCACGGGAAGCTGACCCTCGCGGTACGCCTGGGGGAGCGGGGCGCCCGGAGGGCCTTCACAGCCATGGTCACCGCGCCCATAGTGCTGGCGGTCACGGCGGCCTGGTGGGCGCGCACCGACCTGACGGCCGGAGCAACGGACGGCTCACTGTGGGTCCCGCTCGGCACTGCGGCTCTGCTGGTAGCGGTGCTGGCCGTCATGGCGGAGCGAACACTGCGGCCGGTGCGGGCCGGTGCGACCGGCCGCGAACTCATTCCGGCCCTGCGTGACGCCGGGCTCTACGAGCTCGCCTACGGCGGCGCCCTCGCGCTCGCCCTGATCGCCGCGGCGTGAGATCGGCGGGGCCTGGGCGCAATGGTTTGCGTGGCGCCCCCGCAGCGGGCTAGCGTGCTGACCATGGCGAATATGCACCTGACGACTCGGACCGCTGGCAGCGCACAGGCGCTCGCGGTCATGTGTCGTGAGTGCATGTGTCGGTGCTGTCAGGCGCTCTGAAACCGTCCAAAAGGTGTGACGCCCGCCGACGCCGGATCCGCCGCTCAACCTACGCCCCAGCCGCTCTGGAACCGCATCTGCCTGTGAGCAGGCGGCAGCTGTAGCGGTTACCGCCCGCCGGGACTCGCCCCATGAGGCCCCCGGCGCCGCGCGGTTCTGTGGACTCTACGCAAACCGTTGAGATGCGCCGCGTCGACGACGCCGTCCGCCCGCGCCTGGCAGCCCGCTGCTCTTCGGACACCCCTCCCAGACCGTCCACTGGCCGCCGCCCGCTCAAGCCCACGGGTCGACGCCGACAGGAGAATGACCATGTCCACCCCGAAGAACACTCCCGACCAAGCCCCAGACAACACCCCCACCCCCGGCGACGCCGACGACATCACCGCCGAGAACGCCGCCGCCGTCCTCGCCGCAGACGAAACCGACGCCGCGGAGTCCTCCAAACCCTCGCGCCTTACCCGGCGGCGCTTGCTCACCGTCGGCGGACTCGCCGCCGCGGCCGTCGTCGGCGGCGGCGCCTGGCTGACCCTGCGGCGCACCAACTCCGGCGTCGTCGGGGCCGCCGAGAAGCTCCCGCTGGTAATCGGCGGTGATATCTGCGCCGCCCCGCTGTACGCCGCCTACCACCAGGGCTACTTCGATGACGCCGGCCTGAATGTCACCCTCGCCCGCACCCAGCGCACCGAGGACACCAAGGACGCCCTCAGCGCCGGGAAGTACATCGGCGCCCCCGGCATCTTCTTCTCCTGGCTGGAGCCCATCTACAACGGCATCAACGCCAAGCTGACCGCGGGATTCCACTCCGGCTGCCTGCAGCTGGTGGTTAACAACGACTCCCCGATCTCCTCCTACGCGGACCTGAAGGGAGCCACCATCGGCGTGCCCTCACTGTCCTCCTCTGCCTTCGCCTACTTCTCGATCGGCCTGGCCAAGGCCGGTATCAACGTGGACCCCGAGCACGGGGACATCACCTGGACCACCATCGACGAGGACTCCCTGGGCACCCGCCTTACCAACGGCGACGTCGATGCCATCATGGGCTCCGACCCGGCCCCGCTGCTGCCCGTATTCGACGGCACCGCCCACGTGATCGAGTCCAACGACGGCGAGCCCTTCTGCTGCTCCGTGGCCCTGAACGGCGACTTCGTCGCCAAGCGTCCCGACGACGCCAGGGCACTGACCGAGGCGTGGCTGAAGGGCTCGGACTACTTGGCCGCCTCACAGGCCAACCGCAAGGAGATCGCCAAGATCGAGGTCGACAACAACTATGTGGCCGCCGACCAGTCCCTGGTGGAGCAGGTGCTGGAGACCTACGGCTGGGAGGCCTCGGCCACCGCCTTCCGTGAGGCCATTGAGCCGGGCATCGAGGACTTCAAGCTCACCGGCTACATCGACGCCGGTATCTCCGCCGCCGAGCTCGCCGACACCGTCTACGCGGACCTGGGGATCAACCGGTGAGCGCCGCATCACGGAGGGCGACCTTCGCGGCACTTGCCGTCTGGATCCTCTATGGCGCCGTGGTCGCGGCGGTGCCCGACGCCGCCGACGCGCGCACGGCCAGCACGACGCCGCTGCTTGCCCTGCTTGGCGCCTGGATCGTGGCGCTGGTCGGCTGGACCGCCATCGCCCAGGCGCGTCCCGGATCGGCTGCCGCGGGGGCACTGGCGCACCGACTGCCCTGGATCGTGTTCTTCGGGGCGTGGTTCATCGTCTGGCAGCTGACCACGGTCAAGTCCGGGCTGCTGGACCCGCCCTACTTCGTCGCCCCGGAGGTACTCATCGAGGCCTTCCGCGGCGACTGGACGCTGCTGGCGAGGTGCCTGGGGTCATCGGCGCTGCTGTTCCTGACCGGCTACGCCGTCGGGTCGGTGCTGGGCTTCGTCACGGGCCTGCTCATGGGCTGGTCGCGGCGGGCCGACTACTGGCTGCACCCGCTGCTGCAGACCATTGGGCCGGTGCCCGCGGCCTCACTGCTGCCGCTGGCGGTGCTCGTCCTGCCGACGACGTACGCCTCGGCCGCCTTCATCGTCGCCTTCGGGGCCTGGTTCCCCATGGCGACCATGACCCGCGCCGGCGTGCGGGCGGTGCCCCGCTCCTACATTGACGTGGCCCGCACGCTGGGCGCCGGCGAGTCCTTCCTGGTGCGTCGCATCGCCATCCCGGCGGCCCTGCCCGACATGCTCACCGGACTGTTCACGGGCCTGGGTACGAGCCTGGCGGCGCTGATGACCGCGGAGCTGGTGGGCGTCGACCAGGGACTCGCCTGGTACATCAACTGGGTCAAGGGGTGGGCCGACTACCCGCGCATGTACGTGGGCCTGGCCGTGCTCATCATCTTCTGCCGCGCCCTGATGATTCTGCTGTTCAAACTGCGCTCCTCGCTGCTGGCCTGGCAGCAGGACCTGGTGAGGTGGTAAACGATGACTGCTTCAACGCCCTCCGCCGCTTCCAAGGCTTCTGCGCCGGCGCAGGCGGATACTGCGGGCGCCCCCAGCACCGGCGCCGCGTCGCGCGGAGCGCGGGTGCGCCTGGCCGGCATCAGCCACCGCTATCCGCTGCGGCACGACGTCGACCACGGCTGGGTGCCGGCCCTCATGCGTCTGGTTTCCCCCGCCGCCCGGGCCCGGTATGAGGCCGAGTCCGCCAAGCCGGCTCAGTTGCCGGTGCTGGACGGCATTGACCTGGACATCGCCGCGGGCGAGTTCGTATCCCTGGTGGGCCAGTCCGGATGCGGCAAGTCCACGATCCTGCGGCTGCTGTCGGGGCTGGAGAGTCCCAGTCAGGGCAGCGTCGTCGTCGACGGCGAGCCGGTGACCGGCACCGCCCCCGAGCGGGCCCTGGCCTTCCAGGACGCCACGCTGCTGCCGTGGCGCACGGTGCGCGAGAACGTCGCCCTGGGGCCGCAGGCACGCGGACGGCTGGAGCCGCGGCGGGTCGAGGCGGCGCTGGAAGTGGTGGGGCTGCGCGACTTCGCCGACGCCTACCCGACCACCCTGTCCGGCGGTATGGCGCAGCGTGCAGCCCTGGCCCGGGCCCTGGTGAACCGGCCGCGCCTGTTCCTGCTGGATGAGCCCTTCGGCAAGCTCGATGCGCTGACCCGCCTGACCCTGCAGGACGAGATCGCTTCCCTGTGGGCCTCGCAGGGCTTCACCGCGGTGCTGGTCACCCACGACGTGGAGGAGGCACTGCGCCTGTCCAACCGTGTCATCGTGCTCTCCGAGCGGCCCGCGCACGTGGTGGAGGACATTCGCGTGCCCGAGGGGCTGGGGCGTGACGAGGCAGCCCCCGAGTTCCAGCGGTTGCGGCGCCACATTCTGACGCTCCTGGGACGCTGACCGGGCTATGACCGACGGCGCCCGCCCCGGCAGGAGAGCCGGGACGGGCGCCGTCGTCAAGTGAGGGGGCTCAGCGGGTGGCCGCCTCCGGGGAGACCTCCGCGTCGGGCTCGCGGGTGATGCGGTTACGCAGGTCGCGGCGCACGATCTCAATGGACCACATCCACACGATGTGGCCGAAGAACTCCGAGAAGTGCTCCGACCAGGTCTGGGCGCCGTCGATCCAGGGGAAGGGGTTGGGCGCCCAGCCCAGCAGCGGCATGACGATGACGTGCGCGCCCACGTACACGAAGACGCCGAAGACAGCACCCTGCCACAGCTTGATCCGCGGGAAGTACTCGGCGGCGATGCAGTAGATCAGGCCGAAGACGATCGCGAAGCTGAAGTGCACGATGAAGGACATGATCGGCAGCTCGTTGTTGGAGAACGTCACCGTCAGGTGCGAGGTCTCCGGGGACATGCCGAACCACTCCAGCATGGCCTGCGGCGGGTTCGTGTCCGAGCGGATGCCGGGTGTGCGCGGCGGGAAGGGCACCTCCCAGCCGAACTTGACCAGGGCGGAGAAGGCGCCGCCGATGAGGCCGACGAGGGTGGACACGCCGACGCGGCGGCGGGACGGCTCGGTCGAGCCGAGCAGGCGGGTGATCCAGGCGGGCATGTGGGAACCTCCGGGTATTGCGGCGGGGTCGCCGCGGCGATGATGAGCAGGCGCTCGCGGCGCGCGCTCATCGGGGTCGACCAACGATTTCACGGCGTAGCGTCGGTGTCCAAGCGACCCGGCGGCGAAGGCGGGCGTCGAACTCGTCAACACAACTCCAGCAAGCGCATAGGGTAAGGCTGTGATCTACTACCAAAGGGACGATGAACACGGCGGAACGGCGCTGGGTGTTGTCAGTGCCATCCTGGCGGTCGTTCTGGTGTGTGGTCTGCGGCTGGCAGTGATGTTCTCCGCGCTCTTTGTCATTGTGGACCAGGCGGCTACGGGGGCCTTCGTACTGTTGTGCTACTTCGCGGCGCTTGGAGCCGCCTGGTACGGCGCCCACCGTTTTTTGTTGTCGCCCCGGACCGTGCAGGTGACTGAACGCGGCATGCACGTCGCCAGGGACTACCTGCCCTGGCCGCGGCGGCGCGAGGAACTGCTAGTTGTCGAGAAGCGCCGCCTGGGTGGGCGCGTCCACCACCGCGCCGTCTACGACTCCAAGTTCGGCCGCGTGCGCATGCGCGGACTGGAGAACATGAAGCAGTACGACAACCCCGCCGTCGCACGTCAGGCGGTGGAGGACCGACTGGACCAGGTATGGGCGGCCTGTGAGTGGGCGCGTGCGGACGCGGCCAAGAGACGCCGCCAGGTGGCTGCGGAGCAAGGCGCAGACGCTCAGAAGTAGTAGGGGAACGGCGACCAGTCCGGCTCGCGGCGCTCAAGGAAGGCATCGCGGCCCTCGGCGGCCTCGTCGGTCATATAGGCCAGGCGGGTGGCCTCCCCGGCAAATACCTGCTGGCCGGCCAGGCCGTCATCGGCCAGGTTGAAGGCGTACTTGAGCATGCGGATGGCCTGCGGCGACTTGCCGGCCACGATGCGCGCGTACTCCAGGGCCCGCTCCTCCAGCTCGGCGTGGGGGACGGCCTCGTTGACCACGCCCCAGCGCTCGGCCGTGGCGGCGTCGTAGGTGCGGGCCAGGAAGAAGATCTCGCGGGCCCGCTTGTCCCCGACCTGCCGGGCGAGCAGGGCGGAGCCGTAGCCGGCGTCGAAGGAGCCCACATCGGCGTCGGTCTGCTTGAAGCGGGCATGCTCGGCGGAGGCGAGCGAGAGGTCGCAGACCACGTTCAGGGAGTGTCCGCCGCCGGCCGCCCAGCCGGATACGGCCGCGATGACGACCTTAGGCATGGTGCGGATGAGTCGCTGCACCTCCAGGATGTGCAGGCGCCCGGCCCGGGCGGCGTCCAGGCGCTCGCGCTGGGCGGCGACGGCGGCGTCGTGGTCGTCGGTGGGCGCGGCCGCGGCGGCCTCGTCTACGGCGTCGGGGCGTGACGTCCCGGCGTCCGCCCAGGCAGTGGAGGTGGCCCCGGCGTCGTCGCTCTTTTCATACAGGTAGCCGTCCCGTCCGCGCACCCGCTGGTCGCCGCCGGAGCAGAAGCCCCAGCCGCCGTCCTTGGGGGAGGGACCGTTGCCGGTGAGGATGACGGCGCCGACGTCGCCGCTCATGCGTGCGTGGTCGAGCACCCGGTACAGCTCGTCGACGGTGTGGGGGCGGAAGGCGTTGCGCAGCTCGGGACGATCCAGGGCCACCCGCACCACCGGCAGGTCGCGCACCCACGCGCCGTTGGCGTCGCGCTCGCAGCCGCGGTGGTAGGTGACGTCGGTGAGTGGGCCCGGACCGTCGCCGCGGTTGGCGAAGCCGGCGACGTCGCGCCAGCGGAGAGGATCGAAGATCTCCGAGACCCGCTGCGGCAGCGGGTGGGGCGACGGCTCGGCAGTTGACGACTGGCTCATGCGCACAGGGTAAGGGGAGGAGACGGCGTCTTGGTCAGCCGGTGATGTAGGCGGCCATGAGTTCGGTGCGTGAGTTGTAGCCGAGCTCGCGGAGCACATCTGACACGTAGAGGCGGACCGTGTTCTGTGAGAGGTTCAGGCGAGTCGCAATCCGTTTGTTGGTCAACCCCTTCAGCAGGCAGGCGTGGACCTCTTGGAGGTGCGGCGGCAGCTTCTCGACGGCGGCCTGCGCCTGCCGCACGGCATCGCTCCGGTCCTGCTGCACCCGGTAGGCCTCTACGAGCAGCTCGGTGGGTCGGGAGGACATGACGGGCTCGCCCCGGGCGGCACGAACCAGGGCATGGGCAACCGCCTCCGGTGGCTCGTCCTTGGTGATGAACCCGCTGACTCCCTCGGCTAGTGCAGCTCTGAGGGAATCCTCGCGCCGAAACACGGTAAACATGACGACGGCGATGCCGGGGCGGTTCTGAATGATGGCGCGCGCGGTGTGGGGGCCGCTCAGCCCCGGCATGTCGATGTCGACGAGGGCCACGTCGATGTCCAGATTGCCGCGGCTGAGCAGGTCCAGCGCGGTCATTCCATCCGCGGCGGTGGCGACGACGGCGACGGGCGGCTGTGCATCGATCTGCTCGGCGAATACGGTGCGGATGAGCGGATCGTCATCCACGATCATGATCCGCAGCGGTGGGGTTACCTCAGACATGGGACGCTCCAGTGCGTTCCGGTAGTTCGGTGGAGCGGGTAGTTCCTGGGTGATCAGGTGCCGGGGCGATCGGGATGGTTGCCAGGACGGTCCAAGACTCACCTACCCTACTGGCGACGAGCTGGCCGCCGGCCTTCTCGAAGCGGCTCGCCAGGGTGGCTAGGCCGTGTCCGCCGTGTAGCTCGGCGGGGACCTCGCGGTCACGCCAGGGCGCGGTGAAGGTGATCGCCAGGTGCTTCTCGGTCGGTTCGACTACCAGCGAGAGCAGATCGCCGTCGTCACTGTACTTCAGGGCATTGACGGTGCACTCGCGAATGAGTGCCGCGAGCAATCGGCTGGCTTCGGGCCCGTACCGCGGGAGAAGACGTTCGGTATTGTCCAAGTCCGCATCAAGGGTGATGGACCGCTGCGCAAGTGCCTTCCTACTGGTGGCAACGAGCTCAGGGATGGCGGGTTCTTCGGCCTGGGAATACGGGGATGTCGCGAGGTTGTCGATGAGCGCGCGCAGGTGACCGAGGGACTTCCGCGCGTTCGCCTCGACGGCGGCTGCTTCGGACTCGTGCTCCGGGGCTGCATCGCGCAGCTGGCAGGTCAGGATCAGTAGGTGAGTCAGGTCCGCGGCGAGGTCGTCGTGCAGGGTGTCGGCGATGTCACGGCGCAGTTGGCGGTTGAGCGCATCGGCCGCCTCGCGAGACGCCTTGGCCTCCCGCTCTAGCGCATGCATGCGCCTACCAACCCATTGGAGCAGCAGCCCCGCACCACCGCAGATGACGGCCCAGAGTGCCATTGGGGTAAGAACGTCTGCGGGTGTATCTGCCGAGGGGAGTTGAACGATGTGGACGGTGAGGAAGACCGCGACGGCGACGAGTACTCGTCGCCGCGCAATGAGGTCAATTACCACCACGTAGGCGAGAACTGGTGTCCAAACGAGGTATGCGTCAGGGAGCAAAAGCGCTGTGGCGAGAGTGGCCGTGAATACTAGTACGCCAATACGCTCGCTTCCTATGTAGACGATGAAAGTGGCAACCTGGAGTGCCTCCCACCACGCGGAGATAGGGTCACGTGATGTGATAAGCGTATGCAAGTCTAACGCCAGTATGATGGCTGAGACCAAAGCTAGGGATAGGGGCCTGACCTGTGTCGGTGCCAGTGGGTGAAATGCTCGAGTCATTGTCGTTGACACAACCAGGATGACGGTAAAAGCGTGCACCAGGGAGGCGGAGTCCGGTTTTCTGGGCTAGTGCTCACTGGTGCAACCACGAGGGCCGCTGTCAATGCAAGGCAGGTGAATATAACTCTGTTTCTACTTGGCTCACTCGTCTTCTTCGATCCGGTTGCCATCTTCGTCAACGTAGTAGCCTTCATCGTCGATCTCCTGGAAATTCAAGCGGCCGTCCTGAATCTCCTCGGCGAAGTGCTCGCGCGTCATCAAACGCACTTGACGGCCTCGCCTCATCATTTCCTCGTGGTTGAGGGTGGTGTCCCAAGGCTTCTCAAGCGTGATGATGATGACCATGTAGAAGATCCAGGTCACCAGGGTGAGGGTGAGTATTGAGGCGGACGCCAACAGCGTAGCAGCCGCGAAGCCTGCAATGGCTGGGCAGATGAGCGATATGACAGTCAGGAGCGCTCCTTCGGGGTCCTGAGAGCGCTTGGCACGCATGATCAGCCGCGAAGCCGTCGCGTCGAGAATCTCCCGTATGACTGCGGCCACGATCACGAACGCGACCACGCGGTCGATGGTCAGGCCCATGTGGGTCAGCGCCGACCAGATCCCTATGACGATGCCAAGTCCGACTCCATAGAGCAGAGCCATGAAGGCCCTCCCGGAAGCCAGCGCCCAGAGCGGGATCGCTGGGCGCCAGCGGGAGTCGGATTCCTGTGTTGTGGTCGCCATGGGTTCTCCTGATTGGATTTCGTCCGTCGATCTGCGATCGGCCGATACCTATCAGGGTGAGTATAGGGAAAGTATGAGCCGAATCATAGACTGATCTTCGTCAGGGTTGTCGTGCCAGACCGCTATGCAAGCCGGATGTTCCGCTTCGGTGGCGTCACTGCCGCCGACCGGGGTGCCATCAGTCGTCTCCTTCGGGTATGGGGATCTTCCCGTACAGCCAGTAGAGCAGTAGGAAGGAGACCAGCGCCGTCGTGCCGAATACCAGGATCGCGGGCAGGGGCTCCACCAGCAGCACCCCGATGAGCGCCATGGCAGATACCTGCACGACGAGCTCCAGCGCCTCGCGGAGGAACTTGCCCACGTGCGACTTGGAGACGAAGTCGCCCCAGAGGATCACCACTGCCAGCCAGGCCAGCATCAGAATCGGCGGCAGCCAAACCAGCGTGAGACCGCCGTACTTGGGTCTGCCGACGGGTAGAAGGGCGACTGCTGTCAGGGCGAGGTACATCGGCGCCGTGACCATGACAACCATCACCGCGAGCACGACGTACCCGCGCAATTCCTGCAGTGACCTTTTCATGCGGGATTCCTTCGGAACCAGGGGGAGCGGAGGTTTGGAGGGTCGGTTTAGTTACGGCCTTCTCGGAGTCTCAGCCACTGAATGAATGTGCCCAGGGCGGCGGTTATCCACGGTGTTGGGGTCAGCGTGACCGCGCGTACGCTAGTGCCATCGAGAATAGCGAGCGCGATCACTGAAAGCACGAAAACGAGGCAAAAGCTTCCAATCAGTATTGTTATCGTTCTCCCTGAATCACGGTAGGTGGTTTTCATTTCCGGTTCCTCGTCGATCCGTTGGGTGCGTATGCGTGTATGTGGCTGGCCTCGTCACCTCGGCCGGGCAGCAACTGTGCCGACGCCTCCAACACCCCAGTCTATGCCGCGCGGGAGCGCCTGAACAGTTGACCTTCGTCAGGTGTTCAGCTGCCTGTTCTCGTGCCGCTGTCGCATGCTCGTACCCTCGCCGACAGCAAGGATGCTCGCGCTCGGCCGGCGGTGGGCGGTTCGACTCCGAGGCCGACTACGCCTGAGGTGCTCATCGACTACCCGGGCGGTCTGCGTACACCGCCCAGCCTCTATGCCTAGTGCGATCCGCAACCTCGCGAGTGGTTCTGGATGATGAGGTGCCCGGTCTTTTCCGTGGGTCCCGGCAATGACTCTCGTCGCATGATGATGGCAATGGGGTATGATAGCCGGAATAGGTACACGGTTGGGTACCCGGTGTCGCATGACGCTGCGAACATGAAGGTGTGCTACTGGTATGAGTTTCCGATTGAAGGTGTCGTCACTGATCGCGGTCGTGCTGGTGGCGGTGTTGTTGTCACTGGGTGGCTGCTCGCGTGACGCAGCGGTTACGGAACCTACCGGAGATGATTCCACCGCCCACCTGTACGCCGTCTATCCAGAGTTCGGCGATCTTGACGATATGGTGCATGAAGCAGACGCCATCATCACGGTCGAATTCATCTCGGCGCGTACGGACGTAATCTATCCTGAGTCGAGCGACGATGATGATCCGGTTACTAATCCGCAGGCGGGCGTCGACCCCACTGAGATCGATATGACCGACCTCGGCGTCCCGGTCACGATCTCCACCGTCAAGGTCACCTCAAGCCTTAAGGGCGAGTTGTCGGCAGGCGACCTGCTGGAGGTCAGCCAGGTAGGCGGACTGATGGATGGCGTCCAGTACGTTGAGGATCAGACGCTGCTACTGGGTGACATTGTCAACGCAGACAGCCTGATGCTTTTCGTCAACATCCATGACGACGGCAGTGCGGACCTGGTGTCGGCGTCCTCGGGTGTGCTGGTAGAGGGCGGGAGCGAGCTGAGGGAAGCCTGCACTTCGGATGACCGCTGTGGGGAGCAGATGGCAACGACCGTTCAAGAGGTGGAGCAGGCCGTGGAGGAGACCGAGAACTCGGAGTGATTGGCCGGCCGCCGACGTGGATGTGCTATCGGCCGTCGTGCACGGCTCACAGCGCCCGTCGCAGACCGACCGGCCGTATGCCGATAGCCTGTGCCCATGACGCTCATGACGCAGAGCCCCCAGACGGCCCCGGACCCCGCCGACCGCACGGTCATCGCGCGCTCGGCCGGCGGTGGCCGCGTCGACTCCGAGACCGGCCGCCTGCGCGAGGTCATCGTCCACCGGCCCGGGCGGGAGATCGCCCGCATCACGCCGATCAACGCCAACGCCCTGCTGTTCGACGACGCCCTGAACATCGCCCGCGCCCAGGCCGAGCATGACGCCTTCACCGCCATCCTGCGCGCCGAGGGCGTGATCGTCCACGACTTCCGCGACCTGCTCACCGAGACCCTGGCCGTCCCCGCGGCCCGCCGCCTGGTCCTGGAGGAGACGGTCGGCCCGCAGGCGGTCGGCGTGTCCACCTCCGAGGTGCTCATCGACTACCTGGGCGGCCTGCCCGACGCCGAGCTCGCCGAGGTCCTCCTGGCCGGCATCACCCGCAACGAGCTGCGCGAGCGCCTCGACCCCGCCGACGCCACCACCCTGTTCGCCACCACCTACCTGTCCACCCTGGAGGGGCAGTTCGTGGTCACCCCCCTGCCCAACCACCTGTTCACCCGCGACACCTCCGCCTGGCTGTACGGCGGCGTGTCCGTCAACACCATGGCGCTGGCACCCCGCCGCCGCGAGGCCGTCAACTACGAGGCCGTCTACCGCTTCCACCCCGCCTTCTCCGGCCGGCTCGACCTCGCCCCGCTCCCAGGGACGTCGTCGACGTCGTCGGAACGGGCTACGGGGGAGCGCGGCCCGCTGTGGGTGGAGCCGCACGGCGCCTCCCCGGCCACCGTCGAGGGCGGCGACTTCCAGGTGCTGGGCAACCGCACCCTGGTCATGGGACTCACCCACCGCTCCAGCGCCGCCGGCGTGGAGCGCCTGGCCACCCGCCTGTTCGCCGACGGCGTCGCCGACCGGGTGATCGGCATCCACATGCCCGACCGCGCCTTCTACACCGAGCTCGACGCCGTCATGCACCTGGACACCCTCATGACCATGGTCGCCCCCGACACCTACCTGCGCTTCTCCGGCTTCAACGACGTCACCACCGTGGAGATTGAGCCCGGTGCGAACCACGGCTCCACCAAGGGCTCCGCCCTGCGCGTGACCGTCCACGACGGCGGCGACATGGACACCGTCCTTGCCCGCGCCGCCGGTATCGACGCGTTCAAGGTCATCAGCCCCGACATGTCCGACGAGGCCGAGGCTCTGCGTGAGCTGTCCCGCGACTCCTGCAACGTGGTCGCCCTGGCGCCGGGGCGGGTCATCGGCTACGCCCACAACCAGAGCGCCAACGACGTGCTGCGTCGGGCGGGCGTGGAGGTCATTGAGACGCCCGGCGTCGAACTGGTGCGCGGCCGCGGCGGCGCCCACTGCATGACCTGCCCCGTTACCCGCGATGCCGTCTGAGACGGCCGGCGGGCAAGCGGCCTGGCCACCGGCTCCACCGCAGTGGTCCCGCGCCTGCTGTGAGCGTTTGTGCCCTGGTGTGCGGCAATTACCCGCACACCACGACACAAAAGCTCGTACCAGACGGATTAGGCGTGTAGTCGCTCAATAATCGCGGTGTGCGCGGCTGCCACCGCCCGCGCATGGCCTACGATCGTTCCCTGAGCTCACGCGCTGAAAGGACCTTCGCATGCCCGCCGCCATCCCGGCCCCCGACCCCGCCGTCCTCGCCTCGCTGAAAGGGTGCAGCTTCCTGCGCGAGCTGGACTTCACGCCGCAGGAGTGGATGACACTGATCGCCCTGGCGGCGCAGCTGAAGGCCGACAAACGAGCAGGGCGGGAGACTAAGTACCTGGTGGGCAAGAACATCGCCCTGATCTTCGAGAAGACCTCCACTCGCACCCGCTGCTCCTTCGAGGTGGCGGCGCACGACCAGGGTGCGCACACCACCTACCTGGACCCCTCCGGCTCGCAGATCGGGCACAAGGAGTCGGTGGCGGATACCGCCCGGGTGCTGGGGCGCATGTTCGACGGCATCGAGTACCGGGGTGACAGCCAGGCCAAGGTGGAGCAGTTGGCCGAGCTGTCGGGCGTGCCGGTGTGGAACGGGCTGACCGATGACTGGCACCCCACCCAGATGCTGTGTGACTGCTTGACCATGCTGGAGCACACCGACAAGCCCGCGGGCGAGATCGCCTACGCCTACGTCGGCGACGCCCGCTTCAACATGGGTCGCTCCCTGCTGGTGACCGGAGCCCTGATCGGCGCCGACGTGCGCATCGTCGCCCCCAAGGCGCTGTGGCCCGACGACGAGTGCGTCGCCGCCGCCCAGACCCTGGCCGCCGACACCGGTGCCCGCATCACGCTCACCGAGTCCGTGGATGAGGGCGTGTCCGGGGTGGACTTCGTCCACACCGACATCTGGGTTTCCATGGGCGAGCCCAAGGACGTGTGGGCCGAGCGCATCGAGCTGCTGCGCGGCTACCAGGTCAACGCCGCCCTGATGACCAAGGCCGGGGAGCAGGCCAAGTTCATGCACTGCCTGCCCTCTTACCACAACCGCGAGACCACCATCGGGGAAGAGATCTACCAGGCCACCGGCATGGACGGCCTGGAGGTCACCGAGGACGTCTTCGAGTCCGAGGCCTCCATCGTCTTCGACCAGGCCGAGAACCGCATGCACACCATCAAGGCCATCATGGTCGCCACCCTCGGCGACCCGGCGGTGACGGCGCAGGTGGGCTGAGCCGATGCCGGCCAGTTGGCCATACCATCTGGCCGACCTCCGCGGCGCACGGGTAGCCGATCGGAGGATTGACTGCGGCGCGTCGGCAGGGGAACCTTGAGCCATCCCCCCTTTCTCGCGTGGATCGCTGTGGAATCGGGGATCCTTGGCTCAGGGCTATTCTTCGGGAGGTAACGATGTGGTTCAAAACTCCGATGCGTGCACTGCGCACCCTTATGGCGCTGTTCGTGCTCGCGGGGGCTATGGTCGTTGCTACTACGCCTAGCGCGCAGGCACTGCCCTACCGCGAATGCAACAACGGGTGGGCGTACCACGTTGAGGTAGTTGGTGGGGGCGGAGCGGGTGTGTATGTTCCCGCCTATGGTGACGGTAACTCGCTCACGCGGAATTGCTGGCTTGAACGCACTTCGTCAACTCGAGTGCGTCAGGAGGTGCGACGCCTGCAGTACGGACTTCAGGACTCAGGGCAAAGTCTGTATGCGGATGGAATATTCGGTAATATTACCCGTACGGCGGTTGTCAATGTGCAGGCGAAGAACCGGATCGCCGCCGATGGAGTGTACGGTCCGCGCACTGGATCGGTCATTCGGTGGTGCTACTGGTATGATAAGAAGCAATGGTGCGGCCGTTGGGTCTGAACAAAGAAGTGTGGTGCCCTCGTGTCTGATCGATACTCCAACGCGGCCCGGATTCGCCTCACGGTCCTCCTGTCAGCCTTCCTGATGCTGGCGTCCTGCGCCACGGGAGGCTCTCACACCGCCGACGGAGGTGCTGAGGCGGGGGGCGGAGGTGTGCCCGCCTACCAGGTCTCGGCCACACCCGCACCAGGCGAGGTGCTCGGGGTAGTCAAGGACCCGCTGACCTGGTCGTTGCCCTTCGATCGGGTGCTTGACGGAAATCTTGCCCGGTTGGAGCAGCATGCGAGTGACCTGCTGGTGGACCAGTGCATGGCGGAGGCTGGGTTCGACGACTATGAACTCATGAATAGTTCCGCGGTTCCATTCCCGGAGACCTCACCTCACGGGAATGCGACGCTGTTCAATGTGGCGATCGCCCAGAAGTACGGCTACCGGATGGCGCCCGACCCCTCATACAAGATTTCGTGGGAGAAGATCGACCTTCAGGGCGGGGGCTACTACGACAATAAACCGGAATCCTTTAAGAACCAGTGGTATGCATGCTTGGACGAGGTTCAGGTGGAGCTTCACGGGCCGCCCACAACCGAGTACCTCGAAGTTGACGAGAACGGGCCGATCCCAATCGAGTCCCAGCTCAACCGCTTCATGGTGGACACATCCTCTCCGGAACTGCAGGCGGCGGCGGAACAGTGGCGCACCTGCATGGCGCCGCAGGGCATATCTGATCTTCCCGAAGAACCTTGGGAGGCGGGAACGTTAGACCTTCCTGAGTCGCTTATGACGAGGCTCGACTACTGGCCGACCGGTGACCCCTCTGCCGGTGAAATCTCGGTGGCCACCGCGGACGCACAGTGTCGGGAGTCCTCGGGCTGGACTAACCTGCTGTACGAGGCGACCTGGGACCAGCAGGCTGCCTTCGTTGCCGCCAATGAGACGGAGATCAACGGCATCGTGGCGGAGAATGAGGCCGAAGCGGCACGCATGCGTTCCATTATCACCGAGGCCGGCGGAACGCCGTGAGTCGGCTACGGCGGTTTCTGCTCGTATCCGCCCTTGTTGCCGGTGCCGTGCTTCTCGTCGTCGGCACGTGGCTCGTGGCCGCCCGAGTCCAGTCACCGGCCCAGCGGGAGGCGGCCGCCGCGCCGCCGTCGGCCGAACCGGTCACCGTCGCGGTGACGCGGGGCGACCTCACCGAGCAGACCACCGTCCTTGCGACCGCGGTTCGTTCCGAGAGCGTCACCGTCGCCGTTCCAACCCCAATCGAGGGACAGGGCGTGGTCACCCGCTCGGCTGCGGCCCGGCGACTCTGTCTCCTCGGGCGGCGTGATTGTATGGGTCAACAGCCGCCCGGTCATCGCGCTAAGGGGGTGAATTCGCCCTCTACCGCGATCTGTACCTGGGCGCCCGGGGCGACGACGTCCGCATGATCCAACAGGCCCTGGCCGATCTCGGCTACGCGGTCGGCGCGGACGGGGAGCTCGGGAGAGCAACTGCAGCCGCCATCCGCGAGCTGTACCGGAGTGCCGGGGCCCAGGCGCCGCAGGGCTCCGAAGGCTCGTCCGCTGGCGCCGTCGCTGCAGAGCCCACCCCCTCCGCGGAGCCGACTGCGGTCGCGTCCCAAGGCCAGCCGGTCCTGGTGCTGCCCGCCTCGGAGGTCATAATCGTACCGACGCTCCCCGCAGTTCTGACTTCGGTCCCCGCGACCGGTACCGCAGTGGACGGCGAGGCCACGGCAACGTTCAGCACCCAGGAGATCACGCTCACGGCCACGGTGCCGCCGGCCATACAGGCGCGGTTGACATCGGGCCTGGCCGGCACCGCCACCCTTCAGGGGCAGGATATGTCAATGGACGTTGCGGTGGCGCAGGTGAATTCCCCACAGCAGGACGCTTTGTCACCTACCCAGCAGGAGCAGGAAGATGCTGCTGACTCCGCAGAGGCGTCCGTGATCCTGCGGGCGAGCAGCGGCCAGATCCCCGACGAGTGGGTGGGGCACAGCGACGTGTTGGTCACCCTCAACCTCTCCGAGCCGGTGCTCGATGCGCTACTGGTCCCGCAACGAGCCGTCTCGGCCGACGTCAACGGGGTGACCACCGTCCTGGTTGAGCAGAAGGACGGCTCCTTCACGCAGGTGGTGGTGACCGAGCTCGGATGCGTTGCGGGCACCTGCGCCGTCGATGCCGAGGACGGTACCCTCACCGAGGACATGAGCGTGCGGGTCGATGGCTGAGCTCCAGCTGCGCGGCGTCGGGAAGATCTACGGAGGTGAAGTGCCCCTTGAAGCCCTCCGCGATGTCACGCTGACCATCCGTCAGGGCGAGTTCATCTCCATCCAGGGTCCGTCGGGGGCCGGCAAGTCCACTCTGCTCAACCAGCTGGCACTGCTGGACACCCCGACCAGCGGCGATTACCGAATTGACGACGTCGACGTGGGCACGCTGAACGAGCGCAGGCGCGCCACGGTGCGCTCGGAGAACTTCGCCTTCGTCTTCCAGTCCTTCCACCTGCTCAAGGGACGCAGCCTGGTGGAGAACGTCGCCCTCGGCCTGCTGTATCGGGGCCTGGACCGGCGGCGGAGAGTTGAGGCCGCTCGGGAGGCGCTCGCATTCGTCGGCTTGCAGCACAAGCGCTCGCAGAAGGTGGAGAAGCTCTCGGGGGGAGAGCGTCAGCGCGCCGCCATCGCCAGAGCCGTCGCCTCGGGCGCGCCGGTTATCGTTGCCGATGAGCCCACCGGCAACCTGGATTCGCGCAGCAGCGAGCAGATCATGGAATTGCTCGCGCAGCTGAACCGACGTGGCACCACGGTCATAGTGGTCACTCACGACGACAACGTCGCCTCCTATGCCTCCCGGCATCTGCGGGTTGTGGACGGCCGGGTGGAGGAGCTCAACCGAACGAGGCTACATGCCCCCGAGACGGAACCTTCCGCGATGCGCGGGCGCGCTTCCCGCCTGCGGCTGCCCGACGCCTTGGGTGACGTATGGCGCGGCCTGCACTCCCGCCTAGCGCGCTCGGCGGCCCTGGTCGCCTGCATCGCCCTGGCGGTGGCGCTGGCGACGACGACTACCGGGTTGTCCACCACCGCGCGATTCCAGGTGTCCGACGTGTTCGACTCCAGACGCAACCAACTCGTCGGGTTGGCAGCCGCCACCACCGACGTCTCGGCTGCCGAGCAGGCCCTGTCCGCAGACTCCGCTGCGCGTATCCGAGACCTCGCCGGCGTGCGCGACTTCGCCATACTCGCTACCCACTCGTCGGTCGAGGTAGCGTCACGACCCTCCGCGACCACTACACCGCTTCAACTCGTCGGTAACGTATCTGCTGCACTTCCGCAGTCATTGTTTACGGTCACTGGCCCGCAGCCCTTGGCCGTGCTGGGCGAGGATGAGGTTATCCTCGGTTCACACGCAGCCCAGAGCCTGCAGATCGGCCCCCTACTCGCTTCGCCGGTGATCTGGCTGGACGGACGGCCCCGGGTTGTTGTCGGAATCCTCACTGACGCGGGCCTGGACGTCGGCCTGCTCGACTCGGTCATCGTGCCCGAATCCGAGGCCGTCTCGTATTCGCAGCCCCAGTACGCCTCGGTCAAGCTGCGGGTGAACCCCGGAGCCGCCCAACAGGTTGCCGAGCAGGCGCCCGTTGCCTGGATCCCCAGCGCGCCGCAGTCCGTGACCGTCGATGCCCCGCCGGATCCCACGACGCTCCGGGCGGAGGTGGAGGACTCCATTCGAACCGTCCTTTACACCCTCACCGCCGTCGCCGCGATCGCCGCCCTCACACTGGTCGCCGCCCTCATGATCTCCACGGTCATGGAGCGCACCGGAGAGATCGGGCTGCGTCGCGCCATGGGGGCCAGGCGCATCCACATCCGCTTCCTCATCGCCGCCGAGGCGACTGTGACCGGGCTGCTCGGGGGAGTGCTGGGTGTCTACCTCGGCATGATGTCGATCCTCGCCATCACCATAGGTAGGGGCTGGCAGCCCGTCATGGACTGGGGCAGCGTGCCACTTGGTATTGCGGGAGGCCTCGGCGTCAGCCTCCTTGGAGCCGTGTTCGCCACCCACCGGGCCTCGCGCATCGAACCCGCCGAGGCGCTGCACCACTGACCTGTACGTACACCTACCCTCGAATCGGCCGAATCGCCCAGGAGAAGCACCATGGCAGACCCTCAAGTCAGAAAAACACAACAGTGGCTCAACACCACCTACGGCTCGAAGGCGGGCTGGGTGCGGCTGGAGGAGGACGGGCTCACCGGCTGGTCTACCATCTACGGCCTGCGCCGCGCGCTGCAGGCCGAACTGGGAATCAGCCAACTCGCCTCCGGCTTCGGGCCGGCCACCACCAGTGCCTTCCGCACGAAGATTGGAAAGATCGACGCCTCTTTCACCGGTTCCCAGAACATATTGTGCATTCTCAGCGGGGCGCTGTGGTGCAAGGGATACACGGCCATCACCCTCAACCCGGGCGCCGTCTTCGGCTTCGAGGGCCTGAGCGGTTCGGTGGCCTCGGTGCGCGCTGACCTCGGACTGAGCACAGGCGCATCCCCGGCGGTCGACGTCAAGATCATGGCCTCGCTGCTGTCAATGGACGCCTACACGATCCTCAGCGGCTACGGCGGAACCGCTGAGATCCAAGCCGTGCAGCGCCGACTGAACGGTATCTACCACGCACGGCAGGACTTCGCCCTGGTGCCCTGCGACGGCGTGCACTCCAGAGCGGTGCAGACCGCTCTCCTGCTCGCCCTCCAGTACGAGCTCGGCATGGCCGACGGCGTGGCCAACGGCAACTTCGGCAACGGTACTAAGAACGGCCTGAAATCGCAGGCGATGCTGAGCACTGGCAGCGTCGACGGCGCCAAGCGTTTCGTCATGCTCTTCCACGCAGCCATGATCCTCAATGGACTCGGCATCTCTCTGAATAGCAGCTTCACCAGCACCACCAGCAGTGTCATCAGCAGTTTCCAGTCCTTCATGGAGATCCCCCAGACCGGGAAGGGCGACTATACAACCTGGTGCAGTCTTCTTGTCTCCTGTGGTGATACGAGCATCGCAACCAAGGGATTCGACACTTCCGAGAAGCTGACCGGCGGAAAGGCCGCGGCTGCGGTGCGGCGGGGCTACACCCATGTGGGCAGGTACCTTGTTACCGGTAACTACATCAGTGCCCCCGAGCTCGATGACCTGAGAGCTGCGGGACTGCGCCTGATTCCGCTCTTTCAGCGCTTCAACAACGAGGTCTCCTACATGACCTATGATAACGGTACTTCGCAGGCCTTCGAGGCCCTGACGCGTGCACGGGTGCTCGGACTGCCCGCCGGATCAGTCATTTACTTCGCCGTTGACTTCGATGCCACGGGCGACGTGGTGAACGGACCCGTGGCCAACTACTTCCAGGGCGTCAACGACGTCATGGGATCGGTTCCGAACAGTTATCAGGTGGGCATCTATGCCCCCAGAAACGCCTGTCAGACGATGATCGATCGCGGTCTTGCGGTAGGCGCCTACGTCTCCGGCATGTCCACCGGTTATTCCGGCAACATGGGCTATGCCATGCCCCAGGAGTGGCACTACAACCAGATCCTTGAGACCAGTGCGGACCTCGGAAGTGGATCAAGCACCCCCATCGACAAGGTCGTTGTGTCGCGTAAGGGCCCGTCGGTGGATTTGGCGGCCGTGCCGGGACCTCCGATCGAGAAGGAAGGAGCCAATTCGGCAACGGGATTCGACCTTCTTTTCATGTGGTACGTGAATGCTGAAGCGAGATGCTCGATGGCGATCAATGATCTTCCTGATGGGGCGGCAAAGGCGTACGCCGCTGATCCGTCTGCCTTTATTCTGGGTTGGCTCCGTAAGCCAACCTATTGGGGCAATGCGAATAGAGGCATGTGGCTCGTCTACACCCCTGAGGTCGATAATCAGGGTGCTACCTCGGCGCGCGTAGTATGTGAGAATGCACTGAGCCGGGGTGCAGTGCCCCCCGATACTGTGTTGGACTTGCCTCACTGGGCTGTATCCACGCTGGCGTACATAAGCTGGGGCGCAAACATCAGTCCGGCGCAGTATGGGTATGGTGACTTAGGCGGGTGGGCTCTCGATCTGTATTCGGTGTACGGGAAGTGGGAATCGAGTGGCGGTGGCGCCGATCTTTATTCCTGGGCGCTGGAGGAAATCGGTGCCGAAGGTGATTCGGTGTTCGGGCGGGCGGACTTGCTTGCGGATGTTGATGCCTGGTTGGTGGCGAACCCTGGATCGACCACCCTGTTTAGGGAGAGGTTCCGGCGTGTTCGGTCTATGGCGCCGAACGATAGGATACGGGAATTCTACAGGACTCGATTCGCGTCTAGTGCTTCCAATGTCGATGCCGCGTTTGCGGGAATTGCCTATGGGTTAGATCTGGGTCTATTCAAAGATATCGGGCCAACGTTGCCGATATTGAGGGATGCTGGGAACTTTGAGGCCCCGCCGACTGAGGAGCAGCGTCGCGCCTTGACGTCGGCGTTCGCTGACCGATTGGCTCGAGGGGTGGAAGATGAATTCTGATTCGCAAGTTCGTCGACGGCTTCTTCTCGGGCTTGGTGCCATCGTACGTACGGTCATGGTGCTGGTTGGCATCGCGCTTCTGTTATGGGGCGCGCAGTGGGCGGCAATGGCCTTCGGTCTGTCGATCGTTCGTCCGACTATGCCTGTCACAGCGCATTTGAGCGACCGTCTTCGAGAAGGGGATGGTGTGTTCACATTTGTGTGGTGGCGTTCCACGCTGGAGGCGGCGGCTGGCTTCGCCCTCATTCCGAAGTGGCGCCCGAAGTATCGTTTTGATGTGGCCTCTGTTGCCGTCGCAGTGTTTGCTGCATGCTGTATGGCGTTCTTGATTCAGGTGTTTGCGGGATCCCGGGAGTATGGAACTTGTGTATACCCGGGTTGCTGGCCGGGTCTGTGGGATGGTGCAGTCCTGGCGGCGCCTTTCTTTGCCGGTTTGTTGACTCTGGCGGTGATGGCTTTTTTTGCCGACCGGATCCCTCTGTGGGTGCGTTGTCTGTGCCCGACGGCTGTGTACTTGGTGGGGATGGTGTTGCTGGCGGCTACGTGGGACCGCTGGCTGTTGCCCTTCTTCGCGGGCCCGCCACCCTGGTAGCTATCCCACTCACATGGAATCTCGCGGTATGTCCTGATTTCCGCATCATCACCCCGACTCAAGGAACAACCATGCACTCATCCACACCCAAAGACGCATCGCAGCCATTGCGCATGTCCCGACGCAGCCTGCTATCCGGGTTCGGCCTGGGAGCCGGCGCCGCACTGCTGGTGTCAACGGCTCCGCAGGCGCATGCCGCGGGAGCCGAAGTCAGCCTCACGCCCGGGGAAGAGACCACCGAAGTCGCCACCACCGACGGCACGACCGTGACCGTGCCGGTTCTACTGGGCGGAACCCTCACTATCACTGGAGGCAGCCTGCCGGCCGGAACGCGTATAGCGCTGACCTGGTCCTCAGCCCTGTACGCCACTGAGGAGGCACCCGCGATCACCCGTGACGATGAGGCATTCGACTGCGCCTTCGAGGCGGAGCCCACCGACGACGGCACCACCGGGAGTGCGGCCGTCCTGCTCGGCGCGGAACTGCCCGAGGGCGCATTCACACTGGCACTGGGCTCGGTCCGAGCCCTGACCTATCCCGACGACATCATTGCCCCGCCCACCGCGACGACAATTGCCCTCGCGCTACCGGACGGGGACCGGGAAGTCACGCAAGAACCGGCCGATACCGGCACCAGCACTGATCTTCTATGGGGAGCGACGATCGGCGTTACCTGGACCGCGCTGCGCTGGGCCGACGGCTTCCATCTGTGGAAGCCGGATACCGTCGCCCTGCATTCTGTCGGGCCATCGCCGGTGCCCGCAGAAACCGTCATCGACGTCCAAGTGGATGCGGGTGCATTCACCGATCTGGCCGTCGGACCCGAAGATGCTCAGGCGTCCGGCTCGGTTCAGGGAACGGTACTGCGCGCCTCGTACCCGATCCCCGAACCCGTTGCCGCCGACACAATCCTGGCCATCCCAATCACTGTTGCCAATGCCGAACTCGGCGGCGAGCTGGCGTCCTACGAGCCGCCGCTGCTGGCGCTCACCAACGCCGCCGCCTCGCAGACCCAGCGACTCACTGGCCTGGAGACGGTCAGCAGGCAGGACAACGCCGTCGATGCCGCCAGCAAGGTGCTCTACGGCATGGACGAGGAATGACGGCCGAATCGGTTGCCGTTACGCACTGATCGTCACGCCCCGCCGTCACGACCCCGCCGCCTGGCTATCCTGTCCGCGTGACCATCCCCAACCGCGTCCCGGCGTCCGCGTCGGCCCGCGCCCGCGGCGAACTCGATCTGGACGCCCTGCGCGCCGGCGTCGGCGGGCGGCTGCTGGCCGACATCGACCGGGCCGTCGTCTGGGACGTCGCCATGCGCACCCCCTTCCGCGGCCTGACCCGCCGCGACGGCGTGCTCCTGCACGGGCCGGCCGGCTGGGGCGAACTCGCCCCCTTCTGGGACTACGACGCCAACACCTGTGCCCCCTGGCTGGCCTCCGCCCTGGAGCAGGCCACCGTCGGGGGCACCGACCTGCCCCGTCACCGTGAGACGGTCCCCGTCAACATCACCGTCCCCGCCGTCGGTCCCGAGCAGGCCCGCTCCCTGATCGCCGCCGCCGGGGCGAGCACCGCTACCGGCCCCGCCCGCAGCGCCTCCCGCCGGTCCGACGCCGTTCCCGTCACCGTCAAGATCAAGGTCACCGGGGCCCGCGTCTCAGACCGTGAGGCCCTGGCCGCCGACATGGAGCGCATCGAGGCCGTGCGTGACGCCATCGGTCCGCGCGGACGCATCCGCATCGACGTCAACGGCGCCTGGGACCTGGAGACCGCCCGTAAGCTCCTGCCCCTGCTGGACACCGCCGCCCAGGGCCTGGAGTACGTGGAACAGCCCTGCGGCTCCACCCAGGCGCTCGCCGACCTGCGGCGCCTGGTGAACATCCCCGTCGCCGCCGACGAGTCGATCCGCCTGTCCAACGACCCGCTGGCCGTGACCCGCCTGGGCGCTGCAGACGTGGCCGTCATCAAGGTCGCCCCGCTTGGTGGCGTGCGTCGCTGCCTCGCCCTGGTCGAGCGCCTCGGCCTGCCCGCCGTCGTCTCCTCCGCAATCGACACCAGCGTCGGCATCGGCGCGGGTGTCACCCTCGCGGCCGCCCTGCCCGAGCTGGAGCACGCCTGCGGGCTGGGTACGGTGCGACTGCTCGCCCGCGACGTCGCTGCTCCCTCCGCCGTACCCGCCGACGACGCCCTGCCGGTACGGCCCGTGCACGTCTCGCGGGCGCTCCTGCGCACCGCCTCCGCCGACACCGAGGTCACCGCCCACTGGCAGACCCGCCTGGTTCACATCGCCGCCGCCCTGCAGCGCAGACGTGAACGGGAAGCCGCAGACCCCAGCCTGGCCGTGGCGGGACTGCGGCTATGAGCGCAGCGCCGCCGTCGCTCAGCGCCGCCCGTGCCCTTGTCAACGCACTTGTCCGGGCCGGTGTGCGCCAGGTTGTCCTCGCGCCCGGATCCCGCTCCGCACCCCTGGTGCCGGCGCTGGCCGCGGCCGAGCGCGACGGCGCACTGCGGGTACGTGTAGTGATTGACGAGCGCACCGCCGGCTTCGTCGCCCTGGGATGCGCTCGCGCCGAGCTATTGGCAGGGTGCCGCCGCCCGGCCGCCGTCGTCACCACCTCCGGCACCGCCGTCGCCAACCTGCACCCGGCTGTCGCGGAGGCCGACGCCGCCGGCGTGCCCCTGCTCCTGGTCACCGCCGACCGGCCCCACGAGGCGGTCGGCACCGGCGCCAACCAGACCACCGAGCAGACCCGTATCTTCGGTGCGGCGCCGCGGCAGGTGGTGGACCTGCCCGCGGACCTCACCGCCGACCTGGGGGAGGTTGCCGGCGCGCGCGCCATCGCCGGCCAGGTGCGCCGGGCGGTGGACGCCGCCACCGGCGCCCTGACCAACGACCCGGGGCCGGCCCAGGTCAACATTCGTTTCCGGCCTCCGCTCGCGCCCGAGCCCGGCGGGGAAGCTCCTCCCGGTGCTGAGACGGTCCCCGGTGCCGCGCCGAAGCCCCAGGGGGACGCACCGCAGCCCCCGGCGGGGACCGGAGCGGAGGCGACGGATCCGCTCGTGTCCTTCCCGGCCTCCCCGGGCCCGGCGGCATGCGGGGCGGCGCCTGCGGCCAGCGGTGTGCCCTCGTGCCGGGAGGAGCGCGGCATCGTCGTCGCCGGGGACAGTGTTGATGACATCGGCCGGTACGCCCGCGCCCTGGCCGAGTACCTGGACTGGCCGCTGCTGGCTGAGCCGACCTCCGGTGCCCGGGGCGGGCCACAGGCCCTGACTCGTTATGCCGAGCTGTTGGCGACGTCGGCGGGTACACGGCTGGCGGGGCGCGCTCAGCGTGTCGTTGTGGCAGGACACCCCAGCCTCACGCGGCCTATCAGCAAGCTGCTTGCCCGCGACGACCTGCGTATAGACGTGCTGGCCTCCACGGCCCGCTGGACCGACGTCGCGGGCGCGGTCAACTCCGTGACGCCGCTTGGGGTCCCCGGTGCTCCGACGGCGTCGGCGCTGTCCGAGCTGGCTGCCGCCCTCGGCCTGTGCCCCGGCCCGCGCGGCTGGACGACGCGGTGGCGTGCTGCCGTCGACGCCCTGCCCGCCGTCAGCGCGCAACCGCGCTCTGGGGCGCTGACCGCGGACGCGGCCGTAACCGCCGTGTGGGATGCCGCCCGCGCGGCCGTCCCGGGCGGAGCCGCGCCCCTGCTGGTCGTCGGCTCCTCCATGACCATCCGGCGGCTGGACCGGCTGGCCGCGCCCGCCGTCGGACCGGCGCCGGCCGCGATCGCCAACCGGGGGCTGGCCGGTATCGACGGGACCCTCGCCACCGCGCTAGGGGCCGCCATCACCGCCGGACCCGTGCGCGCCGTCGTCGGGGACCTGACCTTCCTGCACGACGCCATGAGCCTGTCCCGCGGGCGGCTGGAGGCTCAGCCGGACCTGCAAGTCGTAGTGATTGACGACGGCGGTGGTGAGATCTTCTCCACCCTGGAGTACCCGGCGGTGACTCCGGCAGCGGACTTCGCCCGGTACTTCGCCACACCGCAGCACGCCGACCCGGGAGCAGTCGCAGCCGCCCTTGGCATCACCGTCCACCGGCCCGACGACCTGGGCGCGCTGCGGGCACTGCTGGACGAGCCGGTGCGAGGGATCAGTGTGGTGCAGGTGTGCGCGTAGTCTCGCAGGGCGTGCATGTGGTGCATGCCACTGTGTACTTGTGATATCAAGCTTCAACACGGCATTCACAGGCATGTCCCAGACTAGTGTCGGAGATGACTCAGGTCATGCGTATTGGGTGAGACTCGTCTAGTGAGCGGGCCGTTGGCCCGAGGAGGAGAGCCATGAGCACGAACGATCCCTTCGCCGCATCCGGCGACGCCGAGCGGCCGTCCGCTGACGAGACACAGCGGCTTGGCGCCGGTTCCACGCCGCAGCAGCCCGGCTCCGGCTATGGAGCCTCCAGTGGCAGCGGCGCCTCAGGGTACGGTCCGGGATCGGGCAGCGGCGGGGGAGTGAGCCCCTCATCGCCCTACACCTCCGCGCCCCAGCCGCCCGCCGGCTACAACTTCGGCCGTACCTCCGCGTCGGGCTCCGGGACCTCGCCCTACGCGCCGTCCGCCCAGGGCGCCGGCTCCTGGCCCTACGGACAGTCCGCCGGCCAGGCCGCCGGCGCGGGCAGCTACCAGAGCCCCTACCAGCAGCCGAGCGCGCAGAGCTCCAGCGGCGCAGGCAGTACTCAGCCGCCTTACCAGTCACCGAATCAGTCACTGACTCCCACGGGCCCTGAACCGGGCGGAGCCCGCCGCGGACCGGGCTGGGGCGGCGTGATAGCCACCTCCGTGGTGACCGCACTGCTCGCCTGTGGGGGAACCGTGGCAGCCGTGCACTACCTGGACGACGGCGAAGACACCGGCCGTTCATCCTCCGCGCCGACGGCGATCGCCACCGGCTCCACCACCCAGACGGTCTCCTCCACCGGCACCGCCCCCGACTGGGAGGCCGTGACCGCGGCGGTGTCCAACGCCGTCGTCGCCATCACCGTGGCAGTGAGCGAAGGCACAGCGGTCGGATCCGGCGTCATTTACGACTCCTCCGGCCACATCATCACCAACAACCACGTGGTTGCCGGTGCCTCCCAGATTCAGGTGACGCTTGCGGACGGGCGCATCTACGAGGCGAAGACCACCGGCACCGACCCGGCCACTGACTTGGCCGTCATCGAGCTGGTCGATGCGCCGGATGATCTGACAGTGGCACAGTTCGGCAACTCCGACGACCTGGTCACCGGCGAGGACGTCATGGCCATCGGCAATCCGCTGGGGCTGTCCTCCACCGCCACCACTGGCATTATCTCAGCGCTGAACCGCCCGGTGGTCACTGTCCAGGAGGACACCGACTCCTCAAACCAGGGCGGCTCCTCCCTGCCGGATCAGCTCAGCGGCCTGCTGGGCCAGTCACAAACCACGACAACCATGCAGTACACCAACGCCATCCAGACCGATGCGGCGATTAATCACGGCAATTCCGGTGGCCCGCTGTTCGACAACACCGGCGCCGTAATCGGCATCAATAGTTCGATCGCATCCATGCCCAACTCCACGGAACAGTCTGGATCCATCGGTATCGGCTTTGCGATTCCCTCCAATCTGGCGCAGAAGATCGCCGATCAGCTCATCCAGACCGGTACGGCCACGCACGCTTACCTCGGCGTGGCCATCGAAACCGGTGGTGCCACGACGTCTGATGGCGTCACCCGTGCCGGTGCTGAGGTCAGCACTGTGGAGTCCGGTTCTCCGGCGGATCAGGCCGGTATCGAGGTGGGCGACGTGATCACGGCGATTGATGGGAAGACCACCAGTCAGTCGGCCGCTCTGACCGGATTCGTGCGCCAGTACTCTGCCGGTGACGAGGTGACCTTGACCGTCATTCGCGACGGCAAGGAGATGGAGATCCCGGTGACGCTCAAGGAGCGCGAAGACTCCTGAGCCGGAGGTCCAAGAGACGGCGGGAGCAGTAGCTGAGTTCGGCCGGGGCGCCAGGCGGGCGCCCCGGCCGAATCCGCGTTGTGGGCACAGGCGACGCGTGGGCTCAGGCGAAGACGACGGTGCGATGGCCGTTGAGCAGCACCCGGTGCTCGGCGTGCCAGCGCACCGCCTGTGCCAGTACTCGGCGCTCGACGTCCTGGCCCTTGGCGCGCAGTGTCTCCACGGAGTCCTCGTGGCCGGCACGGGTGACGTCCTGCTCGATGATGGGGCCCTCATCCAGGTCGGGGGTGACGTAGTGGGCGGTCGCGCCGATCAGCTTCACGCCGCGCTCATGCGCCTGGCGGTAGGGGTTGGCACCCTTGAAACTGGGCAGGAAGGAGTGGTGGATGTTGATCACCCCGCCGTGCAGGCGCTCGCACAGGGCGGGGGAGAGGATCTGCATGTAGCGGGCCAGCACCACCAACTCAACGCTCAGGGAGTCAACCAGTTCCAGCAGCTGCGCCTCGGCGTCGGCCTTGGTCTCCTTGGTGACGGGGATGTGGTGGAAGGGGACACCGTAGAAGTCGGCCACGGGCCGCAGGTCCTCATGGTTGCCGACCACGCCGACGACGTCGATCGGCAGGCCCTGGCTGCGGGCGCGGAAGAGCAGGTCGGTCAGGCAGTGGCCCTCCTTGGACACCATGATCAGGGTGCGCATGGGGCGGCCGACCTCGTCCAGTGACCAGGTCATGGAATAGTTGCGGGCGAGCTCTGCGAGGTCCTTCTCCAGCTCATCCCGGGCGACGGTGGTCATTACCTGTACGCGCATGAAGAACAGGCCGGAGACCTCGTCGCCGAACTGCTTGGACTCGGTGATATTGCCGCCGCGCCTGGCCAGCGCCCCGGAGACCGCATTGACGATCCCGGGGCGGTCGGGGCAGGACAGGGTCAGCACGAGGTGCTGCGCGTCGGCGGGTGCGGTGGGGGCGGGCGTGGTCATGGCAGGAGGGTAGCCGACCGACCGGGGCTGGTCGGCTGGCGCTCATCCTTGGCGCGCCTTGAAACGCGGGTTCTTCTTATTGATGACGTAGGTGTGGCCACGACGGCGCACGACCTTGCTGCCCGGTTGCTTGGCGAGTGAGCGGATGGAGGCGCGGACCTTCATGATGTCTCCTTTAGTGGGTCTGTCGTGGTTTCAGCGGGTGCGTTTGCCGTAGCGCCGTTCGAACTTCTCCACCCGTCCGGCCGTATCCAGGATGCGGCCCTTCCCCGTCCAGAACGGGTGTGAGGCACTGGAGATTTCTACGTCGACCAGTGGGTAGGTGTTGCCGTCCTGCCATTGGATGGTGTGGGGCGACGTGATGGTGGAACGCGTGAGGAAGGCGAAGTCTGCGGCCTTATCGCGAAAGACAACGGGATGGTAGTCGGGGTGGATTCCTGGACGCATGGAGCGACTCCTGAAGTCTAGAGATTGTCGATGAGGGAGCTACCAAGAGGCCTTGGTAATGCCGGGCAGCTCGCCCCGCAGGGCCATCTCCCGGAAGCGGACGCGTGAGATGCCCGCCTTGCGGACGAACCCGCGGGGACGTCCGTCCCCCACATCGCGGTTGCGCAGGCGGGTGGGGGAGGCATCGCGGGGCAGCGCGTGCAGAGCGGCCATGGCGGCTTGGCGTTCCTCGACGGAGAGCGCCGGGTTGACACTGTCGCGCTTCAGCTCGGCGCGTCGTTCGGCGTAGCGGGCCACGATCCGGCGGCGACGCGCGTCGGCGGCTAGTTTGGACTTCTTGGCCATCAGCGCGACTCCTTGAACTCGACATGGCGGCGTGCAACCGGGTCGTACTTGCGTCGGACCAGGCGGTCGGGGGTGTTGCGGCGGTTCTTACGGGTGACGTACGTGTATCCGGTACCGGCGGTGGAAACCAGTTTGACGACCGGACGCAGATCCTTATTGTGTGCAGCCATCAGACTCGCTCCCCTCGGGCGCGCATCTGCGCGACCGCAACGTCGATACCCACTCGGTCGATGATCTTGATGCCCTTGGCGCTGACCCTGAGCTTGACCGTGCGTCCCAGGGACGGTACCCAGTAGCGCTTGGTCTGCAGGTTGGGCAGCCACCGCCGCTTGGTGCGGCGATGAGAGTGTGAGATTGAGTACCCGGTGACCGGACGGGCGCCGGTGACTTGGCAGTAGCGGCTCATGGGAGCCATGATATGCGAACGATTCTCATTACCGTCAACTGGAGGTGCCGTGCACTGCCTCACCCTCATCAGCGCCGTCGATCCCATGCTGCTGGACCTGACCGCACTCAGCCTCTACGGCGAGAGAGCGCTGATCCTGCAAGCGACTCTGCTCCCCGAGTACGCTGAGCACGGCGCCATTCGCCTGACGGCGGCGTCGGCACTGGATGCCGGCCTGGCCCCCGCCTTCGGGGCGTCGTCCACTCTTGATGTACCCAGGCCGACCGAATGCTGGACCTGCTCGCTGCGCGAGGTGCTGGTCGCCGTCGCCGAGGATCGTGCACGCCTGGAGCCGGACGGCGCCACTGTGGTACTGCTGCCGGTGGGCGTGGAACTGGTCCACCTGGTTCCTGGTCTTGCCGAGGAACTCGCCTCGGTCTCTGGGGCTTGCCTGGCCGGCATCGCGCATGTCATTGACGCCGATTCCGCGGCGGAGGATCTGCTGGAACATCGACCGCTGTCGGCGTTGGCCGGACAGGCGTACGCCGACGACGCGCGATGTGCGGGGGAGATCCACATGGTCGCCATTGGGTATGCGGATGTGGTGATTGTGCTGGGTGAGGATCCGGTTGGTCGGGACCTGGTGGAGCATCTGCGCCCGCATGACACCCTGCTGCTGCCGGGCATGGATGCTCCGCTGCTGCCGGAGCTGCTGAGCGTGCGGCACGATGTCGACTCCGCGCTGGCCCGTGTTCATCCCGCCACCACCAGGGCGTGGGGCGGGCCCGACGAGCACGGGGTGCGCACCCTGGATCTGTCCTCCGACCTGCCCTTCCACCCCGGGCGGCTGCGCGAATTCGTGGCGGATCTGGCCGGAAACGGGCTGCTGGCCCGCGGCTGCTTCTGGCTTCCCAGTCGTCCCGGGCGCGTGTGCACCTGGGAGGTGGCCGGTGGAGTGGTGAGTGTGGGAGACGCCGGGCCCTGGGATGCCGTGCCGCGCGCGGAGGTCGCGGAGGTGAACGAACTGGCCGTTGCGTCGACCGGGTGGTCCCGAGGCGACGTAGACGGGCCACGATGCCACTTGGTTGTCACGGGAGTGGCGGACGAAACGCAATGCGCGCGGGTGGCCGATGCATTTCATCGGATTCTGTTACGTCCTGATGAGATGGGTGAGGCACTGGCCTGGGCGGGCGCACCGGATGGTCTGGAGGACTGGTTCGGGCAGGAGTGACTTTGGGGAATAGACGTAGTCATGCGGCGGAGTCATGCCTGTCAGGTGGTGTCACCTGACGACTCGGCGCTCGCGGCCAAGCGCGTCGGCTGTTGCTGCCTGGCCCCGACGCGCCGTCGGCGCTAGCATGGGGCCGTCGTCGTGACTGGCGAAAAGGTGGTCACCACCGGGGAGCGGCGGCACGTCACGGGTCCGCCCGCACCCTGCGGTGGCTCCGGGACGCAGCAACGGAGAACCTGGTCGCCCGCCTGGGCCGAGGTCGACGCCAACGCGCGGCCCGCGCCGCGCACACATCAGGAGAACCATGACCGACTCCGCGGCCACCGCCCGCACCGCCCTCAACAACCAGCCCCTGGCCGACCTCGACCCGGAGATCGCCAAGGTCCTCGACGACGAGCTTGCTCGCCAGCGCGGCACCCTGGAGATGATCGCCTCGGAGAACTTCGTGCCGCGCGCCGTCCTCCAGGCACAGGGGAGCGTGCTGACCAACAAGTACGCCGAGGGCTACCCCGGGCGCCGCTACTACGGCGGCTGCGAGGTGGTCGACGTCGCCGAATCCCTGGCCATCGAACGCGCCAAGACCGTCTTCAACGCCGAGTGGGCCAACGTCCAGCCGCACTCCGGCGCCCAGGCCAACGCCGCCGTCCTGCACGCCCTGGCCAACGGCGGCGACACCATCCTCGGCCTGTCGCTCGCCCACGGCGGTCACCTCACGCACGGCATGAAGATCAACTTCTCCGGCAAGAACTACCACGCCACCGCCTACGGCGTGGATGAGACCACGCACCGCATCGAGATGGAGCAGGTGCGCCAGGCCGCCCTGCGCGAGCGCCCCCGCGTGATCATCGCCGGCTGGTCCGCCTACCCCCGACACCTGGACTTCGAGGCCTTCCGCTCCATCGCCGACGAGGTCGGTGCCGCCCTGTGGACCGACATGGCCCACTTCGCCGGGCTGGTCGCCGCCGACCTGCACCCCTCCCCGCTGCCGTGGTCCGACGTCGTGTCCACCACCGTCCACAAGACCCTCGGCGGCCCCCGCTCCGGCATGCTGCTGACCAACCGCGCCGAGCAGTGGGGCAAGAAGCTCAACTCCGCCGTCTTCCCCGGTCAGCAGGGCGGCCCGCTTATGCACGTGATCGCCGCCAAGGCCGTCGCCATGAAGATCGCCGGCACCGACGAGTTCAAGGACCGGCAGGCCCGCACCCTCCAGGGCGCCTCCATCCTCGCCCAGCGCCTGCTCGCCGACGACGTCGCCGCCGCCGGCATCAAGCTGGTCACCGGCGGCACCGACGTCCACCTGGTGCTGGTGGACCTGCGTGACTCCGCCCTGGACGGCCAGCAGGCGGAGGACCTGCTGCACGACGCCGGCATCACCGTCAACCGCAACGCCGTCCCCTTCGACCCGCGCCCGCCGCGCGTCACCTCCGGCCTGCGCATCGGTACCCCGGCTCTGGCCACCCGCGGCTTTGGGGCCGCCGAGTTCACCGAGGTCGCCGAGATCATCGCAACCGCCCTGGCGGCTGGTGCGGCCGGCAACGCCGACGACCACCTGCTCGCCTCCCTGCGCGGACGCGTGCAGGCGCTCACCGACGCCTTCCCGCTCTACCCGGGGCTGGCCCAGTGAGGGCCCCCTGGGAGGGCGCCGCCCGAGTCCTGGACGGTAAGGCCACCGCAGCGGCGCTCAAGGCCGAACTGGCCCAGCGCGTGGCCGTGCTGCGTGAGCGCGGCATCACCCCGGGTCTGGGCACGGTGCTGGTCGGAGAGGACCCCGGCAGCGTCAAGTACGTGGCCGGCAAGCACGCCGACTGCGCCGAGGTGGGCATCGAGTCCATCCGCGTGGACCTTCCCGCCACAGCCACGCAGGCCGAGATCGAGACGGCCATCGACCGTCTCAACGCCGACCCCGCCTGCACCGGCTACATCGTCCAGCTGCCGCTGCCCGCCGGCATCGACACCAACGCCATCCTGGAACGCGTCGCCCCCGACAAGGACGCCGACGGCCTGCACCCCACGAACCTCGGCCGCCTGGTGCTGCGCGGCACCGGTCCGATCACCTCGCCGCTGCCGTGCACGCCGCGCGCCTGCATCGAGCTGATCACCCGCCACGGCATCGACCTGGCCGGCAAGAACGTGTGCGTCGTCGGCCGTGGCGTCACCGTGGGCCGCTCCATCGGCCTGCTGCTGATGCGCAAGGATGTCAACGCCACCGTGGACGTCTGCCACACCGGCACCCGCGACCTGGCCGCGCATGTGCGCCGCGCCGACGTCGTCATCGCCGCCGCCGGCTCGGCCGGCATCGTCACGGCCGACATGGTCGCGCCCGGGGCGGTAGTCCTGGACGTGGGTGTCTCCCGCGTCGTCAACCCGGAGACCGGCAAGGGGCGGATCATGGGCGACGTCGCCGACGGCGTCGACCAGGTCGCCGCCTGGCTGTCCCCGAACCCGGGGGGAGTCGGCCCGATGACGCGCGCCCTACTGCTGGCCAACGTCGTCGAGATCGCCGAACGCAACGCAGCCGACTCATAGGCGCTGGGCCCTGGAGCAGCGGTTCTGGGCTGCGTCACCTGGTTGTGGCTCCCGCTGTGACACGTCTCGGATGAGCTAGGCGCGCTTCACGGGGCTATCCGGCTGACGGTTCGTACCTTTGCCTCGACGCTTCGTACTTCGGCCTGACGGTTCGTACCCGTAGGTGCCGAACCGTCGTAAGCAGGTACGAATCGTCGACCAGAAGGTACGAACCGTCGGCCTTGGTGCCGAACCGTCGTCGGGCTGCATGGCCCGGGAATATAGGCGGCGCACGGCGTACCGGCCCACCGACGTCCACAGGTGTGGTTGGTGCGCCCCTCATTCAAAAACTTGTGAACGGTCAGATGCGGCACGGCGCCGACATCCTCCATGCTGTAGCCATGACCGGTCATGTCTCCTCTGTGCTCCCAGCTGTCGTATCCACCGCCGGATGTCTTGGCACCGTTCCTGAAACTGCCGTACCCATCATGCGTGGACAGATTCTCCTGCCGCAGGCCTCCGCCAGGCACTGGGACCAAAAACGCGAAGTGACCCTGGCCAGGGCCGTCGCCGCGCTGCGTGCCGGCGCCGGTACGATCGCCATCGCATACGAGGCCGCAGTACTCATTCACGGGGGATCACTGCGCAGATTCGAGCCCGATGTTGATGTCCTGCTGTCGTATAGGCCACGTGTGTCCGCCACCGCGCTTCCGCAGGTGATCTACGGTGGAAGACTTGCGCGGCGGGTCCCCAGGGGCGAGCGTATCCCGCTGGAACGTGCGGAACGGTTGGGGCGACGGGTGCGACTACGCCGTCACTACCGCGAAGACCTCCGCGAGCACGACATTGTCACCATCAACGGGGTGCCGGTGACTTCGCTCGCCCGTACGTTGACCGATTGTCTGCTCGACCTACCTCCCGCAGATGCGCTGGTGGCAGGCGACTCGCTGCTACGAGTCCACTGCCGCCCAGACCGTTGGCGCAGTCGAGACACCAACGCGCTGTGGCAGGAGCTGGTTGCCGACGTCGAAGGGCGGCTCAGTTCTTACCGCCACCGCAACGGGCGGGTACGCGCACAGAGTTTGCTCAAGCTGCTGTCCCCCTGGGCGGAGTCTCCGGGCGAAAGCGAGCTGCGCAGAATTCTCCTGGGGGCCGGCTTTCCAATGCCGGACCTTCAGCACCGGGTAGTCGCTGAGAACAATGAGTACTTCCTGGATCTGGCCTGGCCGGAGATCATGCTCGACGTCGAGTTTGACGGCGCCCTGAAGTATGCGGGAGATGACGTAGTGTTCCAGGAGGGAATCCGGCAGGACCGGCTCAAGCGCAGCGGCTGGAGGGTCGTGCGGTTCAAGACGCCGGCACTGCGAGAACCAGACCGTATTGTCCGCGAGGTGCTTGATGCCTCTCCTGAGGGAAGAACGTGGGTGTTGCGGCCGCGGGCCTGGATGAACGCGATGAGCCCGTTGCCGTGAGTCGCACCCGTCTGCGGCGAGGGCGTTACGCCTCGGCGAGATTGCTTTGCGTGACGTCAGCAAGGCGATCGGCGGGCCCGGGTTCTTATGGGTGCCTGTTTTGAGGTGTTGGCTGTGCCGTGAGTCGACGGTCAACATCCGTGCGAGTCTGACGGTTCGTACCTTTGCCTCGACGCTTCGTACTTCGGCCTGGCGGTTCGTACCCGTAGGTGCCGAACCGTCGTAAGCAGGTACGAATCGTCGACCAGAAGGTACGAACCGTCGGCCTTGGTGCCGAATTGTCGCCTGGGCTGGCAGCGACGAACCGCCTCAGAGGTCGTAGTCGACCACCAGTGGAGCGTGATCGGACCAGCGCTCGGCGTAGCTGGCGGCCCGGTCCACGGTGAAGGCACGGGCGCGCTCCGCCAGGATTGGCGTAGCCACCTGGTAGTCGATGCGCCAGCCGGCGTCGTTGTCGAACGCCTTACCGCGCTGGGACCACCAGGTGTAGGGGCCCTGCGCATCGGGCGCAAGGCTGCGTGCCACATCCACCCAGCCGGCGCCGAACCAGCGCTCCAGATACGCGATCTCCTCATCCAGTACGCCGGCTGACTTGTTGTGGTTGGGGCGCCAGTTCTTGATGTCCCGCTCGGAGCGGACAATGTTGAGGTCACCGGCCATGAGCACCTGCGGCCCGCCTGCCTCGGCGGCCGCCAGCAGTGATGCCATCCGGAGATCCACCAGGTCGAGGTGGGCGTACTTCTGGTCCATCTTGATGGTGCCCACCTGGCCGGAGTGGAAGTAGGCGGACACCACGGTCAGGGCTGTCTGCCTAGTCGTCGGCACAGTGACAGTCGGATCGGCGCCGGCCGGACCGGGGCCGGCCGTCCCGGTGCTAGTCAGCAGGTCGACTTCGAGCCAGCGGCCGGAGTCCACATCCGGCTCCTCGCTTCCGGGCGCGCTGACACCTCGCCGCGCCGCGCCCACCTCAACCGGGGCGCCCTCACGCACCGCGACGGCGACGCCGGCCCGTCCCTTGACCCGACAGGGCCAGATCACCGACTCGTACCCCGGCAGGAGCGCGGCCGCAGTGGTCTCATCCGCGCGCACCTCCTGCAGCAAGAGCACGTCGGGGGCGCAGGCCTCCAGCCAGGAGGCCATCTGCTTGCGGGCGGCGGCACGAATGCCGTTTACGTTGACGGTGGCTACGCGCATGGGGACCGAGTGTACGTGTGAGCCCGCCCGGCCACGAGCCCCGAGTAGGTCAGCCGGTCGCTGGATTCGGCAGCGCCGCGCGTACTGACCGCGGCGTGTGATTCGCGGCGGTCGCGGCGCAGCGCCGGGGAGGGTCTGCTGGCGGGACCCGTGATGCCCCTGTCAGATGCTGTGTTTTCCTGCGACAATGGCTGCATGGAGCGCAGGTTCTTCGACGTCTTCCGGCGTCCGGCGGGCAAGCCCGATGTCGCCGCCGAGACCGCGGACAGCAGTAATGAAGCGGGCGCCCCCGAGGTCGGCCGCCGGCGCACCATCCACGCGATCGTCTCCGGGCGGGTACAAGGCGTCGGCTTCCGCTGGTCCTGCATGGAGGAGGGGGAGCGACTCGGGCTGGTCGGTGAGGTGCGCAACCTCGACGACGGCGACGTGGAGGTCCTCGCCCAGGGCCCGGCCGACGACGTCGCCCGCATGATCGCCTGGCTCTACCACGGCCCGCGCTGGGCGAACGTCGCCTCCGTGCACGTAACCGACATGAAGCCCGGCAGCCTGCGCCACCGCGCCTTCATCATGGGCAACTGACATCCCACGACCTTGGGGCGCACCGCACGACCCCGGGGTGGTCGTGGAACACACCCCGGGGTCGTGCAACTTACAGGCAGCCGGTGGGAGGTACGCGGCCCGGCAGGCCTGGTGCGGCTGGACGCCGCGCTCAGTAGCGGATCGCGTCGATCGGCTTGATGCGCACCGCCACCAGTGCCGGGATGATGCCGGACAGCGCCCCCACCACGGTCGCGGCGACAAGCCCGATCAGGGCGGCCGACATGGGGAACGGCGGACGGGTCTCCACCGCCACCCCCAGCAGCGTCTCCAGCGGTGCCACACGCATGCCGACGATGGCAATGCCGATCCCAATGATGCCGGCCACCACCGTAGCCACCACCGACTCCAGCATGATGGAGAAGAAGATCCTGCGGCTGGTCGCCCCGAAGGATCGGCGCACGCCGATCTCATGGATGCGCTGCTTGACCGTCACCATGGAGATGTTGATCAGGCTGAGTGCCCCCAGGATCATGACGAACACGCCCGCAACAGTTACGGTGGTCGTGAAGCCGCCGGTGTCCAGGCCCTGCATTTCGCCGGTGTTGGAGACGGCGTTGGTGGACCCCGCCCCGAACTGGGCGTCCAGGTCGTGCTTCGCCAGGCTGATCACCTGCTGCTCCTGGTCCTCACCGGCCCAGATCTCCAGCGTCGGTGCGGGCAGTGAGGCGCGATCCTCCTGGCTCAGCCACTGCTCATACGGCCTGGCCAGCACGTAGGCGCTGACCGATTGGGTGCAGTATTCGTACGAGTCCGGGTTACCCGCGCACCAGGTCAGGTCATCGGGCTTGAGCACGCCAACGATGGTGAAGGTGGTTTGCGCGGGTGAGTGGACGCGCACCGTCAGCGGGCCGTCCAGGGTGGTGTAGCCCAGCTGCTCCAGGAACCCCTGGGAGACGACCAGCGAGGGGGACAGGTCGTCCTCGTCGTCGGCGGAGAACCAGCGGCCCTGCGCCACGGCGGTGTGGTGGAGCGTGGCGTAGCCGAGGCTGACTGCGGTGGTGTCGACGCTGCGGGAGCCGCCCGGGAAGGCCACGCGCATCTGCTGGGAGTATCTGGTGGCCCAGCTACTGGCGCTGTAGCGCTCCACCAGCCGCAGCTGCGCCTCGGTGATGAGAGTGGTGGTGTTGGTGCGCGATTCGGCGCCACCCTCCTCAGCAGACTCTGCGACGCCGACCTCGTCTGAGCCGGTGTTGAAGTCGCCGCTCACACCGCGGCCGGTGGGCGTCACCTCGATCCGTACCGTGCCGGGGCGACCGGCGTAACTGGCGATCTCCTGGTCGATGATTGCGCTGGTCACCTGCCCCAGGGCGATTACGAAGGTCATGGCGGCCACCGCCGCCCCGACCCCCACCAGGGAGAGCATGACCCGCAGCTTGCCGATGCGAAGCTGGGCCCAGGCCTCCACCAGGGCCCCGAAGAATCCGGTGAAGAAGCCTGTCATGATGCTGCCTCCTCCTGCACGGTGCGCGGCTCCTGCGGCCCTGGTGCCTGGGCGTCGCCGGCGATGACCTCGGTGAACTCATCCAGACCCCCCGTGCGCTCGTGGCGCACCGTGATCGGGGTGAGTACGCCGTGGTCCAGCCGGTACTGGGTGTGTGCGCGTCCTGCCACCGCCAAGTCGTGGGTGATGACCACCAGCGCGGCGCCGGTCTCATGGCACTGGCGCTCAAGCAGTTCCATTACCAGTGCGCCGGTGTCGACGTCGAGCGCCCCGGTGGGCTCGTCGGCCAGAATCACTCGGGGACGGCGGGCCAGGGCGCGGGCAATGGCGACGCGCTGCTGCTCACCTCCGGACAGGTTGCCTATGGGCGCCCCGATCTTCTCCTCCAGGCCGACCGAGGTCAGCAGCTCCTCCGCGCGGCGGGTGCGCATCCAGAAGGCGGTACCCGTGTCATACAGGAGCGGTGCCGCCACATTCTCCGTGGTGGACAGGCCTGCGATGAGGTTGAATGACTGGAAGACGTAGCTGAAGGTCCGCCCGCGCAGATGGGCGCGGCGTGCCTCACCCAGGCGGCGGGTGTCCCGCCCGTCCACACTGTAGGTGCCGGCGGTGGGCTGGTCGATCAGTCCGATCAGGTTCAGCAGCGTCGACTTGCCGGTGCCGGAGCGGCCCACCACGGCCACGTGCTCGCCGGGCTCAACATCCAGGTTCACGTCGGTGAGGATGTGCAGGGGTGGGGAGTCGGGCACCTCGAAGGTGCGGGCGATGCCCCGCATACTCAGCAGGGGAGTCACAGGATCTCCTCGCCGTTCTCGTCGTAGCAGGCGGAGCCGTCCGGCTCACAGGTGTTCGGCTCCCCGGTGCGCGCAATGTCCTTGTTCGGTACGAACAGCAGGATCTCGTCCCCCTCGGCCAGGCCGTCGGTGACCTGAACGTTCTCGCCGTCGGTGATTCCCAGGGTGACCTCCCGCTTCTCGGCGGCGTCGGGATCGGCGGGGTCGGTGACCACCCAGACGTTCCCCTTGGTGACGGTCCCCTCCACGGCGGTGACGGGCACGATCAGCGTGTCGGTGGCGGAACCGGCGTCGATACCGATGGTCACCGACAGCCCCGGGAAGACCTGCTGGTCCGAGGGCACCGGGCAGCGCACCTCGACGGTGGTGCCGTCGCCGGTGGTGGTGGTGACCTGCCCGGTCTCGGAGGTGGTGGTGGAGGTGGTCTCCCGAGTGCCGATCTTCAGGCCCGTGCACTCGAACGGAGCCGGCCCGCCCTCCACGGTGAGGGTGGCGGAGGAGGGGGCGTTGGTGAGCCGGTACTGCTGGTCGGCGGTGATGGTTCCCTTGGCGGAGTAGGTGCCGGGGGAGACGGTGGCGACGACCATGCCGACGCTCGTCTCCTGGTCCTGAATGACGTTGAAGGAGACGACGCCGCTGGTCGGGGCGTAGACGGTGGACCAGGTGACCTTGTCCTCCACGGGAGTCTGGACGGGGTTGCCCTCCTCGTCCGTGCTCACCGTCGGCTCCTGGGGCTCGACGAGCTTGAGGTAGAGCAGCGGCTCGCCCTGCGTGACGGTCGCGCCCTTGCTCACGGCGAAGGAGTCGACGACGCCGTTGAGCGTTGCCTGCGCCTCCACGGCGGCGTCCTCCACGACCTGCCCCTTGACATCCACGGTGTTGGTGATGTCCCCCGCGGTCACGATGGTGGTCTGAGTGGCGGGGTCGATGCCGGGTTCGATCTCCGCCGTCGTGCCGTCATTGGAATCGGGGAAGAAGGCGATCTTCACCAGTGCGACCGCGACGATCAAGGCGATCAGAATCTTTATGGTGGGCAGGACATAGCGCTTCACGGCGCACCTCCGGTCGGCCGTCGTGGCCGAGTGGGCAGTAGGGGACGGTCGGGTGTACGGGGTGGGCCGCGACGGGTGCCGGGCCCTTCAAGACACGACACGAGGTTAGGCCGTTATGGGTGCCGACACACTCATCCGCAGGTAGGAGAACACCCTGATTCCTCCCGGATTCGGGACTGGGGGATCTCCTCCGCCAGGAGGATGCGGCATGCTCGCCCCGTCGCCGGGGCGGGAACGCCTATGCGCATGTGGGTGTGCGCCGCCGCACCGCACGCGACTCGGCACAAAACTGGGAACGCCTATGCGCGTGTGGTGCGCGAGCGCCTGCCTGGCGTGGAGCCCGTGGCCGCGTGGGACGCCTACGCGCGGGTGGCTGTGCCCCCGTACCGCCTCAAGCCAGGCGGCCGGCCGGTGCGGAGGGCACCGCGTTCAGGAAGGCGGGGGCGGCGAAGCCCCGGTCCGCATAGGCGTCGACGACGGCGCGGGCCACCGCATCCACGGCGGCGGTGTCCACCAGCGCGATGGCGCTGCCGCCGAAGCCGCCGCCGGTCATGCGTGCGCCGTACGCCCCCGCTGCCCGGGCCGCCTCCACGGCCACATCGAGCTCGGGGCAGGTGACCTCGTAGTCCACCCGCAGCGACTCGTGGCTGGCGTCCATGAGCGCGCCCACCTGTGCCGGCTTCTCGCCGGTCAGCGGGGCGCCGTCCTGCAGCAGCGCCACCAGGGCACGGGTGCGGTCGATCTCGGTGACGACGTGGCGGGTGCGCGCCACCAGCACGGCGGCGTCCTCCGCGCCGGAGGCCTCCAGCTTCGCCAGGGCCGCGTCGAGGGAGCCTGCGTCGATATCCGCCAGCAGCGGGACGCCGAGGATCTCTGCGGCGCGCTCGCATGCGGAGCGGCGGGCACCGTACTGGCCGTCAACCAGGGAGTGCTTGGCCTTGGTGTCGATCACCAGCAGCGTCAGCCCTGCCGCCGCCAGGTCGAAGGGCACGTGCGTCGCCGACCCGTCCCGGCAGTCCAGCTCGAGCGCATGGCCGGCACGGCAGCGCATGGAGGCCGATTGGTCCATGCCGCCGGTGGGAGCTCCCGCCATCTCGTTCTCGGCACGGATGCAGGCGGTCACCAGGCGGGCGCGGCCGGCGTCGTCGGGGGCGTCCGCAGCCCCGGCCAGGCCCAGGGCGCACACGTCATCCAGGGCGACGGCGGTGGCGCACTCCAGGGCGGCGGAGGAGGACAGGCCCCCGCCCAGGGGCACGCAGGAGTACAGGGCGGCATCGAAGCCGTTGAGCGGACCGAGGCCATCGCGCTCCAGTGCCCAGGCGACACCCGCCACGTAGGCGTTCCAGTGCCGCACCTCCCCGGGAGTGCCCTTCGGTCCGATGGCGTCCAGGTCGAGCACGTCGATGGTCTCGCGGGTCTGCGGGGATACCAGGCGGATCGTGCGGTCCTCGCGGCGACGCAGCGCCAGGTGGGCGCGGTGCGGCAGCGCGATGGGCAGCGCCAGGCCGCCGTTGTAGTCGGTGTGCTCCCCGATGACATTCACGCGCCCGGGCGCGTACCACACGCCGTCGGGATCGCCCCCGAAGGCCTCGCGGAACAGGGAGGTGGCGGCGGTTACGCCCTCATCGGGGGTAAGCGCGGGGGAGAAGGCGGGCTCGGATCCGACAACGGCGGCGGGCTGAGACTCGGTGCGCGGCATGGGAGCATTCTGCCAGACGAATCCGTTGAAAGTGCCTCCCGGGGCCGAGCCGTCCGGCGGGGAGGCTCGGTCCGCGGGTCCGGGATGTCCCCGAGGCCCCGCCGGGGGTAGGGTGCAGCTGCTAATCGCCCGCGCTTCGAGACACAGGAACCAGGAGGAACACGCGCCTTATGGACGTTCCTGCTCCCTCACCCAGCCAGTGCGTGCTCGGCGTGACGATCGTGCTGCCCGAGCCGTGGGCGACGCGCGTGCGCGGCGTGCGCATGGCGGTGGGCGACCCGCACGGGAACTCCGTGCCGCCGCATATCACCCTGCTGCCGCCAACCGCCGTGGAGAAGGCGGACCTGGAGGCGGTGACCGCCCACGTGGCCAGGGTCGCCTCCCACGCCACGCCCTTCACCCTGTGCGTGGCCGGGGTCGGCACCTTCCGGCCGGTGAGCCCGGTGGTGTTCCTCGACGTCGCCGCGGGCGGTTCGGCCATCGACGCCCTCCAGCAGGCGCTGCGTGCCGACCACGGGCCGCTGCGGCGCACCCTGCGCTTCCCCTTCCACCCGCACGTCACCCTCGCCCACGAGGTCGACGACGCCGCCCTCGACCTGGCCGAGCACGCCGGCAGCGGCATCGCGGCCGACTTCGTCGTCGACCGCATCCACTTGCAGCGGCTGGCGCCCGACGGCAGCTGGGAATCGCTCATGACCCCCGTGCTGGGGGAGGCCAACACCCACGCCCGGCGGGCGCAGCCGCTAGCCTGACACGGTGAACGCCGCGCCCACCTCAGACCAGAACGCCGACCCGACAGCCACGGGCGGCCCTGACGCCCCCGTCCTGCATGCGATCATTCCCGCCGGCGGTGCCGGTACCAGGCTGTGGCCGCTCAGCCGCAAGGGCCGTCCCAAGTTCCTTCTGGACCTGACCGGCTCCGGCCGCAGCCTGCTGCAGGGCACCGTGGCCCGCCTGGCCCCACTGGCGGCGACGACGACGGTGGTCACCGGTGTGGCCCATGTCGCCGCCGTCGCCCGGCAGCTGCCTGACCTGCCGGAGGAGAATCTGCTGGCGGAGCCGGCCCCGCGCGACTCCATGGCCGCCATCGGCCTGGCCGCCGCCGTGATCGCGCGCCGCCACGGGCGTGAGGCGATCGTCGGCTCCTTCGCCGCCGACCACCTCGTGGCCGACGCCGCCGCCTTCCGCAATGCGGTTCGTCAGGCCGCCGCACTGGCTGCGGCCGGCTGGCTGGTGACCATCGGCATTGAGGCCACCGGACCATCCACCGCCTTCGGCTACATCCACGCCGGCGCCGCCCTGGACGTGCCCGGGGCGCCGGACGGGCGCCGCGTGCTCGGCTTCACCGAGAAGCCGGACGCCGCTACCGCGGCGGCCTACCTTGCCACCGGCGACTACCGGTGGAATGCCGGCATGTTCGTGGTGCGGGCCGGCGTCCTGCTGGACCACCTGGCGGCACTGCGGCCCGCGCTGGCCGCAGGCATCGACGAGATCGCCGCCGCCTGGGACACCCCCGACCGCGACTCGGTGATGGCGCGGGTGTGGCCCGCCCTGGAGGCTATCGCCATCGACCATGCCATCGCCGAGCCCGTGGCGGCCGCCGGCGGTGTGGCCACGGTCCCCGGAGACATGGGGTGGGACGACGTCGGCGGCTTCGACACGCTCGCCGAGCTGGTCCCCGCCGTCGGCGCGGGCGCGGCTGCGGGTGCGGCCGTCCTGGGGGAGGCGGATGTGGAGGCGGTGGATGCCGGCGGCGCCCTGGTCGCCTCCACCTCCGGCCGCAAGGTGGTGCTGCTGGGGACGCCGGGCGTCGTCGTGGTCGATACCCCCGACGCGCTGCTGGTGACGACTCCGGAGCGGGCCCAGGACGTCAAGGGCGTCGTCGACCGGCTCAAGGCGGCCGGGCGGGACGCGCTCCTGTGAGAGCGGCCGACGCGGGGCGCGGACACCGGGCCGTGACCGCAATCCTCGCTGGACGGCGGGGCGCCAGCCTCTGCAAGGATTGTAAGACAGTGCAAGAAGAGGGCTGGGAGAGGCCGGTGCGGCGCGTTCGCGCAAGCTGGGGAACAACCTGCGGCGTGAGTCACGTCCTGGTCGCAATTTGGCGATCTGTCGCCGATTGTGCGTTAGGTCGCAGGCGAGCGTCTATGCTGGATGCCCGAGCCGGTGCCACCCCGGCCGGCTCCTTGCAAGGGCGCAAGCCCATGACCTCATCTGGAGACACGACCGTGAAGAAGAAGTATCCCGCCGTAACACTCGGCCTGGTTGCCGCCCTCTCGCTCGCCGCCTGCGGCTCGGCTCCCGATTCCTCCTCTGGGGGAGCCGCGAGCGACTTCACCGCCTGCATGGTCTCCGACGAGGGCGGCTTCGACGACCAGTCCTTCAACCAGTCCGGCAAGGAGGGCCTGGACCGCGCCAAGAGCGACCTCGGCGTCAAGACGATCGCCGTCGAGTCCCAGTCCGACGCCGACTACCCCACCAACGTCGACTCCCTCATCCAGCAGAACTGCAACCTGATCATCGGCGTCGGCTTCAAGCTCGCCGAGCACCTGACCACCGCCGCGCAGGAGAACCCGGACATCAACTTCGCGCTCATTGACTCCCGCTTCACCGATGCCGACGGCAACGTGGTCGAACTGGACAACGCCAAGCCGCTGACCTTCAACACCGCGGAGGCCGCCTACCTGGCCGGCTATGTCGCTGCCGGCACGACTCAGACCGGCAAGGTCGCCACTTACGGGGGTGGAGTCCTGCCCACCGTGCAGATCTTCATGGAGGGCTTCGCCAAGGGGGTGGAGAAGTACAACGAGGACAACGGTACCGACGTCGAGGTCCTCGGCTGGGACCCCGACAACCCGGGCGCCGGCTCCTTCGTGGGCAACTTCACCGACACCCCCGTGGGCCAGCAGTTCACCGAGCACTTCCTGTCCCAGGGAGCCGATATCGTGATGCCCGTGGCCGGCCCGGTCGGCTCCGGCACCATCGCGGCGGTCAAGGCCGCCGGTGACGACAACAATGCGATCGTCTGGGTCGACGCCGACGGCTACCTCACCACCGAGTCCCTCGGCGGCAGCAAGTACATGCTGACCTCCGTGATGAAGGGCATCGACACCGCCGTATACGACACCGTCAAGGAGGCCTCGGAGGGCAACTTCACCTCCGCGCCCTTCATCGGCACGCTCGCCAACGACGGCGTGTCCATCGCCGACTACCACGACTGGTCCGACCGCGTCCCCGAAGAGGTCAAGGAGCAGGTCGAGGTACTCAAGCAGCAGATCATCGACGGCACCCTCGACGTCTCCACGCCCTACGACCCGTCCTGACCGGCCCCGCGCCAATTCAATCCGGTGACGCCGTCGTCCTTGACGGGGTGGCGGCGTCACCGGCGCCCGGCCCGGTAACTCCACCCCGCCCGGCGCCCACTTTCAGCCCCAACCACCGCCTGAACCCACAGGAAGCGAGCCTCTCGTGTTGCTCGAGCTCCGCGGAATTACCAAGGTCTTCGGCCCCCTCGTGGCCAACGACCACATCGACGTCACCGTCGAACCCGGCCAGATCCACGCCCTCCTCGGTGAGAACGGCGCCGGCAAGTCAACGCTGATGAATGTCTTGTACGGCCTGTACGACCCTGACGACGGCGAGATCCTCATCGACGGCCAGCCGGTCACCTTCAAGGGCCCCGGGGATGCCGTCGCCGCCGGCATCGGCATGGTCCACCAGCACTTCATGCTCGTGCCCGTGTTCACCGTGGCCGAGTCCGTGGCCCTGGGCTACGAGCCGGTCGGCAAGGCCGGCGTCATCGATGCCAAGGCCGCCGCCGCGAAGGTGCGGGAGATCTCAGAGCGATTCGGCTTCGACGTCGATCCGGACGCATACATCGACGACCTGCCCGTCGGCGTGCAACAGCGCGTCGAGATCATCAAGGCGCTGTCCCGCGACGCCAAGGTCCTCATCCTCGACGAGCCCACCGCCGTGCTCACCCCGCAGGAGACCGACGAGCTGATCGCCATCATGCGTGACCTCAAGGCCGCCGGCACCTCCATCGTGTTCATCACCCACAAGCTGCGCGAGGTGCGCGAGGTCGCGGACACGATCACCGTCATCCGCCGCGGCAAGGTCGTCGGCACCGCCGCGCCCACCGCCTCCGAGTCCGAGCTGGCCGGCCTGATGGTGGGCCACTCCGTGTCCCTCACAGTGGCCAAGGATGAGCCGAGGCCCGGTGATGTGGGCCTGGCGCTAACGAACATCAGTCTGATCGATGGCGGCAGCACCCTCCTCGACGACGTCAGCCTGCAGGTCCGCTCCGGCGAGATCGTCGGTGTGGCCGGAGTGCAGGGCAACGGGCAGACTGAGCTTGCCGAGGTGCTGCTGGGACTGCGCACCCCAGCCGCCGGTAGCGTGCATTTCGGCGAGCAGGACGTCACCGGCCTGGGAGTGCACCGGCGGCTCAGTGCCGGACTCGGCTTCGTCCCCGAGGACCGCTCCACCGACGGGATGGTGGCCGCGTTCTCCGTGGCCGAGAACATGATCCTCGACCGCTTCGACGATCCGGCCTTCGGCTCGGGCCCCTCCCTGAGCCCCGCCAAGGTACGCACTCATGCGCAGAAGCTGCGTGACGAGTTCGACGTGCGCGTCACCGACGTCGCCGACCCCATCTCCACGCTGTCAGGCGGTAACCAGCAGAAGGCGATCCTTGCCCGCGAGCTGTCACGCCCCCTGAGGGTCCTGGTTGCCTCGCAGCCCACTCGCGGACTCGACGTCGGCTCCATCGAATTCGTCCACAAGCGCATCGTCGCCGAGCGCGACAATGACACCGCCGTGCTGATCATCTCCTCCGAGCTGGATGAGATCTACTCCCTGTCAGACCGCATCGCCGTCATGTACCGCGGCCGGATCGTCGGCATGGTGCCGCCGGATACGCCCCGCGACGTGCTGGGCCTCATGATGGCCGGCGTCCCCCTCGACCAGGCCCGCGCCCAGGAGGAGAACCGATGAGCGAAGCCACCCCCAACGGCACCGCCGCAGCGGCGGAGAAGCAGGCGGGCAGCACTCCCGCCACCAGCACGGACAGCCAGCTGGAACGGCCCGGGCTGCTGCGGCAGATCGCCGAGTCCAATGCCCTGATGGGCGTACTCGCCGTCGTCTCCGCCATGATTGTCGGCTCGCTGCTGATCCTCATCGCCGACGACAACGTGCGCAACACCGCCGGCTACCTCTTCGCCCGCCCCACCGACTTCTTCGGTGCGGTCGGCTCATGTCTGGTTGACGCCTACGCGGCCCTGTTCCGCGGCGGCATCTTCGACTGGCAGGCATCCTCGCCCGCGCGCATGTGGCGTCCCATCACCGAGACCCTGACCGTGGCCACCCCGCTGATCCTGGCGGGCCTGGGTATGGCGGTGGCCTTCCGGGCGGGCCTGTTCAACGTGGGTGGTCAGGGGCAGATCATCCTCGGCGCGACCGTCGGGGCCTACGTCGGCTTCGCCTGGAGCCTGCCCAGCGGGCTGCACATGTTGGTGGCCGTCCTCGGTGCGATCATCGGCGGCGCCCTGTGGGGCGCCATCCCCGGCGTGCTGCGTGCCACCACCGGCGCCAGCGAGGTCATCACCACGATCATGCTGAACTCGGTGGCCGCCTTCCTGCTGGCCCACCTGCTGACCACGGCGGCCTTCATCGGGGTCGGCAACGCCAACCCCAAGTCGCTGCCGGTGTTGGGCAGCGCCCAGTACCCCAAGCTGATCGGCGGTCCCTTCCGCCTGCACCTGGGCTTCATCGTCGCCCTCGTGGCGGCGGCGTTCGTGTGGTGGCTGCTCGAGCGCAGCGAGATCGGCTTCCAGTTCCGCGCCACCGGGCTGAACCCCCAGGCGGCGCTGACCGCCGGCATCAGCGTGCCCCGGGTAACCGCTCTGGTGATGGTCGTCTCCGGTGCCCTGTGCGGGCTGGCGGCCACCGCCCCCGTGCTGGGTACCCAGCACTACCTGACCGCATCGGTGGCCGGCAGCATTGGCTTCGATGCCATGACCGTGGCGCTGCTGGGCCGTTCCACGCCGCAGGGCACGGTCCTAGCGGGTCTGCTCTTCGGGGCGCTCACCGCGGGCGGCACCACCATGCAGGCCGCCACCGGCACCCCCATCGACATCGTCCTGGTCCTGCAGTCCATGATCGTCCTATTCATTGCGGCCCCACCGCTGGTGCGCGCCATCTACCACCTGCCCGCGCCCGGCTCCTGGCGGCGGCGCCGCGACGGCGTCGCCAAGGCAACGGCCGTCGCCGTCAACGCAGCCGCAGGCAACAAGGAGGCCTGACCCATGACTTCCTCCCAGACAGTCGCACCGAGCAGCGACGCTGCCCCGCAGGACATGCCCGTGGTCGTCCGCGAGCCGATCGCGCTCAAGCTCCCGATTACCGGCATGGTCGTCGCCCTGCTGGAAATACTCATGGGGGTGGTCAGCCACGGCGACACCCGCTTCCAGCTGGCGACGAAGGCCGACTTCCTGAAGATCCCCGTGATCACCCTCGGCGCTCGCCCGGTGATCGCCGTCATGGTGCTGGTTGCCGTGGCCGTGACCGCGTACCTGTGGACTCGTGCGGTCACGCGCATGAAGATCGGCACCTGGGCGGGCCTACTGCTCGGCGCCACCTTCATCATCGCCTTCCTCACCTGGGCCGGTGCCGGACGCTCCACCGTCATCCCGCTGGTGACAATCCTGTCCTCCACGCTCGCGCTGTCCGTGCCGCTCGTCTTCGGGGGGCTGGCCGGCGTGGTGGGGGAGCGCTCGGGAACCATCAACATCGCCATCGAGGGGCAGCTGCTCGGCGGCGCCTTCCTCGGTGCGGTGGTCGCCTCGATCACCGGCTCCGCCTGGGCCGGCATGATCGCCGCGCCCTTCGCCGGCATCCTGGTGGCGCTGTTGCTGGCGCTGTTCGGTCTGAAGTACCGGGTCAACCAGATCGTCGTCGGCGTGGTGCTGAACGTGTTCGTCTCCGGCCTGACCAGCTTCCTGTTCTCCACCGTCCTCAGCGACAACCCGACGCGGCTGAACGCCTCCATGCGCCTGCCCACCATTCCCATCCCGGTGCTCTCGCAGATTCCGGTCATCGGCCCGGTGCTGTTCCGGCAGACGATCCTGGTGTACCTGATGTACGCGGCCGTCGCGGTGCTGTCCTTCATGCTGTTCCGCTCCCGCTGGGGTCTGCGCATGCGCGCCTGTGGTGAGCACCCGCGGGCCGCGGACACCGTCGGCATCAACGTCATGCGTACCCGCGTGAACAACCTGATGCTGGGCGGTGCGCTGGCGGGCCTGGGTGGCGCCTTCTTCACCATCGGCTCCGGACTGGCCTTCACCAAGGACATGTCATCCGGCAACGGCTACATCGCCCTGGCGGCCATGATCCTGGGCGCCTGGAACCCCATCGGCACCCTTTACGCCGCGCTCCTGTTCGGCTTCGCCTCTGCGGTGGGGCAGACGCTGTCCGTCATCGGCTCCCCGATTCCGGCGAACATCATCTTGATGATCCCCTACATCGTGACCGTCTTCGCCGTGGCCGGCTTCGTCGGTCGCGTGCGCGCCCCCGCCGCCGAGGGGGTCCCGTACCCGTGATCGGCACCGACAACTACGCGGCCGGGCCGGCCCGGGCCGTCTCCGGCGCCGCGCCCGCCGTCGACGCGCACATGTGGGCGCGGCTGCGGGAGCTGGCCACTGAGGCCATGCGGCGCGCCTACGCGCCCTACTCCCACTTCCGGGTGGGGGCGGCCGCCCTGGTCGACGACGGCCGCCTCGTGTCCGGCTGCAACGTGGAGAACGCCGGCTACGGCGTCGCGCTGTGCGCCGAGTGCGGGCTGGTGTCCGAACTCGTGCGCACCGGCGGCGGACGCCTGGTCGCCTTCGCGTGCGTCGACGGCGACGGGCAGCCCTGCTCCCCGTGCGGGCGTTGCCGGCAGGTGCTGTCCGAGCACGCCCACCCGGACATGCTGCTGGCCATGCCGTCGGGCGTCATGACCATCGACCAGGTGCTGCCTGACCGCTTCACACAAGCCGATATCGCCCGGGTCACCGGTGGACCCGCACCAGCTCCTGAAGGAGGCCGCCCGTGACCGCATCCGCTGAACTGCCCCCCAACCCTGCAGCGGCTTCTGGGGTGGAGCCCTTCGACGCCGTCGACGTGATCGCCGCCAAGCGGGACGGGAGCCGGCTGACCGACGCCCAGATCGACTGGGTGGTGGACGCCTACACCCGTGGGGCGGTCGCCGACGAGCAGATGAGCGCACTGGCGATGGCGATCTACCTCAACGGCATGGACCGGGGTGAGATCGCCCGCTGGACCGACGCCATGATCCGCTCCGGGGAGCGCATGGACTTCTCCTCCCTGGACCGGCCCACCGCGGACAAGCACTCAACCGGCGGGGTGGGTGACAAGATCACCCTGCCCCTGGCACCGCTCGTGGCCGTCTTCGGCGTCAGTGTCCCGCAACTGTCCGGCCGCGGCCTGGGCCACACCGGCGGCACCCTGGACAAGCTCGAGTCGATTCCCGGCTGGCGGGCCGCGCTGACCAACGCAGAGATCCTGGACATGCTGTCCGTCGACGGCCCCGGCGCCGTCATCTGTGCCGCCGGCAGTGGACTGGCCCCGGCCGACAAGAAGCTGTACGCACTGCGCGACACCACCGCCACCGTCTCCTGTGTGCCCCTGATCGCCTCCTCCATCATGAGCAAGAAGATCGCCGAGGGCACCGGCGCACTGGTGCTGGACGTCAAGGTCGGCTCCGGAGCCTTCATGAAGGAGGCGGCTCAGGCGCGCGAGCTCGCCCAGACGATGGTGGCGCTCGGCACCGACGCCGGCGTGACCACTCGCGCCCTGCTCACCGACATGTCGACCCCGCTGGGGTGCACTGCGGGCAATGCCCTGGAGGTGCGTGAGGCCGTAGAGGTGCTTGCGGGCGGTGGCCCCGCCGACGTCGTCGACCTGACCGTGGCGCTTGCCCGGGAGATGCTCGACGCCGCCGGGCGGCCGGTGGATGAGTCGGAGCTGCGCGCCGCGCTCGGGGACGGGCGCGCCATGGACGTGTGGCGCGAGATGATTCGCCGCCAGGACGGCGACCCCGATGCGTGCCTGCCGCGGGCGCCGGAGACGGAGGTGGTGACGGCCGGCGAGGACGGCGTCTTGACCCGCCTGGACGCGCTCGGTGTGGGCGTGGCCGCCTGGCGCCTGGGGGCCGGCCGCGCCCGCAAGGAAGACCCCGTGCAGGCAGTCGCAGGAGTGGAGATGCACGCCAAGCCGGGCGACAGCGTGCGCGCCGGGCAGCCGCTGCTCACCCTGCACACCGCCACCCCGGAGCGCTTCGGCCGCGCCCGCGCCGCCCTGGACGGCGCGATCACGATCTGCCCCGCCGACGCCCCGGAGTCGCGGGACGCCATCGCACGACGCCGCAGCGGCGTCGTGCTGGACCGGATCGTCTGAGCCCGTCGTGGCTGCTGCTCTCCCACCGACAGTCCCGGTTCCCGGGGTACGGGTGGCGAACGGCCGTCTGCGCGTCGGCGGCTTCACCCAGGCGGGCGACGCCGTCACGCTCACTCAGTGCGACGGCACCACCTGTGGGGCAACCGCGCTCCTGGCCGCTCGACTCCTGCTGACCGAGCCCGGCACCGCCGCGGCGCTGCCAGGGCAGGCCTCCTCCGCCCGTGCCGGCCGAATGCTTCAGGACTCACTCGCAGCGGCTCAGAGGGGCTTGCAGCGCGCCATGAACCGGCATGCACGCGGGCCACTCGGCCCGCTGCCCTGGACCCGGCGCCTGGGATCCACGCCCTGGGCCGTGTCCGCCGAGCTGACCCGCCTGCTCCGGCAGCTGGGGTGCGGCGTCGGCGCCTGTACCGTGAACTGGGTGGATGACCACGCAGGGGACTGGCCGGCCGTCGTCGGGGAGCTGCGAGCGCGGTTGGAGGACGGGGTACCAGCGGTCCTGCTCACCGGCGGCCCACTGGTGATACCGCGTAATGACGTCGGGCGCGCATGGCGTGCGCTGAGCCGCGTGGCAGCTGCCGCCCCCGCGATCCCGCGGCATTACGTGCTGGCCCTGCCCTGGCGGGGTGCCGGGTTGAAGGATCCCGGCCCCGGGCACGCCCACATCTATGACCCCTCCAGCGGCGCCGTGCGCGCCCTGGATCTGCTCGCCGCCCGTGTGAAGAGCGGGCCGGGACCCCGCGAGCTGGGCTACTGGCCCCGCGTGCTCGCCGTCATCGCTCCGCCGCTCACGGCGGGCAGCACCCGTTGAATAGACCTACAGCGAATTCAGATCAACTAGTGAGAGGAATGCCATGCCCGCTCGTGCGGAAGTAGCCGCCGTTATCGACCACACTCTGCTCAAGCCCGAGGCCACCGGGGAGCAGGTGGCCGCGCTGATCGCTCAGGGGGCTGAGCTGGGCACCTACTCGGTGTGCGTGTCCCCCAACCAGCTGCCGGTCCAGGCGCCCGCCGGGCTGCGCGTGGCCACGGTGTGCGGATTCCCCTCCGGGGCGCACGCCAGCTCTGTCAAGGCCGCCGAGGCCGCCGACTCCGTGGCCAAGGGCGCGGATGAGGTCGACATGGTCGTGAACCTCAAGCTCGTTAAGGAGCACGACTATGAGGGCGTCGAGGCGGACATTCGCGCCGTCAAGGAGGCCGTGGGGGACAGGCTGCTGAAGGTCATCATCGAGTCCGCGGCCCTGACCGACGACGAGATCGTCGCCGTCTGCCGGGCCGCCGAGGCCGCCGGAGCCGACTATGTGAAGACCTCCACCGGGTTTCACCCCGCCGGCGGCGCCTCGGTGCACGCCGTGGAGCTCATGCGTGCCACCGTGGGGGATCGCCTGGGCGTGAAGGCCTCCGGGGGTATCCGTGACGCCGCCACCGCGCTGGCCATGATCGAAGCCGGCGCCTCCCGGCTGGGCGTGTCCGCCACCGTCGCCATCCTCGAGGGTCTGCCCGCCTGACGCACGCTCCCCATCCCCATCGAGGGCGGTCGTTGTTACCGTCGAGGTCGGTCGAAGTAACCGATCTCGATGGTTACTTCGACCGACCTCGACGAAGAGGGGTGGCGGGTGGGGCGGCGCTCAGATGCCCGGGATCCCGCGCCTTTGGTTTTTGGCGTCTCCCGGGAGGCCGGGATCATCCCGTTCGGAGCGCAGCGCGACTTGAAGATTTCGGGTACCCGAAATTATGATCCGGCCTATGAGAACTGTTTTCACTTCGCGACGTCCCGCTGCTTTTGCGGTCGCCGCCGCGATGGTCGCAGCCCCTTTGGTCGCCTGCTCAGCGCAGAAGGCCACGAGCGCGAACGACGACGCTCTCAAGGTCGTCGCCTCCACCACTCAGATCTGTGACTATGTCACCCAGTTGGCCTCGGGCGGACAGGACCTGGCATTCACGCGCACAGGTGCTGATGGCGTCACCACAGAGCTCGGCGCGGAGGCGGCCGACGCCAAGGCGCATCTCGCCCTCACTTGCCTGCTGGCACCGAACGCATCCGCACACGATCACGAGATGACCGCCAGCCAGTCGCGCGCTCTGAGCGAGGCCGACCTGTTCTTGGTCAACGGCGTAGACCTCGAGCACTTCCTCGACGACGCGGTGACCGCCAGCGGGTTCAAGGGCACGATGGTGGTGACCTCCGGCGTACTCACCGCGCAAGAGGTGGACGGTGACGCAGATGCAGCAGCTGTCAGGCAGGAGCAGGAGGCTGAACTCCCCTACAAGATCGATCGGGGCGTGGAGGCTGTCGACGTGCTGCCCTGGCCCTTCGCGCCCGAAGACGGGGAGGAGGTCGAGTTCCGCTACGACCCGCACGTGTGGACCGCGCCCGCCAACGCCGTCGTCCAGGTGACGAATATAGGCAATGCCCTGACCTCCGCGGATCCGGACTCGGCGCAGACCCTGGGCGCACACGTGCGGGCCTACACCGACCGACTCCGCGAGCTCGACGAATGGGCGGCGAACTCGCTGGAGTCGGTGCCCCAGGACAAGCGTGTGCTGTTCACCAGCCATGACGCCTTCGGATACCTCTCCGGTGCCTATGGCATCCGTTTTGAAGGCGCGGCGCTGAGCGACTTCAATGCCCAACAGGACGCTACGGCCCAGAAGATCCAGGATACTGCCGACGCGGTGAAGGCCTCCGGCGCCGTCGCGATCTTCGCGGAGAACTCCAACAATCCCCGGTCCGTGGAGAAGGTCGCCCAGCTGGCCGGTGTCACCGCGGTGATCGGTGACGAAGCCCTGTACGGTGACTCCCTGGGAGAGCCCGGCTCGGACGGTGAGACCTACATCGGATCGCTGCTGCACAATGTCACCAACCTGACCACCGTGTGGGGAGGCGAGGTTGCTCCAATCCCCGAGCAGTTAAGTGCCTGGACCCCTACCCAAACAGTGCAGCCGTGAGTACCAGCGTCATCGGTAGAGGGCGAAGCTCCCAAGAATCGGCCGCGGGGGCGGCGATCGAGTTCGCGGACGCGGCCTTCGCATACGGAGGTGTTCCTGTAGTCACCGGAGTGACCGGCTCGGTTGAACTCGGTAGGGGACTGGCTCTGGTGGGCCCCAATGGCTCGGGCAAGACGACGCTGCTGCGCTCCCTGGTCGGCATGGTTGACATCGTCGCCGGCAGCGTAAGGGTGCTGGGCGCAGCACCCGGTCGTGCACGCCCCGGTGCGATCGCCTACGTCCCTCAGAGCAGCGATCTGGATCCGACATTTCCGGTAACCGCACTCTCGGTGGTGCTCATGGGAACCTATCCCGAGCTGGGGCTGCTGCGTCGCCCGGGGAGGGAACAACGCTCACGCTGCCGGCAGGCATTAGACGCCGTCGGCCTGGCCGCGGCGGCCGACCGGCGCTTCGGCACCCTATCTGGAGGACAGCAGCAGCGCGTACTGCTGGCGCGGGCCATTGCCTCGCGTCCTGAGATCGTGCTGCTGGATGAGCCCTTCAATGGCCTGGACCAGCCCAACCGTGATGCGCTGCTGCGGATCCTGGCCGATCTGAAGGCCGCCGGCGTCGCGGTCATCGTCTCCACGCATGATCTGGTGCTTGCACGTGAGGTCTGTGAACAGGTGGTGCTGCTGGCCGGCCGCCAGATCGCCTTCGGCCCCCGTGAAGAGGTGCTTGTACCCGGCTATATTGACGAGGCCTATGGTGCGGCGGCTGCAAACACGGTGCTCACATCCGGGGCGGCCGCGGGCGGGCGGGGGTGCGGCATCGCCGCTGCCCAGCGGGTCCCGTCGGGAGTCGAACAGTGAACGTCTTCTCCCAGGGATTGGAATCGCTGCGCTTGCTTCTGATCGGTGTTCCGGGCCTCAGTTCACTGGCGAGCGCACCATACCTGTTCAGGCCGCTGGTAATGCTGGTGGCGCTTGCAATTGTAGGTGCGGCCGTGGGGGTACTGGTGAACCTGCGTTCGGCCGAGTTCCACGCCGAGGCGCTAGTCCACGCCGTATTTCCCGGGATCGTGATCGGCGCGATAAGTGGGGGAATCGATGCGGTCATCCCGGCGGCGTGCGCCGCCGGGGCTGTGGCCGCGGGAATACTGACCCTGATCAGTCACCGCAGCAGGCGGGACGCGTCCGAGGCGGGCACCGCTGTAGTGCTCACCGGATTCTTCTCGGTGGGTCTGATCCTGTTGCTGCGCACCGGTGACAGATCTGGTCAACTGGAGGCGCTCACCTTCGGTAGGCTCTTGGAGGTCACGGATTTGCGCCTGGCGCAGGCGCTGGTGGTATGCGGAGTCGCCCTGCTGCTAGTGGGTGGCACTTGGAAGGAACAGGTGTACCGGGCCTTCGACGCGGTGGGCGCGCGCACGGGAGGACAACGTGTGTTGGCGCTCGATCTGGTGCTGAACATGGCGATTGCAGCCGTGGTCGTCTCAGCCGCTACGGCGGTGGGAACGCTGCTGGTTATCGGCTTTCTCACGATTCCCGGGACCACCGCCAGGCTACTGGCGAAAGACATGTCTGCAATGCTGGGGATTTCCGTCGGTATCGGTCTGGGAGGAGGCTATTTGGGAATGCTGTTGTCCGCCATGCCGCTGCCGCGTCCGGTGTCCCCTCAGGCCTGTGTGGTGATGGTGATGGCGGCTGCGCTACTGACGGCGGTGTTCATCAGTGTGTGGCGGAGGAGGCGGGGATGAACGTCTCCATGGAACTGCTGGCTCTGCCCCTGGCGGAGACCGTCCTGATGGGGGTCTTGTCCGGCTTGGTGGGAGCCCTGGCGGTGATCAGTCGGCGCGTGTTCTTCGCCGAGTCTATAACTCACGCCACGTTCCCTGGTGCGGTGACCGGAGTGGTAGCGGCGACAGCGGTCGGAACAGCATTGACGGGGGCGCGGGTCGGGTACGAGATGCTGTCTATCGCGGTACTGCTTGGGGCATTGCTCATGTGCGCGCCGATGACGTGGCTGATGCGGCGGCTCAGCGACCTTCCCGGCATCTCCTCACAGGCCGCAGCCGGCATTGTCTTGGCCGTGGGCTTTGCCTTGGGGTACCTGCTTAGCACCTGGTTCGCCCCGTTGCCGCTGAAGGTGGACGGCTTCCTGACCGGCTCGGTGCTCAACGTCAATCGCGCCGATGTTGCGCTGACGGTAGCGGTGCTGACCGTAACGGTGATCATAGTCGTCGTGGCTGGACGTCATCTGGAGCTGTACTGCTTCGATTCCGTCGCCTACCGGGCTGCAGGATTGAATCCGCGCCTTCCGGAGTGGACGGTGCTGGTCCTCATCTGTCTCAATATCTGCGTACTCATACCGGCAGTGGGCACAATCCTTCCGATTGCATTGATCGCTGCGCCAGCGGCAACGGTCCGTTCCCGAGCGCGATCAACATCGGGCCTATTGATCGGCTCAGCGGCCCTGGGCGCGATTTGCTGCCTGGCGGGACTGTGGCTGGCGGTAGGTTTTGAATGGTCGGTCGGGGGAACGATCGCCGTGGCCTGTGGCCTGGTATACGCGGCGTCGGAGCTCGGCTCCTACGTCAGATCCCCAGGACGCCGCGTAGGTCCGTCTTGATGGCCTCCAGCCGCTTGGCGGCGGCGCGGCGCGCCACCTCCACAGGCTCGTCGACCGGCACCGGCATGACCACCTCGCAGTAGCACTTGAGCTTCGGCTCGGTGCCCGAGGGGCGCACGACCACCCGGTCGTCGGCCGCGGTCTTGAAGATCAGGCCGTCCGTGGCGGGCAGGCGCTCCCCATTGCCGTCATCGGCGCCGTCCATCAGGTCGAAGACGTCCACCACCGGCGAGCCCGCCAGCGCCGCCGGCGCGCCGCCGGCGCGCAGCCGCTCCATGGCGTCGGTGATGAAGCTGATGTCCTCCACCCGCACACTCAGCGGGCTGGTGGCGTACAGGCCGTGCTCGCGGGCCAGTCGGTCCAGCAGATCGTCGAGGGTGCGCCCCTGCTGCTTGAGCGTGGAGGCCAGCACCGCCAGGCGCACGGAGGCGGATATGCCGTCCTTGTCCCGCACGGCGGCCGGATCCACGCAGTAGCCCAGCGCCTCCTCGTAGCCGAAGACCAGATTGGGCACGCGGCTGATCCACTTGAAGCCGGTGAGCGTATTGCGGTGCGCGAGCCCGTGGGCCTGGGCGATCCTGCGCAGCAGGCGGGAGGAGACGATCGAGTTCGCCAGTACGCCGGTGCCGGTGAAGGCGGCCAGCTCGGCGGCCTGCTCGCCCAGCAGCGCGCCGACCTCATCGCCGGTCAGCTGCCGCCAGCCGCCGCGGGCGTGCTCGTCCGGCACGGCGGCGGAGCAGCGGTCGGCGTCGGGGTCATTGGCGATGATCAGGTCCGCACCCGCCTCCCGGGCCCGTGCGATGGCCAGATCCAGGGCGCCGGGCTCCTCCGGATTGGGGAAGGTGACGGTGGGGAAGTCCGGATCCGGGTCGAACTGCTCGGGCACCACCACGACGTCGTTGAAGCCCGCCCGGGTCAGCGCCTCCCGGCAGATCTGGCCACCCACCCCGTGCATGGCGGTCAGCACGATCCGCAGCGGGGCGACGGCCCGGGTGCGGGCCGCCTTGACCGCCCGCTGCACGTACTCCTCAACCATGTCCGCCCCGAGCGTCTCCCAGCCGTCCTGGGGCATGGGCACGGAGGCGAGCGGGCCGACGGCGGCGATCTTCGCCGCGATGCCGGCGTCGTGCGGCGGGACGATCTGGGCTCCCTGCCCGGAACCGGTCACGGCGCGGCCGCCGAGGTAGACCTTGTAGCCATTGTCCTGCGGCGGGTTGTGTGAGGCTGTCACCATGACGCCGGCGTCGGCGCCCAGGCGGCGCAGGGCGAAGGCGAGAACCGGCGTCGGGCAGTGGGATTCGAAGAGGATGGCATGCCCGCCGGCGCCGGTGACGACGGCGGCGGTGTCGCGGGCGAAGCGGGCGGAGCCGTGGCGGGCGTCATAGCCGATGACCACGCGGAAGCCGTCTCCCAGCTTCTCATGCAGGTAGGCGGACAGGCCCGCGGCGGCGCGGATGACGACGACGCGATTCATGCGGTTGGGACCCCCGCCCAGGCGCCCGCGCAGCCCGGCAGTACCGAACTGGAGGGTGCCGGAGAAGGCGTCGGCGAGGGCGGCCGTGGCGGCGTCGTCGCCATCACGGTGCGCGGAGAGCAGATCGCTCAGTTCCCTACGGGTTTCGGGGTCCGGATCCTCGGTGATCCAGGCGGTCACGGCGGCGTCCAGATCCTGGGTGACCGCGTGCTGGTGCGGATATGTCATGGGGTGACCGTACCGTGCAGAAGTCCGCGGTCGACCTGGCCGTGACCGCTGTCATGGGTGGTGGTGAGCACATCCGGCACACAGGAACCGGACTCGCCCAGCACGCCGCCGCCACGTGCGCGTGCGGTAGGGGATCATGCTCATTATGGCTAAGGACACCAATCGTGGCGACAAGCCGCGTGTGAAGAACGGCTCGCGCGAGACCTACCGGAAGGGTCCGGTGATGCTCCGCGGCGCCCAGATCCCCGCTCGTACCACCGATGCCCGCCTGCTGGACCGCCGCGGCGACGCCGACTGGCTGCACGCCGATCCGTGGCGGGTCCTGCGCATCCAGTCCGAGTTCGTGGAGGGCTTCGGCGCGCTCGCGGAGGTCGGGCCGGCGATCAGCCTGTTCGGATCGGCGCGGACCCCCGCCAACGACCCCGCCTACGCCCTGGCCGAGCAGATCGGGGCGGGACTGGCCGACTCCGGCTACGCCGTCATCACCGGTGGTGGCCCCGGCATCATGGAGGCGGCCAACAAGGGCGCCCGTGAGGCCGGCGGCATCTCCGTGGGGCTGGGAATCGAGTTGCCGCATGAGCAGGGCATGAACGACTACGTGGACCTGGGAGTGAACTTCCGGTACTTCTTCGCCCGCAAGACCATGTTCCTGAAGTACTCCGATGGATTCGTCATCATGCCCGGGGGAATGGGCACGCTCGACGAGCTGTTCGAGGCGGTCACTCTGGTTCAGACCCAGAAGGTGCCCTCGTTCCCGATTGCCCTGGTGGGCTCGGCGTTCTGGGGCGGCCTGGTGGACTGGATGCGTGAGACGCTGGTGGAGGCGGCGACGATCGACGCCGATGACATCGCCCTGATGCGGGTGGTGGACACGGCCGAGGATGCGGTGGAATTCGTGGTCGACGCCGCCCGGATCATGCGCGCCAACGGGCTCACACGCACTCCAGACCGCTCCGACTGGGTGGCCCAGTAAGGGGCCGAAGCAACGGCCCGGGGGTGGCCCGAGCGCCGGGGCGTAGGCGTGGAGTCAGCCACGTTTGCGCCCGAACTGGCGTAATGATGCCGTAGAATGCAACTGGGAGAAGCGGTAAAAGTCCGCGAATCATCAGTGAAAGGGGAGCACATGGCTGCCATGAAGCCCAGGACCGGCGACGGGCCGCTCGAGGTCGTCAAGGAGGGCCGCTCCATCATCATGCGGATGCCGCTGGAGGGCGGTGGACGTCTGGTTGTTGAGATTACGCCCGACGAGATCAAGGAGCTGCAGGAGGCGCTGGCCTCCGTCAAGTACTGAGCAATCACCGAGTCTGTGCTCGGCCGTGAGCCGAGCAGCAGCGCCGCGTTGGCGCTGCGCACGGGCTCAGGAGCTGGCGAACCCGCCCGGCCGGGCCGCTCAGGCCCGGCGGACGGCGACCAGCAGACCGTCGCCGACCGGCAGCAGCGAGGTGAGCAGGCTGTCCTCGTCCCGCAGCGTCTTTCCCAGCTCACGCGCAGCCACCGTGGTGGCATCGCGGCGAGCCGGATCGGCGACGTGGTCATTCCATAGCGCATGCGTCACCGCGAGGACGCCGCCGGGGCGCAGCATACGGATCGCCTGCGGTGTCAGCGCAGCCGCCTCTTCGGGGCCGAGGTCCAGCACCACCATGTCGTAGGAGTGCGCGGCCATGCGGGGCATGACGTCGGATGCGCGCCCCTGGATGATGCGGGTGCGGGCGCCCGGGTAGCCGGCCTCGTCGAAGGCACGACGGGCCTCGCGCTGGAACTCTGGTTCGACGTCGATCGTTGTCAGCACGCCGTCGGCGCCCATGCCGTCCAGCAGCCACAGTCCGGACACGCCGGTGCCGGTGCCCACCTCGGCGACGGACTTCGCCGAGGTGGCCGCCGTCAGCATGCGCAGTGCGGCGCCGGTTGCCGGTGACACCGGGTCGGTGCCCAGCTCGATGCCGCGCAGGCGCGCCTGCGCGGCGGTCTCGGCCTCGACCGGGAACTCCTCCGTATAGGACCAGCTCAGCGTCTTGTCAGCAGCCACCATGTGCCCCTTCTGCGGCACTGGGCCGCGTAGCCGTGTCACCCCGACGGCGCCGGGGGCCCGGCGCGGGGATCGCGCCCATTGTTTCAGGTCCGGACCGGTTCCCGCGCGCCCCCGCATGCCTGTTTGCCCATACTTCTCCCTATACTGGCCACATGCTTCCGGGTATCTCAGGTGCGGAGTTCTTCGTCCTCCTGCTGGTGGTGGTCATTGTGGTGGGGCCGCAGCGGCTGCCCGAGTACACCCGCAAGCTGACGCAGGGCGTGCGCAGGCTGCGTGTCTTCCTGGACAACACCAAGGCCCAGATCGCAGAGGAGGTCGGTCCCGAGCTCGGCGACCTTGACCTGTCAGACCTGGACCCGCGCAACTACGACCCGCGCAAGATCGTGCGCGACGCGCTGGGGGAGGACCTGGAGGCCATCCGCCGGGACCTGACCAACCCCTTCCAGTCGGTCGTCGAGACGGCCAAGGAGGCCTCGAATGAGGCGGCGGCCGCAGTGAGCGGTAAGAGCACGGGCAAGTCCAAGTCCCTGTCAAAGATGATCGAGGACAAGGCGGAGGAGACCCGCGCCGCACGGGCGGCGTCGGTCGGAGCGGCAACGGCCGCGGCGGCACGTGTGGATTCCGCGGTTGCCGACGCCGCCGAGCCCGCCCAGCAGCAGGCGGAGCAGGCCGCCGCGACTCCGCAGCGTCAGGACAAGGACCCGGAGCAGGCGGCGGCCGAGGCTGCCGCGGTCACCGCCGAGCTGCCCCAGGTGAGTGCCGCCGCACCGACCGATTCCGCCAAGCTCGCACTGGAGGCGGGCGAAACCGCCACGGCGGAGATTCCCGAGGTGCAGCCGGCCGAGCCCGCCGAGGGCGCGCAGGCACCGGAGACCATTGCCGCCGACGGCGTCGAGTCGGCCGCACTCATTCCCTCAACCCTGGGGGCCGTGGAGCAGGACGGTGACGGGCCGCGTGTGCGTCCCGTCTCACCGCGCGACATTGTGCGGGCCGCCAACGAGGCCGCCCGTACCCGCGCAGAAGCGGCCCTCGCCGAGGTCGGTTGACCTTACGCGCAGGCGCGCGTGCGGCCGACGGGTCGCGCCGATGCGGTGTGGCCCGCCGGCGTCGCGCGGAGCCGGGGGAAGCCGGGAGTCAGCCGGCGGAAACCGGGCTGATGCCCAAAGACATGCCGGACAGCCCGCGCGCGCGGTGCCCGAGCCTTCGGGCTACCGCAGCCAGCTTCACAGCCGCGGGGGAGTCGGTGGCAGGCGCGCCGCCGCGCGCGATCGTTGCGGGGACGCCGACGTCGGAGCCCTCACGCAGGCGGATGTCCAGCGGCAGCTGGGCCAGCAGTGGCACCTCGTAGCCGAGCGCGTTGGTCAACGACTCCGAGACCGCCTGCCCGCCGCCGGTGCCGAAGATCTCCAGGTGCGAGCCGTCAGGCTGCGGCAAGTAGGACATGTTCTCGATTACGCCGGCCACCTTCTGGTGAGTCTGCGATGCGATCAGCCCGGTGCGCTCGGCCACCTCTGCGGCCGCGGTCTGTGGGGTGGTGACCACCAGGATCTCCGCATCCGGCAGCAGCTGCGCCACCGAGATGGTGACGTCCCCGGTTCCCGGCGGCAGGTCCAGCAGCAGCACGTCCAGGTCCCCCCAGAACACGTCGGAGAGGAACTGCTGCACCGCCCGGTGCAGCATGGGGCCGCGCCACACGACCGGCTGCTTGTCCTCCACGAACATGCCGATGGAGATGACCTTCACCCCGTGGGCGAGGGGCGGGACGATCATGCCGTCCAGCTGCGTGGGCACCTGATCCACACCCAGCATGCGGGGGATGGAGAAGCCGTAGATGTCGGCGTCGACAACGCCGACGCTCAGGCCCTGGGACGCCATCGCCGCGGCGAGATTGGCGGTGACCGAGGACTTGCCCACCCCGCCCTTGCCGGAGGTGACCGCGTAGACGCGGGTGAGGTTCCCCGGCTGGGTGAAGGGGATTACCGGCTCGGCGGCCCCGCCGCGCAGGCGGGTGCGCAGCTCGGCGCGCTGCTCGTCGGTCATGACCCCCAGGTTGACGTTTACGTCGGTGACCCCGTCGAGGGCGCCGACCTCCTTGCGGGCGTCAGCGGTGATCGTGTCCCGCAGGGGGCAGCCCGCCACTGTCAGCAGCACCCCGACGGTGACGACGCCGTCGGCTCCCACAGCGATGGATTCGACCATGCCGAGGTCGGTGATCGGGCGGCGCAGCTCGGGGTCGATCACCCGTGCCAGCGCCTCACGGACGGCGTCTTCGGTGGGCAGGCTCATGCCACAATCCTATGGCCCGCAGGAGTGGACTCCACCGGCAGCCATGGTGGTGAGGAGCACGCCGCCGACCGGAGGTGGCGGGAATACGGGTACTACCGCGGTGGCGGCGCCGCGGCCGAGCCGACCGTGTCAGGCCCGTGGGCGTGTCAGGCCCGTGGGGAGTGCTCCCCGCGTTCACTGCGGGGCGCATCCGGGGCGTCGGCGTCGCCATCATCCATGAGGTCCTCGTGCAGCTCCTCGCGGGTGCGGCGCTCCTCCTGGAGCAGCTCCTCCAGGACGCTGCGCAGCTCGGAACGCACGAAGTCGCGGGTGGCCACGTCATTCATGGCCAGACGCAGGGAGGCGATCTCCCGGGTGAGGAACTCGGTGTCCTCAAGGTTGCGCTCGGCGCGCTGGCGGTCCTGCTCGGCGGTGACCCGGTCGCGGTCGTCCTGCCGGTTCTGCGCCAGCAGGATCAGCGGCGCCGAGTAGGAGGCCTGGGTGGAGAAGGCGAGGTTGAGCAGAATGAAGGGGTAGGGGTCCCAGGGGGCGTCCGCATTGATCTTCGCCAGCAGGATGTTGGCGGCGATCCAGGCGACGACGAAGACCGTCATGTACAGCACGAACTTGGGCGAGCCCATGAAGCGTGCGGTGGCCTCGGCGAAGCGCCCGAAGCCGTCGGAGCGGGAGCGGGAGGGATGCGTCCAGCGCATCCACCGGGAGCGGTTCTTCGACAGGGGCTGGTCGAGCTGATTAGGCATTGGCGCTCCTCTCAATCATCTCGTCGGTGACGGCGTCATCCGCCTCCCGCCAGTCGTCGGGCATGAGGTGGTCCAGGACGTCGTCGACGGACACGGCACCGAGCAGGCGGCCAGCGTCGTCGAGCACGGGTATGGCCGTGAGATTGTATGTGGCCAGCAGACGGGTGACGGTGCCGATCGAGTCGTCGGCGTGAACGTCGTCGAGGTCCTTGTCCAGGATGGAGCCGAGCAGCTGCTGGGGGCGCTCCCGCAGGGCGCGCTGCAAGTGGACCATACCCAGGAACCGGCCCGTGGGGGACTCCAGAGGGGGGCGGCATACGAAGGCGACGGCGGCCAGGGCGGGCGGCACCTCCGCCTTGCGGGCCTGCGCCAGGAAGGAGGCGACCGTCGACTCCGGCGGCAGGATGATCGGCTCGGTGGTCATCAGCCCGCCGGCGGTGTACTCGTCGTAAGTCATCAGACGGCGCACGTCCTCCGCCTCCTCCGGCTCCATCAGGTCAAGCAGCCGGGTGGCCATGGAGGCGGGCAGGGCGGAGACCAGGTCGGCGGCGTCGTCGGGCTGCATGGCGTCCAGGACGTCGGCGGCGCGGGCGGCATCCAGACCGGTGAGGAGGGCCACGGCCTCGTCGTCGGACAGCTCCTCGGTGGCATCCGCCAGGCGCTCATCGGACAGCTCGGCGGCGACCTCCAGCTGCCGGGGCAGCGGCAGGTCGGAGAGCACGTCGGCCAGGTCGGCGGGCTTAAGCCCCTCCATCGTGGCCAGTAGCGCAGTGGCCCCCTGCTGATCGGCGGATCCGGCCAGCCCGGTGACCTCGTCGGGGCGGACGGTGAAGGTCTCGCCGCGGCGCAGCCCCAGGGGGCCGGAGGAGCCCCGCTGCACGAACAGGCGCGTCACCTTCCAGTCCATGCCGCGATCGCGCTCGATGGCGACGTCGCGGATGGTCACGCTCCCCGAGCCGTCCCGCATGGTGACCACGCGGTCCAGCAGCTCGCCGACGACCAGCGTCTCCACGCGGCGCTGCTCGAAGCGGCGGATGTTCACCAGCCCGGTGGTGATGACGGCGCCCGGTTCGATCGCGGTCACCCGTGACAGCGGCAGGAACACGCGGCGGCGGCCCGCGACCTCAATGACCAGGCCGACGGCGCGAGGCTGCCCGCGCAGGCGGATCAGCGTGACGACGTCGTGCACCTTGCCGACGGCATCGCCGAGCGGATCGAAGACCGTTGTGCCCACGAGCCGGGCGACGAAGACTCTGAGGGTGCTGCGCGTCTTGGTGCTTTCCACGACGGCAGCCTATCGACGTGACGGTGTTGCTGCCGCCTTACGTTTTCGCCGCTCGAAGAAGTTACTCGCGCGGCCGGGCGCCGTGGGACGATGTGCCCATGAGCCAGAGTCAGTTCTCCATGCAGGCCGCGCCGCTCGGCATGGTGCGGGGAGGCATCCCGCGCGGCGATGAGGTCGCCTCATTCACGACCTACGCGGAGGCGCAGCATGCGGTCGACTCCTTGTCCGACAGCGGCTTCCCGGTCCAGTACCTGGCGATCATCGGCACCGACCTGCGCCAGGTCGAGCGCATCACCGGCCGCATGAGCTGGGGCCGCGCGGTTGCCAACGGTGCCATGTCCGGGCTGTGGATCGGACTGTTCTTCGGCGCGATGATGCTGCTGCTCGGCCCCAACTCAGGGACGGGCACGGTGCTGATCGCCGCGGTCTTCATGGGTGTCATCTGGGGGATGATCTTCCAGGTGATCTCCTATGCCGTCACTCGCGGCAAGCGTGACTTCACCTCAATCAGCCAGGTGGTGGCTTCGCGCTACTCGATCATCGCCTCACAGATGGCGGCGGAGGCGGCGCATGCGCTCGCTGATATTCCCGGCAACCTGACCCGTGGCGGCGAGGCGGCGCGCCGGGCCGAGGAGCGCCGTGCGGCCCGGCAGCAGGCCCGGGGCCAGGGACCCAGCACCTTCGGATCCCGGCCGGATGAGCAGCCCCGCTTCGGCGTGCGCCTGCCCGAGGGCGTCGACCCGCAGGCGTACACGCGGGGGCATTCCGAGGCCGGCGCCACGTCGTCGGGCCCGGGCGCGCCGGTGCCCGCGGCGGGTGAGGGAACGCAGCCGACGGGGGCGCCGAGCACCGATTCCGGTCAGTCCGAAGCGCAGACAGACGGCCGGGTAACGGGACACAATGAAACCGATGATGACCCGTACCTCCGGCGCCCGGACGATGCCCCACGCGCGTAGCGTCCCTCCGCGCGCGCCCGCCCCCTGGCTCCCATGCGCCCCGTCGTGCACGCACCCGTGAGCCCGGTAGGCGCTGCGGCGGCTTCGATCCAGGTGGGCCTGTCCACCTCCTCGGTGTACCCGGGTGAGGTGGAGGACACCTTCGCCCTGGCCGCCCAGCTGGGCTATGACGGCGTCGAGGTCATGGTGTGGGCGGAGCGGGCGACGCAGGACGCCGAGGCGCTGTCGGCCCTGGTACGGCGCTACGGGGTGCCGGTGCTGGCGGTCCACGCGCCGACGCTGCTGCTGACCCGCGCGGTATTCGGCGCCGACCCATGGGGGAAGGTCGACCGCTCCATCGAGCTGGCGCGTGCACTGGGGGCGTCCAATGTGGTGCTGCACCCGCCGTTCTTCTGGCAGACGCGTTACGCCCGCTCCTTCGTGGCCGGAGTGGCGCAGCGAGAGTCCGCCGCCGGCGTGCACCTGTGCGTCGAGAACATGTTCACCTGGCGTCCCCGCAATGCCCACTCCACCAGGGACTTCCAGGCGTACTTCCCGACCTGGGACCCGGTTGGCCAGGGGTATCGGTCGGTGACGCTCGACATCTCCCATGCGGCCACCTCCGGGTCTGATGCGCTGGCCATGGCGCGCGCCCTGGGGCCGACCCTGCGGCACGTGCACCTGACCGACGGCGTGCCCGGATTCCGCGACGACCACCTCCTGCCCGGGCAGGGCGATCAGGACTGCGCCGGGGTGCTGCGCCATCTGGTGCACACCGGTTTCGGTGCGGCCGGGGGACAGGTCGTCGTCGAGGTCAATACCCGCACCATGAGCGCCGACCAGAGGCGTGAGGGCCTGGCGAGCGCGCTCGCATTCGCCCGCGAGCACCTGGAGGGGGAGGGGGATACCGCCGCCGTGCGTGTTCCCGCCCCGACGCGGCGCCGTTACCGCGACGCCCGCGGCTAGAACGCGGAGTCAGGCGCAGGGGGCGTGCTCGTGGGCGCGGTGTCCGGCCGGTTCGAGCTGGAAGGTCGCATGCTCGATATGCACCGGGAAGTGCTCGGCCACGCAGGCCTGCAGCGCGTCCAGGACCTCGCCCGTGCGTCCCTGCGCCAGGCAGGCGTCGGAGACGACCACGTGCGCGGTGAGCACCGGCAGTCCTGAGGCGACGGTCCAGGCGTGCAGGTCATGCACCTGCTCGACGCCGTCGACCGCCAGCAGGTGGAGGCGCACCTCAGCCAGGTCGAGTGCCTCTGGGGTGCGCTCCATGAGCACACCGACGGCTGTGCGCAGCAGCGAGAAGGCCCGCGGCACGATCAGGGCGACAATCACCAGGGAGGCAACTGCATCGGCGCGCGCCCAGCCGGTCAGTGCCACCACGGCCGCCGCCACGATCACGCCCACGCTGCCCAGGGCGTCGTTGGCGACTTCCAGGAAGGCCGCCCGCATGTTGAGATTGCCGTTGCGGCCGCCGGAAAGGAGCAGCAGCCCCACCATATTGGCGGCGAGGCCGATCACGCCCATGACCAGCATGCCGTGTGCCTCCACCTCGGCGCCGCCCACGAGCGTGATCACCGCCCGCACGCCGACGACGACTCCGACGGTCCCCAGCAGCGCCGCCTGGAGCGCGGCGCCCAGGATCTCGGCGCGCCGCAGGCCCCAGGTGGAGCGGTCGGTGACGGGACGGGTGGACAGGTGTGCGGCCACCAGCGCCATGACCAGGCCGACGACGTCGGTGAGCATGTGCCCGGCGTCGGCGAGCAGGGCCAGCGAGCCGGTCAGCACTGCGGACACGACTTCGGCCACCAGCACGCCCGCCGTCAGCCCCAGGACGGCGGCGAGCCGACCCCGGGAGGCACCCGGGGCAGGGGTGTGCGAATGCTGATGAATCGGCGGCACACCTCGGATGATAGTGATCCGTGCCCGCCCGGGCCCAGGGGCCGTCAGCAAACCCGTGGGCGGCGCCGAGGGACTGCGCCGCCACGTCAGCCGGGGATCAGGCGATCAGCCCGCTCACCCAGGCCTCCACCTCCGCGACGGTGCGGGGGATCGCCTGCGTCAGGCGCCGCACGCTCCCGTCGGGGTCGACGACGACGTCGTCCTCGATGCGCACGCCGATGCCGCGCAGCTCCTCGGGGACCAGCAGGTCATCGGCGCGGAAGTACAGGCCAGGCTCAATGGTGAAGACCATGCCCGGGCGCAGCACCGCATCCATGCTCATCTCGCGGCGCGCCTGGGCGCAGTCATGCACGTCCAGGCCCAGGTGGTGGCTGGTGCCGTGCACCATCCAGCGGCGGTGGAACTGGCCGTCCGGCCCCAGGGAGTCGGCGGCGGTGACGCCGTCGGGCAGCATGCCCCACGCCTCCAGGCGGGCGGCGATCACCTCCATGGCGGCGGTGTGCACGTCCCGGAAGCGGCAGCCGGGGGTGCCCGCGCGGGCGAAGGCGGCGTCGGCGGCGTCCAGGACCGCCTGGTACACGCGCCGCTGCGGGGCGGTGAAGCGGCCGTCCACCGGGATGGTGCGGGTGACGTCGGCGGTGTACAGGGAGTCGACTTCCACGCCGGCGTCCACCAGCACCAGTTCGCCGGGGCGCACGGCGCCGTCGTTATTGATCCAGTGCAGGGTGTTGGCATGGTTCCCGGCGGCGGCGATGGTCTCGTAGCCGAGCCCGTTGCCCTCCTCGCGGGCCTTGGCGCCGAAGGCGCCCTCCAGCACCCGTTCTCCACGCCAGTGCCCGGTGGCGCGCGGAATGGAGCGGATCAGGTCGTCGAAGCCGGCCCGGGTGGCGTCCACTGCGCGCTGTAGTTGCTCGACCTCCCAGGGGTCCTTGGCCAGGCGCAGCTCGCTGGTGGCCTCCGCCAGGGCGTCATCCACCTGCTGGGCGTCCTGCCCGGCGGCCAGGCCGGCCGCGGTGCGCACGCGGTCCACGAGGGCGGTCACGGCCGTGTCCGCCGCGGCTATGACCCGCAACTGTACGCTGCCCGGGCCGGCGTCCTTGGCGAGTGCGTCCGGCAGGGAGTCGATGTGGGCGCAGCGGATCCCGGTGGCCGCCTCAACTTCCTCGATCGAGGGGCGCCGCCCCACCCACAGCTCGCCGTAACGGGTATCGGCGTAGAACTCCTCGCTGCTGCGGGAGGCGCGGGGACGGAAGTACAGCACCGCCTCGTGGGTGGGCGGGGTCGTGGTCTCGCCCGGGGTGTCGGCATCCCCGACGACGGCGGAACCGGCGCTCCTGCCCGCGGCGCTGCTGGCCCGGGCGCCGGTGGTGCCGGCGGCCAGCGGCTCCAGCACGAGCACGGCGTCGGGCTCGAAGTCGGTGCCGGTGCCGGCCAGGTGGGCGAAGGCCGAGTGCGGGCGGAAGCGGTAGTCGCAGTCGTTGTTGCGGGTCACCAGGCCCCCGGCGGGTATGACCAGCCGGTCGCCGGGGAACAGGGCACCCAGGGTCTCACGCCGGGCGGCCGCCCAGGGGGCGGCGGCTGAGCGCTCGGGCAGCGTGTCGGGGCGGGGGCCCCAGCCGGAGCCGATGAAGTCGCGGAAGGCCTGGTTGGTGGGCCGGTGTGAGCGGTTGTTGCCGCGATCTGCGAGCGTCTGGGGTGCCTCGGCGTCAGCTGTGGAAGTTGCGGGGGAGTCGGATACGGAATCGGTCATGGCCCCATAGTGGCACGCTCGCCGAGCGGGAGGCGGCCCGGCCGGCGGCCCCCGGCCCGGGGCGCGGGGTGGGGCGGTCGAGGCGACGGTGGTGGCGTCAGTCGGGGTCGCCCGGGAACCGCACTCCCACCTGTCGGCGGGCCTCATAGAGCACCTCGACGGCGGCCACCGAGTTGGCCAGCGGGTGCAGCTCCGACTCGCGTGCCCCGGAGCGCACCAGGCGGCAGAAGGCCTCCAGCTCGTAGGCGAGTACCGGCCCGCTGCGCTGAACCGACAGGTCCTGGACGGCGTCGGCGCCGGCCGCCGCCTTGACCCGGTCCGTGCCGGCCGTGCTGCCGGCGCCGGCTGTGCCCACCGCGGGGCCGCGTAGGGCGATTTGCTGGGGCCACTGGCAGTCGTCCAGGGTCAGCACCGCGTGGTCGCCGGCGATCGCGGAGCCGGTGCCGGCGGGGGAGGTCTTGGAGTGCAGGCACACCACCTCGAAGCCTGCGGGCTGGACCTGGCGGGCGGTGCTGGTGCCGGCGTAGTCGAGCACGACCGTGCCCAGGGCGTCCGCGCCCGAGTCCAGCAGCACCCCGGCGGCAGTCACCCGCGTGGGCGCCCCGAACAGGTGGATCGCGAGGCTGACCGGGTACACGCCCAGGTCCATGAGGGAACCGCCCGCCATGGCCGGGTTGAACGCGGGCGGCAAAGACCCGTCACGGTAGGCGTCCATGCGGGAGGAGTACTGCTCCTTGACCAGCAGCGCGCGCCGGATCGGACCCAGCCGCCGCAGGTTGTCGCGCAGCACCGCCGTGCCCGGCTCGAAGGCGGGCAGCCACCCCTCCATGAGCAGCCGATCATTGCGCCGGGCGGCCGCCACCATTGCCCGCGCCTGGTCGGGGGTGGGGGCGAAGGGCTTCTCCACGAGCACGTGCCGGCCGGCCTCCAGGGCGGCGAGCGTGTGCTCGGGATGCAGCAGGTTGGGGGAGCCGACGTAGACGACGTCCACCAGCGGGGCGCCGTCGGCGTCCTTGGCGGCGAGCATCTCCTCCACCGACGCGAAGGCGGCGGGGATGGCGTGCTCGGCGGCGAAGGCGGCCGCACGCTCCGGGTGCGCGGAGGTGACGGCGACGATGCGGGCGTCGGCCACGGCGTCGGCGGCCTCAACGAACCAGCGGGCGATGAAGCCGGCGCCGATGATGCCGAAGCGGATCGGTGTGAGGGGGCCGGACGGCGTGCGTGCGCTCATACCACCAGGCTAACAAGTAAGCGCCGTCACATTAAGGGGCGCTTCCGGTACGCGGGCGCGCAGGCCGGGTACTTGGTGCCTGCCGAGGGCTGCCAACCGGGTTCGGCGGCCGCGGGGGTGCGGCCGGCGCATCCGTACACTTGCCGGGTGCGCATCGACCCCCACACCCACTCCGCCTACTCGGATGGCACGGACAGCCCCGCCGAGCTGATGGCGCAGGCGGCCCGGGCCGGGCTCGACGTCGTCGGCCTGACCGATCACGACACCACTGACGGCTGGGCGGAGGCGGCCGCCGCGGTGCCGGAGGCGGGAGTGAGCCTGCTGCGCGGTGCAGAGATCTCCTGTTCCGCGGACGGCGTCGCCCTGCACCTGCTGGCCTACCTGTTCGACCCGGAATACGCCCCGCTGGCGCAGGCACTGGCCCACGCCCGCCACTCGCGGGCAAACCGCACCCGGCTCATGGTCGAGCGCCTGGCGGCCGACTACCCCATCAGCTGGGAGGACGTGCTCACCCAGGCCGCAGATGCCACCACGATCGGCCGCCCGCATATCGCGGACGCGCTCGTGGCAGCGGGGGCCTTTCCCGATCGCTCCGCCGCCTTCGCCGGTCCGCTGGCCACCTCCAGCCCCTACTACGTCCACTACTGGGCCCTGGACCCGGTGGAGGCCTGCCGACTCGTGCGCGCGGCCGGGGGGGTGCCGGTGGCCGCTCACCCGCGTGCCGCGAGCCGACAGCGGCGCCTGGTGCCCGATAAGACCTTCGCCCGGATGGCCGAGGCCGGCCTGGCGGCGCTCGAGGTCGACCATCGTGATCACACCCCCGCTCAGCGGGAGCAGGCCCGCGCCCTGGCTCAGGAACTCGGTCTCGGCGCATCCGGGGCCTCCGACTACCACGGCGCCGGCAAGCCCAACCGGCTGGGCGAGAACCTGATGGCGCCGACGCTACTCGAGCGGATCGTCGCCGAGGGCGCGCTCCCGCTGGTCGTGCCCTGACCGGCCCTCCCGAGCACCGCCCGGTCCATGCAAGCTCAGCAGGAGGGGCCTGCCGCGAACCCGGACGCAACAGAACCGACCACCAAGCCCACAACCATCCTCAGTCCATGCTCGCCAACGTCTTCGACCTCACGCTCTTCGCCACCGCGCTCACCACGATCCTGGTGATCCAGGATCCGCTGGGCGCCATCCCCATCTTCCTGTCACTGACCAGCCGGCAGACCGACGCCGAACGCACCCGTTCCGCCCGGCAGGCCACCCTGGTGTCCTTCGCGGTGATCCTCGCCTTCGCGATCTTCGGCCGCTACATCCTCCGCTTCCTGGGCATCACCGTGCCGGCGCTGCAGATCTCCGGCGGGCTGCTGCTCCTGCTGGTGGCGCTTGAACTGCTCACCGACAAGGCGGACGAGCATCCGGACCCGGATGCGGTGGCCACCAACGCCGCCCTCGTCCCCCTGGGCACGCCGCTGCTGGCCGGACCGGGGGCGATTGTCGCCACCATGGTGGCGGTGGACTCGGCGTCGGGACCCGTGATCGGCTGGGTGAGCGTGACCGCCGCGATCGTGGTGACACATCTGGTCATCTGGGTGGCCCTGCGGTTCTCCGTCGGCCTGCACCGGCTGCTGGGGGAGTCGGCGATTCAGGTGCTGACCCGCATTTTCGGGCTGCTGCTGGCAGCCATCGCGGTGCAGATGATCGCCGACGGCGTGCTCGCCTACGTGGACACGGTCATGGGCGCCTGAACACCGCCGTGTCCTGCGCTGGCGCTAAGCGCCCGACGCGGGGAGGAAGGAGCGGCCGCCCGGACGGATGTGGTCCGGGCGGCCGTATGCTCAGGAGCCGGGTGTCAGGAGTCGGCGCGGCCCCCGTGGGTGCGGCGGCGGTTGCGCTTGCGGCGCGGCTTGTCGCCCGCAGTGGAATTGGAGCGCCGTGAGCCGGCCGCGTCGGCGCCCGATGCGCGCCCGGAGACGGTGCGCCGTCCCCTTCCGCGGCCGCGGCCACGCCCGCGGCCGTTCCGGTCGTCGCCCGAGCGCCCGCGGCGGCCGGTTTCACCGAGGTCCTCGATCTGCTCGGCATCGAGGCCCTCCAGCACCCGCTTGCTGCGGGGCAGCTTGCCGGTGACCTCCCGGGGGATGCTCAGGTCCGTATACAGGTGGTCGGAGGTGTGGTAGGTCTCGACGGGCTCCTCGATCGGCAGGCCCAGGGCCTTGGAGATCAGGCGCCAGCGGGCGACGTCGTCCCAGTCGACGAACGTGATCGCGGTCCCGGAGCCGCCCGCGCGGCCGGTACGGCCGATGCGGTGGACGTAGATCTTCTCGTCCTCCGGACACTGGTAGTTGACTACGTGCGTGACGTCGTCGACGTCGATGCCGCGCGCCGCCACGTCGGTGGCCACCAGCACGTCCACCTTGCCCTTGCGGAAGGCGCGCAGCGCCTGCTCGCGGGCACCCTGCCCCAGGTCGCCGTGCAGGGCCGCGGTGGCGAAGCCACGGGAGGCCAGGTCCTCGGCCACGCGGGCGGCCGTGCGCTTGGTGCGGGCGAAGATGATGGTGCGGCCACGGCCCTCGGCCTGCAGGATGCGGGACAGCACCTCGACCTTGTTCAACGCGTGGGTGCGGTAGACGACCTGCTGGACGGACTTGACCGTCATGGAGTCGTCGCCCGGGTCCTGGGCGCGAATGTGGGTCGGCTTGGTCATGTAGCGGCGGGCCAGGGCGACTACGGCGCCGGGCATGGTGGCGCTGAACAGCATGGTGTGGCGGTCGGAGCGGGTCCGGGAGAGGATCTTCTCAACGTCCGGCAGGAAGCCCAGGTCGAGCATCTCATCGGCCTCATCCAGCACCACGGTGGTCACGTGGGTCAGGTCCAGGACCCGACGATCCATCAGGTCGATAATGCGGCCCGGGGTGCCGACGACGATCTCCGCACCCCGCTCGATCGCCTCGATCTGCGGCTCGTAGGCGCGCCCGCCGTACACCTGGACGATGCGGACCGTGCGCTTGGCGGCGGCTCCGGCCAGTTCTTCGGCCACCTGCTTGGCCAGCTCGCGGGTGGGCAGGACTACGAGCGCCTGCGGGGAGCCGGAGGCGGGGTCCTCGTCCCAGCCCTCCTCACCGGGGCCGAGCGTGTCCATGAGCAGCGGGATGCCGAAGCCGAGGGTCTTGCCGGTGCCGGTCTTGGCCTGGCCGATGATGTCCTGGCCGCGCAGTGCGATGGGCAGGGTCAGTGCCTGGATGGGGAAGGGGTGGGTGATGCCCTTGTCCGCCAGGGCCTGGCAGATCTCCTCCTCGACGCCGAAGTCGGCGAAGGTGCGCGCGGTCAGGTCGGTGTCGGAGTCGGCGTCGGTGATGTCCGGCTTGGCATCGTCCAGCACCGGGGCGTGCGCCTGCGCGGTGGAGATGATGCCGGATGCGGAATCGGGCTGCGTAGCGGTCCGGTGCTGCTCCCCGGATGGCTGAGCGGCGGAGGGCACGGATGATTCAGTTGTTTCGATCTGCTCGGTCACGGCTTGGTCTGTGCTTTCGGTTGTATCCGGGCGCGGGGTCCGGGATCAGGCGGTGCGCTGGTGCGCCGACGTACGACGGCGCACCGCACCTGCGGTCATATGCGGCAGCCGATCGCGAAAAACGCCTCGCACCGTGCCGCAGTGGGCAGGCGGGGCTGCAGGGCATGAGGATGGGCATGGCGACCGGGCAACCTGATCCCAGCCTAGTCAACCGGACGTGGATGCGTGAGTGACCGTTAAGAGAGATGGATCGCGTTGGTTGCTGAGCCACCGTGGCGAACGCAGGGGGCGGTACCGCATCAGGGCCTAACCTGGCCCCATGAGCTCAGCTTCCCCAGCCGGCCTGAACGGGGCCGCATCGCCCACGCCGCACATGATCGCGGTGATTGGCCTGGCCGCATACACGCGGACCATCGCCTGCACCCGCTACGCCAAGGATGCGGACAAGGCCCCCGACATGACTACGCGCGTCGAGCTGCTGCGCATGAGCGCGGAGGCGGTCGCATCCTTTGATCGCCTCCGTGAACCGGCGGACGGCGCGGGTATCGACCTGCTGGTGGCGGCCGCCCCGTTCATCGGTGCGCTGGGCGACTTCGATGAACGGTTGCGCCCCCTGGACTGGTACGAGCGTCTGACCAAGACCTACCTGACCTTCGGGCTGATGCGGGACTTCGTCGTCGCCCTCGCACAGACGCTGGATGCCCCGCTGCGTGACCGGCTGACGGAGGAGATCGGCGCCGACCGCCTGGCTGACTTCGCGTCGGCGCAGCTGGTGCCGGCGATCGGCGAGGACACGCAGCTGGCGGCTCGCCTGGGTCTGTGGGGACGTCGCGTGGTGGGCGAGGAGATCGGCACTATGAAGCGGCTGCTGGCGTCCTCTCCGGACCTGGCCGCGTCCGGCGCGGACGCCGAGGCACTGCACGAGGCCCTGTCCCAGGGGGCCACCAGTCGTATGCGGGGGCTGGGTCTGCGGGTTTAGCCGAGCGACGGCGTCGGCGAGGGACCGGAGGCGGTCGCGAGGCGGCGAGTCGGGGCGATGGGCGCCGTCGTCGGGCCGGGCTCAGAAGCCGAGCAGCAGCCAGACGGTCAGGACCAGCCCGCCGACCACCACGGCGGCGTGAATGACCCGCTCGGGAATCAACTGCTGAATCAGCGGGGCCACGTAGCCGCCGGCGAAGGAGCCCAGGCCGACGGCGATCGCGGCGCCCCAGTCGACCTGCCCCTGCACAATGAACAGCACGGCAGCGGCGAAGTTGGACAGGGTCAGCATGGGTGTCTTCATAACCACAGCCGCGTGGGTGTTCATGGGCGTGCCCAGGGTGCACAGGGCGAAGAAGAGTACCCCTGCGCCGGCGCCGAAGTAGCCGCTGTAAACCATGATCGCGGCCATCAGGGCCAGGAACGCGGGCGCGGGCAGCCGGTAGCCGGTGGCGCCGCGCCGCAGTCGCGGACTGAGGGCGACCAGTACGGTCGCCAACAGCACGAGCCAGGGCACGACCGCCTCGAATACGCCGGGCGGGGCCACCAGTAGCAGCGCGCCGCCCACGAGCCCGCCGACGACGGCGATGAGTACCTGTGGGAGCAACGGGTAGTAGCGGATCTGCCTGAGCCGGTCCCAAGAGGTGATCAGTGAGCCGATGCCGCCGGGAATCAGGCTGACTGTGTTGGAGGCGTTGGCGACCACCGGGGGCACGCCCAGGGCGAGCATCGCCGGGTAGGAGACCAGCGAGGCCATTCCCACCAGGTAGCCGACGATGGCGGCGGCTGCTCCGGCGAGAAACAGGAGGGCGTAGGTGATCACGGGCGACATCGCCGCTAACAGTAGCCGTAACGCGTTGCGCCCCGGCGGGGCGGCGCGTGCGTGCGGCGAGGTCCACGTGCGCACAAGTGTGAGGCATGATACGTGCGTGGCTCACATCGGGGCACCGATGCTCCGCGGTGGGCGCGCGGGCGAAGCAGATTCGCTCAGGCAAAACAGATTCGACCGTCAGCAGTTCTGACGCTGAAAGGGGACCACATGTTCGTTCGTCGCGAGGCAATCGCCGTCCGTTGTGACCACGAGGGGTGTGACCGTATGGTCGCGCATCGGGTGGTCGACACGGTCCACGACCCGGATGGCACGGCGATTGAGCGTGTGCTCGCCTTGAGCTACACCGAGCACGACGCGTTGCGCGCGGCCGAACGCGACGGCTTCAAGATCCTGGGCGACCACGTCTTCTGCGAGAAGCACGACCGGTTGTAGTGCCTGTGCGTTAGGCGGTGGCGGTCTGGGGAGGGTTCGGTTCCGGCGTGGTGTGTGGGTGGTGGTGTCAGTGTCCTTGTTGGGTTTCGGGCTTGGTCGGTGAGGTAGGTGAGGGTGCGTACGAGGTCGTAGGGGGTGGTGGTGTTGGTGGTGGTGATGGTTCCGGTGATGGGGGTGGTGGTGCCTCCGGCGGGGGTGTAGGTGGCTTTCCAGGTGGTGGTCAGGGTGGTGGTTGCGCCCTGGGCGGTGTGGGTGTAGCGGTGGGTGACGGTCTGGTTGGGCCACGGGGCTCCGGGGGTGGTGGTTGTGGTGGTTGTGCCGTCGCCCCAGTCCCAGGTGTAGCTGGTGGGGGGGTGGCGTGGATGGTTACCGGGGTGCCGGCGACGGTGGTGGTCAGTACCTGGGTGTCGGGGCTGGTGTAGACGATGAAGTCCTTGCTGATCAGGACCTGGTCGCCCGGGGGCTGGCGGGTGATGCCCGAGCCCTGGGCCAGGAGGGTGGCGGCGTCGGTGGCGGTGACGGTGACTACTACTGTGCCTCCGGCGGTGCTGGCGGGGGCGTCCAGGCACTTTAGCCAGATGGGGCGTACGCCGCTGGGGGAGGAGATGGTGCCGTAGGGGCACTGGTGGGTGGGTGGCCCGTACTTGTAGCGCACGCCCTCGGCGCTTGGCTGCTGCGCGCCTCCGGGGTAGCCGCCCCCGGGGACCGGCGCGCCCGGAACCGACTCCACCACCTCTTGCGACCGCCCACCAGAAACAGTCACAGAATTACCAGAACCGTCCGCTTGTATGTCTATGTTAGATTGATTGTTCGCGAAAGACGTTGGGCATGTTAGTGTTGCCGCTGCCGTGATAGCGGCGATGAGTGCAGCGCGAACGAGGCTTGAGTTAGAGGTGGGCGACATTATGCGTCCTCTTCTTCTAGGGCTACTTCTTCTACCAGCCAGTCGCTGTCGTTCCAGCGGATCTGGACTAGGAAAACGGACTCAGAGGCGTCAACGGTTGTAAGCTCACCATCTATCGAGTGCCCGGTGTGGGCTTCGGATGCCACTTGGGTGCGTACGACGTAGCGGTTGGGGTCCTCCTGGTCGGTCCACCACTCCAGCGGCACGATCTCCTGCTCCCAGGGATCGGCCCACCCGCCAGAATCGTGCCGTGCCGTGGCGTTGGCGATTACCCTGTTGCAGAATTCGCAGTCGTCCTCGCTCATGTTCTTCCAGGCGTCCAGGTCCCCTGTCGCGTGAACATACGGGTAGAGGTTTAGGAAGTATGTGGCTGCGTCGGCTGCGCCGGTGGGGGTGAACTCCGGGGTGTAGGGGTCCGGGGGCTCCATGGCCAGGGCGGTGGCCCTGGCCTCGGCCTGCTCGGGCGGGAGCGTGGGTGTGGCGCTGGCGGTGGGCGAGGGGGTCCAGGTAGGGGTGGGCAGGCCGCTCGTTCCGCTGTCTTGTGAGCAGCCGGCCCCGAGGAGAACCAGGCCGAGCGCGGCGGCGAGCCGGGCCAGGGAAATAGTGGCCGGTGGTCTGCGGCGCCGGCGGGATGAGCGGGTTGCGGGAGTAGTGGACATGAGAGGGCGGCCTCCTCGTCGAGGACCCGGATGGGACTAGCTGGGATGCCGGCTTGTCACCGACGCCCGCAACCGTACCGAGACCAGCGGGGTGGCGCCACCCCGGAGTCGGCGCCTGTGGAAAACCTGGTTGTGGTGGTGGAACGTGTCCCCGGTGTCGTAGGCCGCTGGATGTTGTCCTGCGAGCCATGGCCTGCCACAACTACCGACCTCGGCACGTAATAACTACCGACCTCGGTACGTAAGATCTACCGACCTCGGGGAGGGGGAGCGTGGTGGAGGGGAGTGCAGGGGAGGGGAGAGGCGGGCTGGGGTCAGATGCCGAAGCCGACGCGGCGGGGGGAGGCCTCGCCGATCTCGATGTAGGCGAGCGATCCCGCCGGGATGAACACCTTGCGGCCCTTGTCGTCGGTCAGGGTGACTGCGGAGGTGGCGGCGTCGGCCACGGCCGCGAGGACCTCCTCCTGGGAGGCGGAGGTCTCCAGCTGGAGCTCGCGAGCCGAGTGCTTGATTCCGATGGTGACCTGCATGGGTACTCCTTGCGTCCAGGACTTGGGTCGCAAAACCCGTAAGGGCAGCGGCCCGCGATGGGGTGTCTGCCCAGATCCTATGGGCCCTGCCGTCGCAAGGGCTTGCCCGGTCCACCGCAATCCGGGCCGTTTCGCGCCGCGCGGACAGCACGCCGCCGTCGCGAGTAAGCCCGCGACCGGGACGGGGTCATGGGATCACCGCGGCACGTCCAAGACCGCCGTACCGAAGACCGATATCCAGGCGACGTTAAGGGGCTCTTCCGGTTTGTGGGTGTGGTGTCCACGGGCCGGTCGGGAGCCTGGGCCGGCGAGCGAGTGGACTGGGGGCTCCAATACGCCGGTTGGGCGTTAACAACGTCACTTAACGGTTTGCTGTACACCTCGGAGCCTTGCAGCAGACGGTTAACCGGCTCTTCGCGTTCGAGGGTGTGGGTGGAGCCGGGAGCCAGCTCGTCGGCGTGGTTTGCGCTGGCGTGGTCTGCTGCGCCGGTTCGGGGTTTACTACTCGGGTTTGGTGTCTGCTGGAGGGTTCTGGGCCTTTCAGGGAGGGTCTAACTGGCGTAGCAGAGGCCGAAGGGGCGCACCCGGCGGCCGCGCGCTGGTCTTGACCGCACTCGCTCGACGCCCGTGACGCCGCCCCGGGGACACCCCCTCGCCGGCCACATGTCCTCGTCAGCCCCAGAACGTCGGCGCAGACTCCACGCCGACCTCGCCCGGACGCCCGAGCGCGACCCCGCGCGCCCGAGCGCGACTACCCGCGGGCCCGTACCGCCACGCCCGCAAACGCGTAGCGCCGGTGAGCATCCGGTGGTGTTCCCTGCTGTCACAGATTGCACCACTTTGCTGGGACGCGCCGGGAACCCGGTCAACAGAACCGCGTGATTTCAACGATTTGTGTTAGGTGGCTCGTGTCCGGGCGGGTAAAGTGGTGCAATCAGTGACAGCTGGGCGGCGGTCGCCGTGGTGAACCGGCTGGCCCACCGGTTTCCTCACCCGGCGACGCGTCGGCGGCCACATCCACGAGCACGACGAGCCGGTCCAGATGACCTGGCGGGGCTGCTAGAGGACACGCCCCGGCCCTCAAGGACGCCTCCCGGGAGAGCGTCTTCGGCGGTCCGACGATGTCCCACCGACCCGAGCACGCCCGCATCACCCCAACCACCCCCGCACCACAGCCCCGGCCAGACCTCGCACCCGCAAACCGGAAGCGCCCGTTAAGGGCGTCCGATTCGTGTCGGACCTCCGTGGTGAGATGTATGCATGACCAGCCCCACCGGCGCCCCTCGCCTCCTGCCCCCGCTCGTGCAGCCCCCACTGCCCGAGCCGGACCCCTCCGCCGCCCGGGTGCTCGCCCGTGCCGCAGACGGCGCGAACCTCGTCGTCCTGGGTGCCGCGGGGACCGGCAAGACCACCACCGCGCTGCGCCTGCTGGTCCAGGCGGTGACCGACCGCCGCAAGGAAGCCGTCCTGCTCGCTCCCACGCGTGTCCGTGCGGACCGTCTGCGCGAGCGCGCCTCCCACCTGCTGGGCCGCGCCGGTGCATCCTCCGGGACGATCCGGGTACGTACCCCCGCGGCCCTCGCCCTGACCATCCTGACCACCTCTCTCACGCAAAGACCCGACCCGCTGCCGGCCCCCGTGCTACTCGCCGGTGCGGAGGAGGACGCCGCGCTGGCGGGGTTGCTCCGCGGCACCTCCTGGGGGGATCTGCCCGCCCAGGCCATCTCCTCACACGCCTTCCGCACGGAGCTGCGCAACCTGCTGGCCCGTGCAGGAGAACTCGGCATCGGTGCGGACCGGCTCGCCGAGCTCGGAGCAGAGCTCGGTGTCCCCATTTGGCAGCGCGCCGCCGAGCTGCTGCGCACCTGGGATGCGCAGGGACGTCCCAGCGCCGCCAACCGCTCCGCCGTACGCAAGATGGATACTGCCCGCCTGCAGGATCGCGCCCGCGAGGTTCTGGCCACCTGGGATGCCGACGGCGTGCGAGTGCCCCGCCCGATTCCCGACGTTGTCATCGTCGACGACTACCAGGACTGCACCGCCGCTACCGCCCGCCTGCTAGCTGCACTCTCCGAGCCCGACGCCGACGGCCACCGCACCCAGATCGTCGCCCTGGGCGATCCCGACGCCGCTGTCGAGGTATTCCGCGGCGGCAACCCCAGTCTGCTCAACGCCGCCGAGGACCGCTCCGGGCTGGCTGCCGAGCGACTCGCACTGGGGGTGGTCCACCGCGGCACACCCGAGCTGGCCGGGGTGTGGGCAGCGCAGGCCGACCGAATTCCGGTCACCGGAACCGCCACCCACCGGCACCCGGAGTATGCCAACGGGGCGGCCGCCGCCCGCTCCGCGGTCTCCCCGCAAGCACCCCGCGCGGGAGTCGAAATCGACGATGCCGGCTCCGGAGGCGCACCGCATGAGGGGAATGCGATAGGCGGTGAACTCCAGACGGATCCTCCCAGTGGCGTCGAGACCCTGATCGCCTCCGGCCCGCTCCAGCAGACTGCCCAGATCGCCCGCATCCTGCGCAGCGAGCACGTCCACCACAACACCGCCTGGGACCAGATGGCCGTGATCGTCCGCTCCGCGGGCACCGCCCGCGCAGTCAGCCGCGAACTGCGTCATCACGGCGTGCCCCTCGCCTCCAGTACGCCCGCAGTGCTACTGCGCTCCGAGCCGGCAGCAGCCGGCATCATCAACGCCTGCCGGGCAGCGCTGGACGGCGAACTCGGCGACGCCGAAACCCCACCACAATGGGCCACCGCCTTCGACCTGCTCACCAGCCCCCTGATCGGGCTTACCAACCTGGACCTGCGCCGACTGCGCCGTCGCCTGTGCGCCGACCGGCCCGCCGAGGCCACGCGTGATGAGAACCTGCTCGGTGTCCTGGCCTCTCCAGAGGCCGCTACCGCCCTGGCCCGCGAGCTTGCCGACGAGCCGTTGGCGGAACAGGCCCAGAAGCTGGAACGCGCGGCCCGCGTCGTCGCCGCCCTGCGGGGCGTGGTCGAGGCCGCCCGGGAAGAGGAACGCCTGATCGACGCCGAGGCGCTCATGTGGGCGGCCTGGCAGGCCTCGGCCTGCGCGGAGGCCTGGCGCGCCGCGGCGCTGGTGCCGCATTCCTCCCGCAGCGCTGCCCTCATGGCGGAGGCGGCCGAGCACGACCTGGACGTGGTCACCGTGCTGTTCAAACGCGCCGAGGTGTGGGCCGAGCGTCACCCAGGGGCCGCGGCGGGCGACTTCTTGAACGAACTCGCAGCGGAGGTGCTCCCCTCGGACACGGTCGCCCCGCAGGGCGTCCGCCCCGCCGGCGTCGCCGTCCTCACCCCCGCAGCTGCGGCCGGGGAGCAGTGGGAAGTGGTGGTAGTTGCCGGGGTGGAGAGGAACGCTTGGCCCGACCTGCGGCTGCGTGACGGCCTGACCCGCTCCGGCCTGCTGGTCGACGCCGTCACCGGCCGCCTGCCTGAGGCTGATGGCAGACAGATGGCCGACCAGGACCCCGCCGAGGCCCGCAGCCAGGTCCGCGGCGACGAGCGGCGCATGTTCCTGTCCGCCATCTCCCGCGCCGACCGCCGCCTGATCGTCACCGCGACGCTGGACGACGACTGTGTGCCCTCCTCCTTCCTGCTTGAGGTTGCCGCCGCGGCCGGGCAGAAGATCACCAACCAGGAGGGCGAGCTCAAGGTTGCTGAAGACGTCAACGACCTGACTCTGCCCGGGCTCGTGGGCGAGTTACGCGCCGCCGCCGTCACCGGCCGCTTGGAGGGGGCCGATGCCCCTGCTCGCGCCCGCGGCCGACAGGCCGAACAGCTGCTGGCCGTGCTCGCCCGTGAAGGCGTGAACGCCGCCGATCCCGCCAACTGGACGGGCCTGGGGCAGCCAACCTCCACCGCCCCCCTGGTTAGTGCGGGCCAAGAGGTCCGCATCAGCCCCTCCGATGTCGAGTCGATCAGCAAATGCCCGCTGAAATGGTTCTTCCAGCGCAACGGTGGCGGCACTGGCACCAGCGATGCCCAGAGGATCGGCATACTCGTGCACGGCCTGGCCGAGCGCGCCGAGAAGGAGGGACTGCGCGGCGAGGTGCTGCGCCAGGCCCTGGAGGACGCGCTGCCGGATCTGGGCTACCCGGACACCTGGCTGGGCAACCTCAACCGGCAGCGCGTGCGCGACATGATCGACCGGCTCGACGCCTACCTCGGCTTGGGGACGGCCCCCGCCCTGGTGGAGCAGACGGTGGACGTCCACCTGGATCTACCCGTGCCCGAGTCCGACGTGGCGGACAGCACCCGCGAGGGGAGCGAGCAGCCGGTAGAGAGCGGCGCGGGCGGGAGCGCGACCGCCGCCGGGACCGCTACCAGGAGCGGAGCGCCCACGAACGCCGACGAGCGGATACCGGTGCGCATACGCGGGCGCATCGACCGTCTGGAGTTCCTCGACGGTGCCCCGCCGACCCCATCCGCAGACGGTGTGCTGCCCGTCGGGCAGGGGCAGCGCGTGCGCGTAATCGACTTCAAGACCGGCAAAACGGCGCCAAACGCGACGGAGGCGAAGCGCAATGCGCAGCTCGCCACCTACCGTATGGCCCTTACTGCCCTCGGCTATGAGGTAGACGGCACGGGGCTGGCCATGCTGGGAACGCAGCCGCCCACAACCGGCCCCGGTGTGAAGGTCGTACCGGACGGAATGGTCCTCGCGCCCAGACCCGATCCGGACACCGGAGCGGATTGGGACGTGGAGCTGCTCGCCCGCGCCGCACGGGACGTTTCCGGCGCCAACCTCATTGCCCGCAGCGGGGGCCACTGTCGCGGGTGCTCCTTCAAGTCCAGCTGCCCCGTCAACCCCGAAGGAAGGAGGACCGTGGTATGAGCACCGCCGACCTCACGCCCGAAGCCCTCGCCAAGAAGCTCAATCTGCACTCGCCCACCGAGGAGCAGTCGAAGATCATCGCCTACCCGTTGCGGCCCCTGCTGGTGGTCGCCGGCGCCGGCAGCGGCAAGACCGCCACCATGAGCCAGCGTGTCGTGCACCTGGTGGCCACCGGCGCCGTTCGCCCCGACCAGGTCCTGGGGCTGACCTTCACGCGCAAGGCCACCGCCGAGCTGGCCGAGCGCGTCTCCCTCCGCCTGGCCCAACTTGCGGGCAGCGGTGTCATCACCGGCGGCGACGACGCATCCGAGCCGACCGTGGCCACGTACGACTCCTTCGCCGGCTCACTCGTGCGCGAATACGGCCTGTACGCCGGCGCCGACCCGGATGCCACTCTCATCACCGAGGCACGCAAGTGGCAGATCGCCACCGACATCCTTGAGCGGCGCACGGACCCGCTTCCTTTTGATTCCAAGTCCAGTGCGATTGCCGCCGTCCTGGGCGCGGACAATGCGCTGTCCACGAACTTGCTCAGCATTGATGATGCCCGCGAGGAACTGACCGATCTTTACGACCTGTTCTCCGGGCTGCAGGCCATTCAGAAGAACCTGGCAGAGGAGAAATCGCCCACTGTCATGACTACCTGGCTGAGCGTGCTCGACGCTGTGCAGGACTTCCGCGACTACAAGCGCCGGCACGCACTGGTCGACTTCGGCGACCGCCTTGCGCTGGCCTGCCGTATAGCCGAAGAGGTCCCCGAGGCCGCGGCAACCATGCGCGCACAGTACCCGGCGGTGCTGCTGGACGAGTTCCAGGACACCTCTGTCGCCCAGGTGCGGCTGCTGTCCGCGCTGTTCGCCGATCAGGGCGTCACTGCCGTCGGCGACCCCAACCAGGCCATCTACGGCTGGCGCGGTGCCAGCGCCGGCGCGCTGGACACCTTCCATGACCGGTTCAACCCCTCCGGTGTGCGGGCCGTCGCCGACGGCGGCAGCCCCGAGCGTGAGACCCCGGTGCTGCAACTATCCACCGCCTGGCGCAACGACTCCGCGGTCCTGGCCGCCGCCAATGTCATATCGAGCCCACTGCGCAACGCCGAGTACCGGCCCGGCGATGCGGAGGTCACCCACGTCCCGGTTCGCGAATTGCAGGAGCGCTCGGCCGCCGACGGACTGGGTACGGGGCAGGTGCTTGCAGCCTTCCTCACCGACCCGGTGCAGGAGGCGGAAGCCGTGGCCGACTTCATGCAGGAGCGCTGGCACTCCCAGGCGGAGCTCGCCGTACTGTGCCGAACCCGCGACCAGATGACGCCGGTGGTTGAGGCGCTCGAGGCACGTGGCGTGCCCTACGAAGTGGCGGTGTCGGGAGGCATGCTCTCCCTGCCTGAAGTGGCGGACGTGCGGGCCCTGCTGACCGTCGCCGCGGACCCGGACCGCGGCGACCGGCTCATGCGGCTGCTCACCGGAGCCGACATCGGTGCCGCCGACCTGTGGGCCTTGCAGGGCCTCGCCCGAGAACTCGTACGCCGGCGCGAACGGGCCGACGGCGGGGCGGACGCTGCCGATGGCGCCGAGCCCGGAAGCCGTGGCGGCAGCGCCACCGAGCCGCCGGAGAATGCGGCCCTGTCCGAGGCACTCGATGAGCTCGCCCGCCGTGATGACGCCGCCCGCGCCCCCGGCACCCGGCATGCAGCGGGAACGGGCGGGCGGCCGGTGAGCCCGGTGACCCAGGGGCTCAGCGAGGCCGGACGGCGAGCGGTCGTGCGGATCGCCCGGGCGCTGCGTCGCGTACGCGGCGCGCTTGCGCTGCCACTGCCGGACCTGGTGGCCGTGGCCGAGCAGGCGCTCGGGCTGGACATTGAACTAGCAGCCCGCGTCGGCAACCACATGGGCAGGCGGGCCCTGGATGCCTTCCGGGCCGCCGCCGAGCAGTACGCCGCCGATGTCGATGTTCCCACCGTCTCCGGGTTCCTGGAACTGCTCGAGCTTGCGGAACAACAGGAGCGCGGGCTGGCGGCCCCCGATATCGAGCCCGAACCGGGCGCTGTGCAGATCATGACCGTCCACGGCGCCAAGGGCCTGGAGTGGGACTGTGTTGCCGTCACCGGCCTGTCTGAGGGGTCTTTCCCCAGTTATGTCACCAAGCCTCGCGCGGACGGGGCAGTGGCCGACAAGTCTTGGATGAACTCCATTGGTACATTTCCCTATCCCTTGCGTGCTGACGCAGACCAGCTGCCGCCCTTCGAACTCGGCAGCCTGGAGATACCGCTGGGCCCGGGCATTAAACTGAGCCGGGATGAGAAGGCCGAGGTTAAGACCCTCAAGGAGCAGTACAAGCTCGCGCTCGGACGCCACCTGATTTCCGAGGAGCGCCGCCTCGCCTACGTGGCCGTAACGCGGGCACGCCATGAAGTGCTGCTGACCGGCTCTCACCTGGTCAAGACCGGTAAGACCGTCCTGCCAATGTCCCGGTTCCTGGCCGAGCTGCAGCGGCGAGAGCTGCTGACCCCATTCGGCCCCGGCTTCACCGAACTGCCCGAGGACGCGACTAACCCCGTCGGGATCGCGGAGGCCTCCTGGCCGGTGACGCACACTGCCGCCCCGGGCTCGGAGCGGGGCGCGCGCATCGCCGTCGCCGAGGCCGTCAGTCGCGCCATGGCGGCTCTCGCCGCCACGGGTGATGCGAATGACGCCCTCCGCGGCGGGCAGCCCGCGGGTGACGGCACCGCTGATGAGAACGTTGCCCGCTGGTGGGAGGACGCCCGCCTGCTGCTCGCCGAGCGCGACGCCGCCGCGGCCGAAGCGCCCACGGTCCGTCGGCCCGCACACCTGGCCGCCACCAGGCTGGCCGCGCTGCGCGACGACAGGGACGGCTTCGCGCTCGACCTGCGCCGCCCCCTGCCGCCCCAGCCTCAGTCCGCCGGCCGCCTGGGCACCGTCTTCCACGAGGCCATCGCCCAACGCCTGAACAGCCATGGCGCCCTGTTCAACCTGGAGGACGCCGGCGTCCCGGACACCCTCGCCGGCCCCGACCGCAAGCGTGTGGAGCGCTGGCTCGACGTCGCCGCCACCCACCCGCTGCTGGACGGCTACGAGCTGGTCTCCACCGAGGAGCCACTTGAGCTCGCCGTCGGCAACACGACGCTGCGCTGCCGCATCGACGCCGTCTTCCGGCACCCCGGCAGCAGGCATTACCTGGTGGTGGACTGGAAGACCGGCCGCCAGCGGGTGCCGGTGGACCAGCTCAGCGTGTACGTGCACGCCTGGGCCGCGAAGGCGCAGATTCCCACCGACCAGGTCCGCGCCGCCTACCTGTACGTGGATGAGCCCGGCGGGTACGTGGACGAGCTCGACGCCGCCGCGCTGGAGTCCTTGGAGGATATCCGCCGTCCCCTGGACCAGCAGGCCCAGCGGTCAAGCATCTGAGTCGCTGTCGTCTCCCTGCGCGTCATCCGCTGAAGCGTCTTCAGCTGCGCGTCCATCGGGCTCATCCACCAGCACCATCTTGACTTCGCTGGTGGTCGCCTCCGGCTCGGCCGTCTCCTTCTCCCCGGGCACGGGGGCCATCCGCGGCCCGCGCGGCTCCACCAGCGGCTCGTCACCGACCTGGTCGGCCAGGTCCGCCAGCATCGCCACCGCATCATCAATGATGGAGCCGCTGCCGGAACGCACCCCGTGCATGAGCCAGCGGGCCAGGCTCAGCTCACTGACCAGCTCCGCACGGTCCCGGAGGTGCCGGTCCACGCCCTCGGTGCGCGCCAGGTCGTAGGCGGACTCGACTGAGTCCAGGCAGTCCACAGGAACGGAGGCGTACACCCAGGCCATGTCCTCCGCCGGGTCGCCCACATGCGCCTGCCCCAGGCCGCGCACGGCCACCACCGCGCCGCCCGCCGTGAGCACGTTCTCCGGCGCCAGGTCACCGTGCACCACCACCGGCCGGAAGCGCCACAGCGCCGAGTCCTCCAGCGCAACCTCCCACCGGGCCAGCAGCGAGGGCGGCACCTTGCCGGTGCCGGCGGCATCATCGAGCAGGCCCAGCCAGCGGGTACGCACATCCTCGGCGTCGTATACCGGCAGTCCCGCCTCCGAGACCACCGTGGTGGGCAGATCGTGCAGCTCTCCCAGCGCCTTGCCCAGCCCCGCAGACAGGCCCGGGCCCGGGCGCAAGGCCTCCACGTCGATCGGGCGGCCCTCCAGGTGGGAGCGCACCTGAATATGGCTGTCCTGCAAGCGCAGCGTGCCGGCGGGGCGGGGAACATCAAAGGACAGCCGGCCGTCGTCGACGATCCTGCCGATACGCCGCAGTACCTCCGCCTCCGCCTCCAGGGTTGCGCCGGTGGAGTCGTCATGCGTCTCCAGCACCTCCCAGTGGCGCCCCTGGGTGTCGACGACGCCGACCACCCGCAGGTCGGCGGAGCGCTCCTGCGGCAGCGCCAGCCGTGCCGGGTCCAGCCCGGGGACCGCCACCCCCGCCAGGGCCGCAAGGGCCAGCGGCGAGTGCTCCCGTGCGGGCCTGGCCGAGGCCGACTGCCCCGACGTGGAGGTTCTCGAATCCGAATCTGAAGTGCTGGTGGGCTCGGACGGTCCGGCTGGCGGCTGCGACATGGCTCCACCGTAGGCGAGGAACCCGCCGGACGGGGCGGCGCCGCGCCCCAGCGGCCGCACACCTTCCCGTGGACTCGCGCAAGACTCACGCACCGCCAGTCCCGGATGTGAAGAGGTTTTCCACAGGCCGACGGAAAGGAGTGGCGCTGATGCCCAGTCGTGACCTATGGTCGCGCTGTGGCGCTCCTCAGTGTTGAGTCAGCACTGCGTACACCACCCGCAATTCAGATTTCCCTTCGATCGCCCAGTCCAACCAACCCCAGTGAGGCCCGCCATGGATGCCGCAGCGCTGCTGCACACCGAGATTCGCGAGCTGGTCCGCCGTCGCGGTGTTGACCCGCTGACGGACACCTCCGCCCTGGAGGCGCTCGTCGCCGAGGCGAGTGCCGACTACGTCTCCCGTGCTGACGCCGGGCTCGTACCGCCGCTACCAGATCCTGAGGAGGCCGGGGCGCGCGCCGTCGACGCGCTCGCCGGCCTGGGGCCGCTGCAGCGCTACCTCGACGACGACACCGTGGAGGAGGTGTGGTGCAACGCCCCGGGGCGCGTCTTCGTTGCCCGTTCCGGCCGCCCCGAGCTGACCACTACGCTGCTGGAGGATGAGGAGCTGCGTGTCCTGGTGGAGCGCATGCTGCGCACCTCCGGGCGCCGCCTGGACCTGGCCAGCCCTTTCGTGGATGCGCAGCTGCCCAGCGGTGAACGCCTGCATGTGGTGATCCCGCCCATCACCTCGCAGCACTGGGCGGTGAACATCCGCAAGCACACCTCCCGGGCCGCCCGCACCAGTGACCTGGTGCGCATGGGCTCGCTGACCGCACAGGCTGCGGCCTTCCTGGACGCCTCCGTGCAAGCGGGCCTGAACATCCTCGTCTCCGGTGCCACTCAGGCCGGCAAGACCACGATGGTGCGGGCGCTGGCCGGCGCCATACCCGCCGGACAGCGCGTGATCACCTGCGAAGAGGTATTCGAGCTGGCGCTACGCAACCGAGACTGCGTGGCCATGCAGACCCGCGCCCCCAATCTGGAGGGGATGGGGGAGATCAGCCTGCGCCGCCTCGTCAAGGAGGCGCTGCGCATGCGCCCCGACCGCCTGCTGATCGGTGAGGTGCGGGAGGCCGAGGCCCTCGACCTGCTGATAGCCATGAACTCCGGGCTGCCCTCAATGTCAACATTGCACGCGAACTCAGCCCGGGAGGCGGTGGTGAAGATCTGCACCCTGCCGCTGCTGGCGGGTGAGAACGTCAGCGCAGGCTTCGTCGTGCCGACCGTCGCCAGTGCAGTCGACCTGGTGGTCCACCTGGACCTAGGCGCCGACGGGCACCGCCAGGTGCGGGAGATCGCCGCCATTTCCGGGAGAGTGGAGAACGGAACCATCGAGATGGCCGACGTCTTCATCCGCGACGGTGCGGATCGGCTGGTGCGCGGGCCGGGCATGCCACCCGCAACTGAACGCTATGCCCGCGCCGGCCACGACCTGGCCGCGCTACTGACCGGCGAGGGCCAGTACACCCGCACCGCCACTCAGGCGGCTACCCCCGTATCCGGGGAGTGGTCCTGATGGGCGCCGTCGCCGGCCTGCTGGGAGGCAGCGGCATCATCCTGGTCTGGCTCGCCCTGACCAGCGAACCGCCGCGGTGGCGCTCTGAGCGGCAGCGGCACCTGGCCGACCTGCTGGTCCAGGCGGGGGTCGGCCGCACCAGCCCCGCCCTGTTGGTCGTCGGCAGCGTCATTCTCGGCGCGGTCACCATGCTGGTCTTCCTGGGGGTGTCGCGGGCGTGGACGATCGCGGTCGCGTTCGGCACCATCGCCGCGGCCATGCCCCTGCTGATCGTCTCCTCCAGGGCTCGCGCGCGGCGCACGAACCTGCGGGAGGTGTGGCCGGAGGCAGTCGACACCCTCGTGTCCGGCGTGCGCGCCGGCATGAGCCTGCCCGAGGCGCTGACCAACTTGGGTGAGCGCGGTCCCGAGGCGATCCGGGAGGAGTTCCGCGCTTTCGGTGTCGACTACGCGACCACTGCCCGCTTCGACCAGTCACTGGACCGGCTCAAGGCGCGCTTCGCCGACCCGGTGGCCGACCGCATCGTGGAGGCCCTGCGGCTGGCCCACGAGGTCGGCGGCACCGACCTGACCGCACTGCTGCGCGCCCTGTCACGCATGCTGCGGGAGGACATGCGCACCCGCGGCGAGCTCGAGGCCCGCCAGTCCTGGACCGTCAACGGGGCGCGGGTGGCCGTGGCCGCACCGTGGATCGTGCTGGCGCTGCTGTCCACTCGCCCCCAGGCCGCGGCCGCGTACGCCTCCGCCACCGGTGCCCTGGTGCTGGCCGTAGGCGGGGCCGCGACCCTGGTCGCCTACCGGCTCATGCTGTGGCTCGGGCGCCTGCCCGAGGAAGACCGGGTGCTGCGATGAGCCCCGCCCTCGCCGGAGCGCTGACCGGCCTGCTCGCCGCCTGCGGCATCCTCATGGTCGCAGACGGAGTACGGCGCCGCCGTCCCAGCCTCACCTCCCGGCTCGAGCCCTACGTCCACGCCCGCCCCAGCACGTCCCGCCTGCTGGCCACCGCCTCACCCACCGCCGACGGCCGGACCATCTCCGGCCTACTGCTGGACACGGTGACACGGCTGGGTGGGGTGCTGGAGGCGATCGGTTCCTCCGCCGAATCGGTGCGGCGACGGCTGGCCCGTTCCGGAACGGGCCTCAGCTACGAGGAGTTGCGCATTCAGCAGCTGCTGTGGGCGGTCGCCGGGCTCGCCATCGCGACCGCCTCCGGACTGATGCTGTCGCTGGCGTGGCGGGTCAACGTGCCCCTGCTGCTCGTCCTCGCCCTGGTCGCTGCCATCGGCGGTGCGGCGGCACGTGACTGGTGGCTGACCCGCGCCGTCGAACGGCGTCGCAGCCACATCGAGTCTCAGCTCCCCGACGTCATCGAGCTGCTGGCGCTCGTGGTCGGTGCCGGCCAGGGGCCTGTTGCCGCCATCGAACGTGTCGTGCACATAGGCCGAGGAGAGCTCGTCGAGGAGCTCGAGCTGACGCTCGCCGACGTCAACTCGGGAACTGTGCTCACCACCGCCCTGACCCACCTGGAGGAGCGAGTCGACTCGCTGCATGTCACCCGCCTGTCCGAGGCGATCGCCGTCGCCCTGGAGCGCGGCACCCCGCTGGCCGACGTGCTGCGCGCCCAGGCCGCCGACGCCCGCGAGGCCTCCCGGCGCGCCCTGATGGAGGAGGGCGGGCGGCGCGAGATCGCCCAGATGGTGCCCGTCGTGTTCCTGATCCTGCCCATCACCGTCATCTTCGCCCTCTTCCCGGGCCTGTTCGTGCTGCGGATCGGCCTATGAGCAGATCTCCGCGAAGCGGCCCGCACCGCACCGACCCATGCCGCCCGGCATACCCCGGAACACATCCACAACAACCCGCAACCGGAACGGAGAATCCCATGCACACCCTCAAGCGCATCAGCATCTGCCTGCGCACTCGGCTCGGCCGCCTTGCCGAAGAACGCGGCGACGTTCCCGGCTGGGTGCTGGTCACCCTCATGACGGCGGGTCTGGTAGTCGCCCTGTGGGCGGTGGCCGGCCCGGCGCTCACTCAGGTCTTCACCGATGCGATTGCCAAGGTCACCGGTGCCATCTGAGCGCACCATTCGGCCCAGCTGCTGCGGGCGGCGCGGGCGCGGACCGCTTCGTGATCTGATTGCCCGCCGGGAGGGCGGCGAGCACGGGGCGGCAGTCGTCGACTTCGTGCTCGTCGGCATCCTGGTCATTGGCGTATCGGTGGCGCTGCTCCAGCTCGCCCTCGGCCTGCACGTGCGCAATGTGCTAACCGACGCCGCTGGGGAGGGGGCGCGCCGCGCCGCCCTCGTAGGGGGCACCACCGCGGAGGCGGACGCGCGCGTGCGTGCCCTGGCCGACGCGTCGCTCGCAGACGGCTACGTGGAGGCGGTCACTGTCACCCGCACCGCCGTCGGCGGGCTGTCCATCGTGCAGGTGGACGTCACCGCGCCGCTGCCGGTGCTGGGCCTACTGGGTCCCGGCGGAATGCTGCACGTGACCGGGCACGCCGTTGACGAGGCCGCCCTGGTCGATGTGGATGGAGGTGAGCCGTGAGCAGCCGGGCCAGGCGCGGGCACGGTGCGTGGGCCCGCGGGCGGCGCGTAGGGCAGTGCCCGCCGCAGTGGCGCCTGTCGGGGCGCGCGCGCGAATCGGCGCTGCGCGGCCGCGACCCGGAGGCGGGAAACGCCCCGGTGGAGTTCATCGGCTGGACCGTTGTGCTGGTGGTGCCGGTGCTGTACCTGATCGTTGCCCTCGCCCAGGTCCAGGCCGCGTCCTTCGCCGTCGCCTCGGCCGCGGACGCCGCCAGCCGCATCCTGGAGATCGAGGAGGGGGACACGGCCCTCGCCCATGCCCGCACCGCCGTGGGCCTCGCCCTGTCCGACCAGGGGGTCGACGCCGACCCCGCCACCGCCTTGACCGTCGCCTGCACAGACGCGGCGTGCGGCACGGCCGTGGTGCGGGTCCAGGCGGGGGTGGACCTGCCGCTGCTGGGATCGGCGGGGGTGGGGCGCGGCCTTGTCATCATGGATGCGGCCCGCTCCGTCACGCTCGCCCGAGCAGGGGACCAGACATGACCCGGGTCGTGCGCAGGCGGGGGCATGGAGTAAGCGCCCGGGCATTGCGGCCTGGAGGGCGGCTTCGGCGGTTGCTCGTTCGGGCGGCCCGGGCGGCGGGCCCGGAGGACGGGCAGACACTGCTGCTGGGAATCGGGCTGGTGACCGTCGTCCTGGCACTGGTCCTGGCTTTGGCCTCCGCCAGCGCCATCTACCTGGACTTGAAGACTCTCACCTCGCTGGCAGACTCTGCTGCCGCTGCGGCGGCCGATGCCGTAGAGGAGGACTCCTACTTCGGCGGCTCCGTCACAGACTCCGGGCCCGGTGCGCTGTCTGCCGCGAGCGTGCGTGCGGCCGCCGCAGCTGACCTGGCGATGCAGCCAGTGGACTTGACAGGAGTGCAGATCAGGGAGGCCAGCAGCCCGGACGGTGTTACCGCCGTGGTTACGCTGACGGCCTACTCGCAGCCTCCCTTCCTGCCCTGGGGGGTGATTCCCGCATCGGGGTTCACCATCACCGCCACCGGTAGTGCCCGCGCCACCACCGGGTTGTGAGGGTGAACTGTCCGAATCCGGCACAAACGCGCTCGAAGCAGCCAACTGACCTTTGCTAATCGTTGGAATCAAGCCGTTTTACGGGCGACCCACGGGTACGGGTGCGGCGTTTGTGCCGAATCTGGACACTTTTCCGGCGGACACCGGTGGCCGCCGTCGGCTCGGTCCACGGGTCTGTTCTAGACTCGGGCCCGTGGCCACAGACTTCCCCGCCGAGATCGAGCAGCTCCGACACACCTACGCCTCCGTCGTCGCCGTGACGGACCCCGAGGCGCTGCGCGGGCGCATCGCCGAGTTGTCCGAGCAGGCCGCCGCCCCCAACCTGTGGGACGACCCCGACGCCGCCCAGGCCGTCACCTCCGCCCTCTCGCACGCACAGGCGGACCTCAAGCGCGTTCAGGCGCTGGGCGGGCGCATCGACGACCTGGAAACCATGGTGGAGATGGCGGGGGAGGAGTCCGGCGCGGATGCCGAAGAACTGCTCGCCGAGGCCGAGCGCGATCTCGCCGCCGTGCGCAAGGATCTGTCCGACCTGGAGATCCGCACCCTGCTGTCAGGCGAGTACGACCAGCGCGACGCCGTGGTCACCATCCGCTCCGGTGCGGGTGGCGTGGACGCCGCCGACTTCGCCGAGATGCTGCTGCGCATGTACACCCGCTGGGCCGAGCGGCACGACTACCCGGTCAAGATCCTCAACACCTCTTACGCCGAGGAGGCCGGGCTGAAGTCCGTCACCTTCGAGGTGCACGCACCGTACGCCTACGGCACGCTCAGCGTGGAGGGTGGCACCCACCGCCTGGTGCGCATCAGCCCCTTCGACAACCAGGGCCGCCGCCAGACCTCCTTCGCGGCCGTCGAGGTCATCCCGCTGATCGAGTCCACCGACCACATCGACATTCCCGAGACGGACATCCGAGTCGACGTCTTCCGCTCCTCCGGCCCCGGCGGCCAGAGCGTCAACACCACCGACTCGGCCGTGCGCATCACCCACCTGCCCACCGGGTTGGTGGTGTCCATGCAGGATGAGAAGTCCCAGATCCAGAACCGCGCCGCCGCCATGCGCGTGCTCCAGTCCCGCCTGCTGCTGCTCAAGCAGCAGGAGGAGGACGCCAAGAAGAAGGAGCTCGCCGGCGACGTCAAGGCCTCCTGGGGTGACCAGATGCGCTCCTACGTGCTCAACCCCTACCAGATGGTCAAGGACCTGCGCACCAATTACGAGGTCGGCAACCCCGACTCCGTGTTCGACGGCGACATCGACGCCTTCATCGACGCCGGCATCCGCTGGCGCAAGCAGCAGGAGCAGGCGGCCGACTGAGCCTGCGAGAGTGTCCTTCCGGCTGGCGTCGGTCCGGGCGGCCCCGGTCAGCGGTACACGTCGCGGCGGTGTTCGGGCGTGACCACAACGACGACGAGTCGGCCGTCGTCGATCGTGTAGATGATGCGGTAGTCGCCCACGCGTGCCCGCCAGGCGGGGCGGCCTTTGAGGGGGCGGCATCCGGGAGGATACGGGTCGGTGGCGAGCAAAGCTATCGCCCCCTGGATCCGGCGCTGGTCCCGCTTGTCGATGCGCCGCAGAGCTTTGAGCGCCGCGGGGCGCACCTCAATCTCGTATCGCACGGGTGGCCGCTTGCTCAGTCGAGCCCGAGGTCGGCCTTGACCTCATCCCAGGGGATGTTGGGTCCCTCCTCGTTCATTGCCGCGTCGTATGCGGCGATGTCCTCCCGGTCCTCCAGTGCCTCGAGCATGTGCTCATAGGCCGCCGGACTTATGAGTACGGCTGCGGTCCGGCCCCGGTTGGTTAAGGAAGACGGCGTCCTCGTGCGCCTTGTCCACCAGAGCGGGGAGCTCGGCGCGGGCACGGGACATGGTTACGGTGGTCATGACTGAAATGTACGTTTCGGTAAGCGAGTTGTACAGAATTCGGCTCGGGTGCCCGCGCCTGCCGACTCTGCCCGGTGAGACAGGACTTCAGACGTATGAGGCGGTAATCCGCCGGGAGGCGGCATCGACGGTGAGCGTGCCTCCGTGGGGGAGGATCCACTGGGGGCGAGTATGACCGAAGGGGACTCCTGCGCATACCGGTGCCGCCGTGTTGTAGTGCCGGATGACCTCAAGCGCACTCTGGGCCTGCTCCTGCCGGTATTGCGCACGCGCCTGGGCGTCACGCGAGACCTGGAAACTGGTTGCGGGCGCCCGGGCCAGCAGTACTGCGGCCGCGGCCGTGAGTACCCCGCGTTCTCCCAGAGAGCGCAGCATGCCCGCCACCAGTTCCCGGCCGGGAAGCAACTCGGAGGTTTCCAGTATCAGAACGCAGCCATCGAGGTCTCTGGCGTCGGCATGGATGCGCCCTGCGGCGAGGCCGAGTACCAGCACCTCCAAGCATCCGCCCCAGCCGGGCCCGCTGGCTGCGGTGGAAGGCCCGTCCCACAGCCAAGGTTCCGTCTGCTCGCGGGTCCCGTATTCGCTCAGCGCTTGCGGATCGGCCCAGTCCTTGCCGAAGTCCTCCGAGTATCCCGGCTCGGTGACTTCCAGAGTCTCACCCGTCAGCAGTGCCGCACGCAGCGAGGCCCGATGAACGGCGTCGACCTCGGGCCCGGGTCCTAGGTGAACCTGGGTGGCGCCGCCGTGGAAGCTGCACACGCCGTGCTCCCACAGCCATTGGTGCAGGTTGGTGTTGTCCGAGTAGCCGAGCACCGGCTTGGGGTCTGTCAGGACGGGCTCGACATCAAGGAGTGGCAGGACCGTCATCTCATCGTCACCGCCCGCGGTGGCGATGATCGCGCGAATGCTCGGATCGGCGAAGGCGGCGTTCAGGTCGTCGGCGCGCTCGCGCGCGCCGGCTCCGAGACGGCGGGTCGTGGGGAACTCCACCGGCACCAGACCGGTTATGGCGTGGAGTCGCTCCAGCGCCTGTTGGTGAACAGCGGGACCGATGGCGGGCACTGCCAACGACGGCGACAGCACCGCAATCTTGTCGCCCTCCTTGGCCTTACCAGGGCTGACCAATTGGCTCATGCCCTTGAAGTGTAGCCGGGGCTCCGCGCGGGCGCAGGATGAGCGACGACGCGGGCTCGTCGTCGAGCATGCGCCGTGGCCGTCGAGCATGCTGTCCAGAGTGCCGTTCTCGTGGGCCGTTCCACGTCCGCGAGAGTTGACCCGCGTGCTCCGGGGCAGGCTCGGGGAGCACCCGGGCACGCCCCTGATTCTTCGGCGTGTCTTCCCTGGTTTTGACTGTGATTCCTGGAGTGGGCGCATGGGCCCGCTTAGCGTGGTGGGCATGAGCGCTCACGAGATCACCGGGGCAGGGGTCAAAACCGAGGCGGGGCCGGAGGCGCGAGCGAGTCGGCCGGGCCCGGGCGGCGCCACGGCGCGGGTGGCGATCGCCATCGCGGTCATGCTGCTGAGTGCCACGGTGCCGACGCTCGTCATGGCCATACCGGGAGTGCAGGCACTGCTTGACGGAAAGGTCTTCGGCCGGAGCAGCGCAGGGTTGCTGGTGGTTTGTCTGGCGGTGCTCGTGATCATGTCCTTGGCGACGGCGTGCGCCTACCAGTGCACCCGGCTGCTGATCACTCGCCTGGACCACGCGCGTCTCTCCGATCTGGCAGTGCGCCCGAGTCCGCGCGCACTGGCCTGGTGCCTGGGCATGATCGCCGTCGCCTTCGCGGTCATGCCGATGGCCGGAGCCGTGAGTGAAGCGCTCGGCATCCCCCGAGCGGAGCCCGCCATGCCGGGTGACACGTGGTGGTCCGCGATCCTGTTTCAGGTCGCCCTGGGGTTCTTCCTGCAGGGGATCCCCGAAGAATTGGTGTGGCGTGGTTGGTTGTTCCGCTCACTCGGCTCCACCCGGACGGCGGCGGCTGTATCGGTCCTCGCCTTCACCGCCGTGCACTTGATCTCCCAGGGCGGTCAGGAGGGCTGGGGCGAGCGCTTCATCTACCTGGCCATGCCCTTCGGCTTTGGTGCGGCGGCGATGGCGGCCCGCTGGGTGTCGGGCTCAACCTGGGCGGCCGTAGGCGCGCACGGCGGATTTCACCTGTCTGGTCTTTTGGCGGTGAGCACCGGCGTCCCCGTTGACGAGCCAACCACGTGGGTGGTGGTCGGCAGCATGTGGCTGGTGGCAGGGGCGATCGTGCTGCTACTTCACAAGGCTCGCGCCGGTCGCATGTACGGTGCGGTTGAGGCCCGAGGGGCGCAGGCGAGCAGCGGGCCGGACGATCTGTGAACGGTAGTCACTCGCCTGGTCCCTGGTCGCGGGTGTACGGGAAGTGTCCAAATCGATGACAAACGCCGCTCACTCGCTGCCCGTGCGGCGCAAAACGTTGATTTTCCAACGGTCTGCGAACCGGTTCCGGGAGGCCGCCGGGGCGTTTGTCATCGATTTGGACACCCTGTGCCGATGTGAGCGGCCAGAACCCCGGGATGCGCTCCAGCGGGATGTCCAGGTACTTCCGGAATGTGCTTAGGGCAGGGCTCCAGGAGGCGACAGTGATGTCGAATTACGACCCCGGGGTCGTGACCCTTCAACCGACACGCGGCGGCGGCCGCGCACGTGCACGGCGTCACTGGCCCGCGCCGTCGCCCCGGGTCCGCGGCTCCCGTAGGCTGGGCGGCAGTGCGTGCCGACGACGAGGGCCGCACTCCGGCGCAGTCGGGGAGCATCGTCGTCGGGGCGCGAGTGAATCCGAGCAACCCCTTTGAAAGGCGTATCAGACCTGTGGCTGAATTCATCTACCAGATGATCAAGGCGCGCAAGGCGCACGGTGACAAGGTCATCCTGGATGACGTCACCATGGCTTTCCTCCCGGGAGCCAAGATCGGCATGGTCGGCCCCAACGGCGCCGGCAAGTCCTCGATCCTGAAGATCATGGCGGGCATCGACCAGCCCTCCAACGGCGAGGCCCGGCTGTCCCCGGGCTACAGCGTCGGCATCCTGCTGCAGGAGCCGCCGCTGAACGAGGAGAAGACCGTGCTCGGCAACGTCGAGGAGGGCGTGGCCGAGATCAAGGGCAAGCTCGACCGGTTCAATGAGATCTCCGCCGCCATGGCTGATCCGGACGCCGACTTCGACTCCCTGATGGCCGAGATGGGCACCCTGCAGGACCAGCTCGACGCCGCCAATGCCTGGGACCTGGACTCGCAGCTGGAGCAGGCCATGGACGCGCTGCGCTGCCCGCCGCCGGACGCCGAGGTCAAGCACCTCTCTGGTGGCGAGCGTCGCCGCGTGGCCCTGTGCAAGCTGCTGCTGGAGGCCCCCGACCTGCTGCTCCTGGACGAGCCCACCAACCACCTCGACGCCGAGTCCGTCCTCTGGCTCGAGCAGCACCTGAAGGCATACAAGGGTGCCGTCATCGCCGTCACCCACGACCGCTACTTCCTTGACCACGTGGCCGAGTGGATCGCCGAGGTCGACCGCGGTCACCTGTACCCCTATGAGGGTAACTACTCCACGTATCTGGAGACCAAGGAGAAGCGCCTGGAGGTCCAGGGCAAGAAGGATGCCAAGCTGGCCAAGCGGCTGAAGGATGAGCTGGAGTGGGTGCGCTCCTCGGCGCGCGGCCGTCAGGCGAAGTCCAAGGCGCGCCTGGCCCGCTATGAGGAGATGGCCGCGGAGGCCGAGCGCACCCGCAAGCTTGACTTTGAGGAGATCCAGATCCCGCCGGGCCCCCGTCTGGGCAACCAGGTCCTGGAGGCCACCAACCTCAGGAAGGGCTTCGACGGGCGCACCCTGATCGACAACCTGTCCTTCACGCTGCCGCGCAACGGCATCGTGGGCATCGTGGGCCCGAATGGGGTCGGCAAGACCACCCTGTTCAAGACGATTGTGGGCCTGGAGCCGCTCGACGGCGGTGAGCTCAAGATCGGTAAGACGGTCAAGCTGTCCTACGTGGACCAGACCCGCGCCGGCATCGACCCGAACAAGACCCTGTGGGAGGTGGTCTCCGACGGGCTGGACTACATTCAGGTCGGCCAGGTGGAGATGCCCTCCCGTGCATACGTGGCCTCCTTCGGCTTCAAGGGGGCCGACCAGCAGAAGCCGGCCGGTGTGCTGTCCGGTGGTGAGCGCAACCGCTTGAACCTGGCGCTGACCCTGAAGCAGGGGGGCAACCTGATTCTGCTGGACGAGCCCACCAACGACCTCGACGTCGAGACGCTGTCCTCGCTGGAGAATGCGCTGCTGAACTTTGCGGGCTGCTCGGTGGTAATCACCCACGACCGCTGGTTCCTGGACCGTGTGGCCACGCACATCCTGGCCTGGGAGGGCACCGAGGAGAACCCGGCCTCGTGGTACTGGTTCGAGGGGAACTTCGCCTCCTACGAGGAGAACAAGGTTCAGCGCCTGGGCGCCGACGCCGCCCGTCCCCACCGCGTCACCTATAGGAAGCTCACGCGCGACTGAGCCGAGCCAGGCCGAGCTTGCTCGAGCTTGCGAGGCGATGGAGTCGCGTTGGTGCCGGAGGCTGAACACGCGCGACTGAGCCGAGCAGGCGGGCGCAAATATGCGGGTGGGGTCACGGATCATTCCGATCCGTGACCCCACCCGCCTGCTTTCCGTGCCGAGAATGCCTCAGCCCGGAAGCCGGGGACAATGATCAGTCACGTGCGCGTGCGCGCTGGAGAGCAACCGCGCCTGCGATCAGCGCAGTGCCGGCACCGAGCACCAGCACCAGGGTGTCGGCACCGGTGCGTGCCAGCGAGGGCCGGGCAGGCGTCGTGGCGGCAGCGGTCTTAGCGGGCGCGCTGGTGGTGCCTGAGGCACTCGCAGGCGTCGTGGCCGAGGCGCTGGGCGTGGGCGCCGTGGACTCCGGGGCGCTGGGCGACTCGCTCGGGGCCGCGGATTCCGTGGGTGTAGCCGACTCGCTCGGGCTCGGAGACTGGCTCGGCGTTGCAGACGGGGACTCGCTCGGCGTCGCGGAGGGCGACTCGCTCGGCGACGGGGACTCAGACGGAGCCGGCGTCACCGGAACGTTGCCGTTGGCGGAGCCGCCTCCATCGCGACGGACCACGGTGGTCTCGGCGTTGTGAGGTACGCCCGCGATGGTCAACGAGGCGTCGTCGGTCCAGGGGCCCTCGCCGGTGAAGGTCATCGGCAGGATGATCCGAGCGAACTGCCCGGTGGGGATGACAACCGTTCCGGAGATGGTGGTGTCGGTGCAGCTGGTGACGGTCACCTGTGCGCTGGTGCCGCCGGTGGGGTCGCCCCACACATTACGGCCGGTGTAGGAGTAGGCGGAGGCGTCGCAGGTGAAGGCCTGGCCCGCGGAGGTCAGGGTGTCGGTCCAATCCACCGTGAGGGAGGCGGCGCCCGGCGGCCATCTCCTCGGTGATGGTCGGCGTCTGGATGGTGACGCTGCCCGAGCGGGTGCCGTTGTCGTCCGCGGCGGAGGCGGAACCGTACTTGCCGGCCGCGCGCGGCATCTCGGTGCAGTTTCCGACGCACTCACCCACGGGCACCTCCACGGTGGTGACCTTGCCGTTGGTGTTGAAGGTGAGGGTCTCGGTGGTGGACGGCGTGACCTCGCTGGTCAGACGGGTGTCGACCCAGCCGGTGAGCGTGACGTCCTGGTGGGACTCGACGTAGTCGGTCAGCGTGATCACCAGGCGACCGCTCTCGGCGCCCTCGTCAATCACGTAGGTCATCGTCGCCGCAGTGGCGCCGTCCTCGGTGTCGAGGTTCCAGGTGGTGCCGGTGTCGAAGCGAAGCTCGGCCGGGGTGCTGATCTCGTAAGTCTGGCCGGCGCAGTGGCCGTCTTCGAGGGCGAGGTCGAACTCTAGTTTCAGCATTTCCCAGGCGACGGCGGTGTTGTCGGCAGACACCGGCTCGTCGTCCTTGAGCAGTGAGATGTTCGGGGTCTCAGTAGTGGCTGTGCAATTGCCTTCGGCAGCACTTGCCGTGGTGTGGAACGCCGTGGGGGCGATCATCGCCAGGGCCAGTGCTCCCAGGGCAAGCACAGCAAGAAGTCGTGAAGCTGCGCGGGAGCGCATGATGCTCCTTCCTAAGGCGGGTTAGGGGTTGACCAATAGATGGGACCGGCGATCACGGGAACGCCGCTCTGCCCCGGCACTTGCAAGCGCGGGGCAGAGCAGGGTGGAACTCCGTGGCGGCACGGTTTCAGTTGCGCATCATACTCGCGGACTAAGGGGCGTACCGGCGTTTCGAGGGTTCTCTCCGATGTAACCTGTTGCGTTTGTCACCGAATTGCTTGCATGCGAATTGCCAACAAAACAGTTAACAGCAGGAAGCGTGCATTTCGCTTTTCGTGGGTGTTTCAAGGAATCAAGCGTGAACAGGGATGGCGACCGCCCGGGCCGCCGGCCGCATGGTGGCCCACGTCGGCCAGCACGCGGCGGCCCGGGCGGTGCTTTTGAGAGGGGCTTGAGCCGATGTCGGCGGTGTCGCGTTACGGCACGCGTACGGCAACGGCGCGCAAAGCCGAAGTGAATTCGGGGTGACCGTCAGGAGGCGGGCGCCGGAATCGGTCCGCCGTCGTCTCCCTCGGCGACGCGTATCGCCCAGTCGCCGCTGCCGTGCGCGCTGGCGGTGGGAGTCCGGATCATGCCCTCCTGGGCGATTGTTGAGACCAGCCGGCCCTGGGAGTCGAACACCTCCGCGCGGGCCATGGAGCGCCCGCCCTGGGAAGTGGGGGAGTCCTGGACGAACAGCGTCCAGTCGCTCGCGTCCACGTCCCGATGGAACCACTGGGCGTGGTCCAGGGTCGCCAGGCTCATGCCCTCGCTGCGCCACGACAGCCCCTGGCTGCGAAGCGCCGGCTCGAGCATGACCTGGTCGCACATGTAGGTCAGCAGGGCGCGGTGCACCGTCTGCGTTGCGGTTGGCGGGATGGCGCCCCGTGAGCGCACCCACAGGTGCTGCCTGCCCTCTATCCGCCTGCCCGGACGCAGGTAGATGTTGCCCTCCACATGCCGGATATCGAATGCGGTCGTGCGCCCTAGGAACTTAGCCACCGGATGGTCGATGGAGCGGAAGATCTCCAGGGCGCTGACCAGCTCCTCGGGGCGCGGTACGTCAGGGGCGTCCAGCTGGACGTCGATGCCCTCCTGCTGCTCCTGGAATGAGGAGACCATGGTCAGGATCGGCACTCCGCCCTGAGATGCGGTGGTGCGTCGCTGGGAGAAGGAGCGTCCGTCGTGCATCCGCTCGACGTCGAAGCGCAAAGGCTGCCCCGGCCTGCCGCCGCGCATGAAGTAGGCGTGCACGGAGTGTGGTTGGCGGGGCCCGTCGCCGTCGTCGACCATGGTTGCGGCCGCGGCCAGCAGGCCCTGGGCGACGACTTGCCCGCCGTAGATCCTTCCGGAGATCTGCGGCAGCGAGGAGCCGGTGAATGAGTCACCCCCGTTCCCCTCGCCGGACACCTCCTCCAGGGCGAGGATCCGTGTGACGGATCCAAGTGGCTCGGTGCTGGCGGGGGGAACGGGGTATGGCTGTGTCAAAGACCGAGCTCCTCCAGGATCGGCAGCTCGGCGCGTACTGCCTGCCGGGCTTCGTCAGCGGTGGCCGACGCCGTGGCGATGGCCGCCAGTCGCTGGCAGTCCGCCAGGTCTACCGACTTCAGGACGGCGTCGACGTCGGGCAGGGCGCGGGCGGTCATGGACAGGCTGGCCACGCCCAGGCCCACCAGCACCGTCGCCAGTGCCGGGTCGGCGGCGGCCTCACCGCACACGCCCACCGGGCGCCCGTGCGGCGCCGCGCCGTCGCAGGCCTGCTTGATCAAGCGCAGGACGGCCGGCTGCCACGCCGTCGACAGGTCGGCCAGCGAGGACAGCAGACGGTCGGCGGCCATGACGTACTGGGTCAGGTCGTTGGTGCCGATGGAGGCGAAGTCGGCGTACTCGAACATCTTGTCCGCCATGATGGCGGCCGAGGGCACCTCGATCATCATGCCCGCGGTCTGCAGGCCGTAGGAGCGGGCCTTCTCAGTGAAGGCCTGGGCCTCCTCCGCCGTGGAGATCATGGGGGCCATGACCCACACCTTGGCCTCGGTCTCGGCCTCCGCCTTGGCCAGTGCCTCCAGCTGGTGGTCGAGCACCTCCGGGTCCCGGCGCGTGGTGCGGTAGGCGCGCACGCCCAGGGCGGGGTTCGCCTCGGTGGCGTCGGTCAGGAACGGCAGGGGCTTGTCCGCGCCGGCGTCGAGGGTGCGCACAACCACCTTCTTGCCGGGGAATGCGGCGAGCACGGCCTTGTACGCCTCGACCTGCTCGTCGATGCTGGGCTCCTCGGGCTGGTCCAGGAAGCAGAACTCGGTGCGGAACAGGCCCACGCCCATGGCGTTGGCCTCGGCCGCCGAGCGGGCGGCGGCGCCGTCACCGACGTTGGCGAGCAGCTGTACCTCGTGGCCGTCCTTGGTGGCGCCGTCGCCGTTGAATACGCGCACGCGGTTGGCGAGCTCGCGGGCGCGGCGCAGCTGGTCCTCGCTGGGGTCGAGCACGACCGTGCCCTTGGTGCCATCCACCAGGACGATGTCACCGTCCGCGAGCTGGTCGGTGACGGCGGCCCCAGTACCGACGATCGCCGGCATGCCCAGAGCGCGGGCGAGAATCGCGGTGTGGGAGGTCGGCCCGCCCTCGGAGGTGATGAAGGCCACGACCTTCTCGGGGTCCAGCAGTGCGGTGTCGGCGGGGGCGAGGTCCTCGGCCACGAGCACGAAGGGCTCGGGCAGGCGGGGGATGCCGGGCATGGGGGAGTCGGTCAGCACTGCGACGATCCGGTCGCGCACGTCCTGGACGTCGCGGGTGCGCTCGGCCATGTAGCCGCCGAGGGACTCCAGCATGGAGGCCAGCGTGCCCGCGGCCTCCCAGACGGCGCGCTCCGGCACCAGGCGGCGCTCGCGGACCATCGCCTGCGCGGAGGAGGTGAGCGTGGGGTCGGCCGCCATCTGGGCGGTGGTCTCCAGCAGGGTGCGGCCGTCGCCCTTGGCCTCGGCCGCGGACAGCTCGAGGCCCTTCTTCACGGTTTGCGCGGCCGCTGCAATGCGGTCGCACTCCTTGTCGATGTCGCGGCTCGGTTCCAGGGTGGCGATCTCGGGCTCGACGATGCCCGGCGCCATGCGGGCGACGGGACCGGCGACGAGTCCAGGGCTCACGCCGATGCCGGTCAGAGGGGTGGGGTTTGCGGCGGACGGGGCCATACGGTGCTCCTCAACAGCGATGGAGGCGGGTGTCACGGCTCATTGTGCACCGACTCGGTGCTTCGGTGGGCGATTCTGCCATCGGATGAATGACGATTGACAGCTTGTGGCTGGTTGAGTGCCGCGCGAAAGTGCTCGCCCGGGCCGGTGCTCTTCGCTCGGCCGGCGGTGTGTTGCCGGGCGGTGCGCGGGCGAAACCGGGGTGGCTCGCGAGCGGGAGGATTCCTCCCGCTCGCAGGCCCGGTGATGCGCACGCGCTCCGCGAACTGCGATAAAGTGATGTCGAGCACGAAGTACTACGAGGAGCACACATGAGCACTGCAGCTGAGATCGTCGCCGGCCTGGGCGGACGCGAGAACATTTCCGACTTGGAGCCCTGCATCACCCGTCTGCGGGTGGAGGTAGTTGATCAGGAGAAGGTCGACGAGGACGCCCTGCGCGCCACCGGCGCGTTCGGCGTGGTCCGCTCCGGCCGAGTGGTACAGGTGGTCGTCGGCCCCACCGCGGACGAGATCGCCCAGGAGATCGCTGAACTCGACTGAGTCTCGGGGAGGCCGGGGCACTGCGCCCCGGCCTCCCGCGTAAACTCCCCGCCGCGCCCGATCCGGCGCGAGTGGGGCGGCCGACAGGCGGCGTGGGCGACTGGCGTCGGCACGGATCGTGTGAAACGCTTGCTGCAATAGGTGTTCCCGTCGGTCGCGCCGACCGCGCAGTCGCCGAGGCAGGCAGACGGGCCGCCGCTTGAAACCACCTTCCCGCGCCCCAATGCAACCGGGGACGCCCTCGCGCGCACGCGCGACCGAGCATGAGGCTGAGCCGCAATGACCGAATCCACCGCCGCATCCGACCTCCCCGACGAGCGCCTGAAGCAGCTAGCTGAGGCTCACGGGGTTTCTACCGAGTACTGGGACTACCACGGCAATCTCGCCGCGCCCTCCCGCACAACCCTGGTTGCCGTGCTGGCGGCTCTCGGTGTGAAGGCCGGCGATGCGCAGGAGGTGGAGGAGTCCCTGCGTGAGGTGGAGATCGCCCCCTGGCGGCGCACCCTGCCGCCCACCGCGGTGGTGCGGGTCGGGACCCAGAAGACCGTGCCCGTGCACCTGCCGGACGGTGCCCGAGTCCAGGTGCACATCCGTCTGGAGGCGGGTGACAGCCTGCAGCTGCTGCAGGCCGACGACTGGACCAATGCGCGGGAGGTGGACGGGGTCCTCACGGCGCAGGTCTCCTTCGCCATCCCCGAGGACCTGCCGCTGGGATGGCACACGATCGTCGCCAACATCGACGCCCCCGGTGAGGGCGCCTATACCGCCACCGCCGCCCTTGCGGTCGTCCCCGATCACCTGGACCTGCCCGCGTCCCTGGGCGGGCGCGGCTGGGGCGTGATGGCCCAGCTCTACTCGGTCCGTTCCCGCGGCTCCTGGGGCATCGGCGACGTAGACGACCTTACTGAGCTGGTCGGGTTCCTGGGCGACGAGGGGGCCGACTTCCTGCTGATCAACCCGATGCACGCCGCCGAGCCGGTGGGGCAGATGACTCCCTCGCCCTACCTGCCGGTGACTCGCCGCTTCGTCAACCCCATCTACATCCGCCCCGAGAACATCCTGGAGGTGTCCCGCCTGTCCGGGCCGCGCCGTTCGCTGGTGCAGTGGGCCTATGAGGAGGTCGCCGACGCGAACCTCACCGCCGAAGCCATTGATCGTGACGCCGCCTGGAAGGCCAAGCGCGAGGCGCTTGAGGTCATCTTCGCCGCTGGCCGCTCCCGCTCCCGGCAGCGCGACTTCGAGCGCTTCCGCCAGGCGCAGGGGCAGGGCCTGGAGCGATTCGCCCTGTGGTGCGCGCTCGTTGAGAAGTACGGGAGCTTCGACGGCTGGCCCGACACCCTCAAGGACGCCTCCAGCGCCTTCGTCGCCAATGAGGCCCGCACGCTGGCCGACCGCATCGACTTCTACGCCTGGCTGCAGTGGATCGTGGATGAGCAGCTCGGCCGCGCCCAGGAGGAGGCCAAGGCCGCAGGCATGAGCCTTGGGCTCATGGACGACCTGGCCGTGGGCGTGCACCCCAGGGGCGCGGATGCCTGGGCGGAGCCCGATGTCTTCGCCTCCGGCGTCGGCGTGGGCGCCCCGCCGGACATGTACAACCAGCTGGGCCAGAACTGGTCCCAGCCCCCGTGGAACCCGAACCGGCTGGCGGAGACCGCCTATGCTCCGCTGCGCGACATGGTCGGTACCGTGCTGCGTCACGCCGGTGCGCTGCGTATCGACCACGTCATCGGCTTGTTCCGCCTGTGGTGGATCCCCGACGGCCTACGGGCCGACCAGGGTGCCTACGTGCGCTACGACCACGAGGCGATGATCGGCGTCCTCCTGCTGGAGGCACACCGGGCCGGAGCCGTCATCATCGGTGAGGACCTGGGCACCGTGGAGCCCTGGGCGCGCGAGTACCTGGCCAGCCGCGGCGTGCTGGGAACCTCCGTGCTCTGGTTCGAGAAGCAGGAGGAGGACGGCTGGCCGCTGGAGCCGGGCGCCTACCGGCACCTGGCCCTGTCCACGGTTAATACTCACGACCTACCGCCCACCGCCGGCTACCTCGCGGACGAGCACGTCACGCTGCGCGAGCGCCTCGGGCTGCTCACCGAGCCCATTGAGCAGGTGCGTACAGAGGCCCGCATTGAGCGTGAGCGCATGCTCACGCGCCTGCGCGAATACGAGCTGCTGAGCGACAACCCCTCCGAGCGCGAGACCGTTGAGGCGCTGTACCGGTATGTGGTGCGCACTCCCTCGGCGCTGGTCGGGGTGGCGCTGGTGGACGGCGTCGGCGAGCGGCGCGCGCAGAACCAGCCCGGCACCGACCAGGAGTACCCGAACTGGAAGATACCGCTGGCGGACGGGTCGGGCGAGGTGGTCCTCGTGGAGGACCTGCCGGGCAATGTGCGTCTTGCCAGCCTGCTGACCGCGGTGCGCGAGGAGTTCAGCCGCTGAGTCGTTGCGGTCACCCGCCGCGCCCGGTGCCGGCGCCCCGCAGGTGCGGGAGCCGGACGCGGCGGCACCCGCGGCCTTGTGAGGCCCGTCAGGCGAGGCTGAACAGGAGCTCGCCTGCTGCCACCTGTGCCTTGGAGGCGGAGGTGATCGGTGAGCCCTCGGCCTGCAGCGCGATGACGGGCACGAGCGGGCTGCGCCCGCCGGCCTCGACGGCGGCCGGGCACCACGTGACCACCGGGGCGCCCGCGGCGACGGCGTCTCCCTGCGCGACGTGCAGGGTGAAGCCGGCACCCTCGAGCTCCACGGTGTCCAGCCCCAGGTGCACCAGGATGCTGCGTCCGCCGGCATCGGTCACCACGAAGGCATGGGGGTGAAGCTTCGTCACCGTGCCGGACACGGGGGCCAGCGCGGTGACATCCCCGCCGCCTGCACGGTCCGGGTCCACGGCGAGCCCCGGCCCGAGCATGCCGGAGGAGAAGACCGGGTCGGGCACAGCGGCGACGGCGATCACGCGTCCGGCGAGGGGTGAGTGGATCGAGGTGCTCATGGTGGCTCCCTTGTACCTGTGAGTGTGCCGGTGACGGAGCGAGTCAGCCCGCGCCCCGCCCCATGTTAGCGAGCCGCGCGGCCCGCCCCGGATGACCTGACGCGGCGCCGGCTCCGCACTCGTGCTGACGGAGTGCGGAGCCGACGGCGCGCAACGGGGGCTACTCAGTCGCGCGACTGCCCCTGGGCCTGGACCGCCATCACCCGCCGGGTGTCGTCCAGGTTCTCGCTGACGATGCGGCGGAAGGCCGCGGGGGCGTCGGAGTGAGTCGCCAGCCAGTCCTCCAGCGCGGACGCCGGGTCGGTTCCGGGGAGCCCGACCGTGGCGGTGGACCACAGCCTGGCCAGCAGGTTCTCCGCCATGTGGAAGGTGCGCGAGCTCCAGATGCCGTCGGCCTCCTTGACGTACTCGGAGACGTAGGGGGCCAGCAGCTCGGGGTTGCGCTCCACCATGTTGAAGCCGGCAAGCATCTTCACCTGCGTCTCATTGGGCAGGCCGGCGTTATCCACCAGCTCGCGCCAGGCGGCCGCCTTCGCCTCCGGGGTGGGGACGGCCGCGCGTGCCTGGGCGGCGCGCTCGCGGCCCGTGGTGGTGCGGTCGCGCTCCTGCTCGACGGCGATCTCCGCCTCGCCACGCCGACCGGCCGCGACCAGCCCCACCAGCAGCTCCCAGCGCAGGTCCTGGTCCACGACCAGGCCCGGCAGGGTGGCGGATCCGTCCAGCCAGGCGGCGACGGCGTCGAGCTGGGGATCGGTGACGGCGTGGGCGGCGACGGCGCGCACCAGCTGCAGCTGCTTGTCGCTGCCCGCCTCGGACGCACGTGCCAGTTCCAGCAGGGTGTCGGTGGTTGATGCGGCCGCGTCGCGCCGCTCGGCCGGGGACAGGTACGTGGACAGGCAGGTCGCCACTCGCGCCAGCAGTCCCTGCACCACGCTGGAGTGCGTCTCGGTGCGCAGTGCGCGCAGTGCGGCGGCCAGGAAGTCGGTGGTCGGCAGCTCGCCGTCGCGCACCATGTCCCAGGCGCTGGCCACCAGCACCGAACGCGGCAGTGAGGCGGTGAAGGCGTCCACATGTGCCAGGCCGGAGGCAAGCGAGGCGGCGTCCAGGCGCACCTTGGCATAGGTGAGATCGTCGTCGTTCAGCAGCAGGACGTCGGGGCGGACGGTGCCGACCAGCTCGGGCACCTCGGTGCGCGCGCCGGCCACGTCGAGCTCAATGCGGCCGGTGCGCTCAAGAGCGGCCGGGGGCTGAGCGCCGAGCGTGTAGGCGCCCAGCACCACCCGGTGGGGGCGCAGCGACGCCGGGGAGCCCGCCGGGATCTCCTGAGCGATGGCCGCAGAGGTGATCACGCCGTCGGCGTTGGTGTCCAGCTCCAGGCGCAGCGTGGTCACTCCCGCCTCCTGCAGCCACACACGGGTCCAGGCGGACAGGTCGCGGCCGGAGACCTGCTCCAGCTCACCGAGCAGGTCGGCCAGGGTGGCGTTGGCGTAGGCGTGGGCCGCCAGGTAGTTCTTGATGCCGGCGAAGAAGGGCCCGCGCCCCACGTAGGCCACCAGCGCGGACAGCACGGAGGCGCCCTTGGCGTAGGTGATGCCGTCGAAGTTGACCTCCACATCGTGCAGGTCGTTGATGTCCGCGGCGATCGGGTGGGTGGAGGAGAGCTGGTCCTGGTTGTAGGCCCAGTTCTTCTCCAGCACCTGGAAGGTGGTCCAGGCGTCGGTCCAGCGGGTCGCCTCCGCCACGGCGAGTGTGGAGCAGTACTCGGCGAAGGACTCGTTCAGCCAGAGGTCGTCCCACCACTTCATGGTGACCAGGTCGCCGAACCACATGTGCGCCAGCTCGTGGAGGATGGTCTCGGCGCGGCGCTCGACGCGTGCCTGCACCGGGCGGGAGCGGAAGATGTAGTCGTCGCGGTGGGTGACGATGCCGGCGTTCTCCATGGCGCCCGCGTTGAACTCGGGCACGAAGGCCTGGTCGTACTTGGTGAAGGCGTAGGGGGTGCCGAACAGCTCCTCGTAGTAGGCGAAGCCGGCCTTGGTGATCGACAGGATCTCCTCGGCGTCCATGAACTCCGCCAGGCTCCTGCGGCAGTAGACGCCCAGGGGGACGGTGCGGCCGTCGGCGGCCGTGTAGACGTCGGTGACACCGGTGTAGGGGCCGGCCACGATGGCGGTGATGTAGGAGCTGATGCGTTCGCACGGCTCAAAGGCGAAGGTGTGTGCGCCGGCCGCGGCCGGCGTGGGTGCGGGGGTGGGGGAGTTGGACAGCACCGTCCAGCCCTCGGGCACGGTGACGGTGAAGCGGAAGGTGGCCTTCAGGTCGGGCTGCTCGAACACGGTGTACATGCGACGGGCGTCGGGAACCTCGAACTGGGTGTACAGGTAGGTCTCGCCGTCGGCCGGATCGGTGAAGCGGTGCAGTCCCTCGCCCGTGTGCATATAGGCGCAGTCGGCGATGACCGTCAGCTCGTTGTCCTCCTGCAGGTCCGCCAGTGCGATTCGGGAGTCGGCGAACACCTGCTCCGGGTCCAGGGCGTTGCCGTTGAGCGTCACCGCGTGGACGGCCGGGGCGATCAGGTCGATGAAGGTGGAGGCTCCCGGGGTGGCGGTGAAGCGGACCGTCGTGGTGGAGCGGAAGGTGGCGTTGGCGGGATCCGCGGCGCCGGACAGATCCAGGACGACGTCGTAGCTGTCGGTGGAGACGACGGCGGCGCGCGCCACCGCCTCCTCGCGGGTGAGGTTCTGACCGGGCACGAATGCTCCTTCGGTGGTAGTTGCGAACGTTCTGGGAACCACGGTGCGAGCCGCGGGCTCCAGCACGATTCTTCCACCGCGGGCCGGGGGGCCAGAAATCGGGGAGGTGCCGCGGTGCCGCGATGCGGTGCCCGGAGCGGGCCGTGCCCCGCGGAGTCCCGACGGCGTAGTACCTAGGACCCAGGTAAACCTCCGGCGATGATCGGTGTGTTCACTCTGGTGAGCGATGCGATCGCTACCTCTTGACTGAACCGCTCAACTGATGCAGTATTGCCGTGTCGGAATGATCGCAACGATCGTTCGCGGTCCCCTGTGTGAGTGGACCGTTCAGTTTCGAGATACAAGGAGGTATCCATGACGGCACCAGCAGACATCCGGGTACGCAGGGCGGGCAGGACCAACTGGCGTTGGGTCGTCGCCGTCGTCTGCGCCATCGGACTGGCCATCAACTACATCGATCGCTCCGCGATCTCGGTGTCATTGCCCTACATGACCAAGGACTTCGACATCACCCCCGGTGAGCAGGGGCTCATCCTGTCCGCCTTCTCCTGGTCCTACGCAGTCATGCAGATCCCCGCGGGCTCACTGATCGACAAGTTCGGCGAGCGCGTCATGTTCGGCGCCTCCGTGTTCGTGTGGTCGGTGTGCACCGGGGCCACCTTCCTGGTCAGCAGCTTCGCCATGCTGTTCGGGCTCCGGCTCGGACTCGGAATCGGTGAGTCGGGCGCATACCCGGCCTCCGCCAAGACCGTCTCACGCTGGTTCCCCCAGCGGGAACGCGCCCGCGCCACCTCCGTCTACGACTCCGGCGCGCGCATCGGCTCCGCCATAGCAACACCGGTGATCGCCGGAATCATCGGCCTGTGGGGCTGGCGCTGGGTCTTCCTGATCGCCGGCGTGCTCGGGATCCTGTGGGCCCTGGGCTGGTGGGGGCTGTACCGGCGGCCGGAACTCGTCGACTCGATCGGCGAGGAGGAGATGGCCATCATCAACGAGGGACGTGCCGAGGAGGAGCGCGCAGCGGCCGCGGCAGGCACGGAGAAGGCCATCCCAGTGATCGTGCTGCTGCGCAAGCGCGCCGTGTGGGCCATGATGATCGGCTTCTTCTGCGTGAACTTCGCAGTGACATTCTTCCTCACCTGGTTCCCCACCTACCTCGTGGACGAGCGGGGCTTCGACCTGCTCAAGCTCGGCGCCTTCGGGGCCATCCCCCCGATCTGCTCCATCATCGGCTCCTGGAGCGGCGGCCTGATCAATGACGCCCTGCTCAAGCGAGGCTGGACCGTCACCAGGGTCCGCAAGACCTGCCTGGTGGTCGGCATGCTGCTGTGCGCCGTCATCGGCGGCGCGGCCTTCGTCCCCACCGCGGGCCTCGCACTGGCACTCATGTCCGTGTCCTACTTCGGCTCCGCCTTCACGATCGTGACCATCTGGTGCCTGCCGGCCGACTTCGTCCCGGCCTCGACCGTGGGAGTCCTGGGAGGAACCCAGAACTTCTTCTCCAACATCGGCTCGGCGCTCAACCCGATAGTGATCGGCTTCCTCTACGGGGCGACCGGTGCATTCGGCCTGCCACTGCTGCTGTCCGGGGCGGTGTCCATCCTCGGCGCCCTGGTATTCGCCTTCATGCTTCCAAGGGTTGAGCAGATCGACTTCTCCCGGGACGTGGTCGCCGTGTGACTGCTGAAGCAGACGGCGCCAGGGCGCCGCCGGAGCGTGCCTTAGCGGAGCGACGTCGGGGAGCCCCGCCAGGCTACAAGGCCGCCACTCATGCGGCATGACCGACCACGACGACGAAAGGAGGTGGGACGATGCGGTCAGAAGCGATTCTCAAAGATCAGGGAGGCACCATGGCCATCACCGTTCGCTCTGACGTCACAGACGAGCCCCGCACCAAGGGGGACCGGCGGCGCGCCCGACTCGTCGAGCTGCTGGGCGAAGGTCACGGTAGGCGTGCCTCGGTCAATGAGCTCGCGCAGGCGCTGGACGTCTCCGTGGTCACCATTCGCCGGGACCTGGCCCTGTTGGAGAAGCGCGAGATCATATCCCGCACCTATGGCGGCGCCTCGCTGGCACCGGGGCGGCGCGAGCTGACCATGGCTCAGCGCCAGGTGAGCAACGCCGTCGAGAAGGAGGCGATCGCGCAGGTGGCGGTATCCCTCCTGAGCGAGGGCGACCTGGTGATCCTCGACGCCGGCTCCACCGCGGAGCGGATCGCCGCCGCCATCGACAACCGCTTCGAGCTCACCGTGGTCACTAACGGGCTGCGCTGCATCAACCAGCTCGTAGGGCAGGACCGGGTCCACGTACTCGTACTGGGCGGCAACCTGCGCGGCATTAACGAGACCATCTGCGGTGGTGACGCCGAGATGACCCTGTCCCGCATCTACGGGAACATCGCCTTCGTGGGTGCTGACGCCGTGAGCGCCGAGCGTGGCATCGCCTCGCGCACCTACGACCAGTCCCGGCTGAAGGCGATGATGCTGCGCCAGGCCACCCAGGTATACGTCATTGCGGACTCCTCCAAGCTCGAGGACGACACCGACTACCCCTACTGGTCCCCGCTGCCCCATGAGTGGGGGCTCATCACCGACGCCAAGGCCTCCTCCGATCAGATCGATGCCCTTGAGGAGTGCGGCGCCACCACCATCCTGCTCGCCGGTGAGCAGGAACCGACAGACCCAAGCAACACCAAGGAAGAACCATGACCAGTAATGCGACCGTCACAACGACCGTCGATCTGAGCGCCACCATGCGGAAGGCAGTGCTGTACGCCCCCAACGACATGCGGATCGAGCAAGTGCCGATCCCCGAGCTCGAGCCGGGTGACGTCCTGCTCAAGGTGACCGGTGCTCTGCTGTGCGGCACGGATGTGCGCATCTACACCGGCCGCAAGACCCGCAACGTGAACCTGCCCTCCACACTCGGGCACGAGTTCGCCGGAGAAGTGGTAGCCGTGAACGGAGACCTGCCCGAGGGCGTGTCAATGGGTGACCAGGTCTGCGTCTACCCGCTGGTCCCGTGCGGCAACTGCTCGGCCTGCTCCAAGGGGCACCCCAACATCTGCCGCAACCGCGTCGCCTTCGGCTACCAGCTCGACGGCGGCCTCTCCCAGTACGTGCGCGTGCCGGCGCAGGCCCGCGAGAACCTCATCCCGATCAATCACGTCTCCTCCCGTGAGGCCGCCATCGTGGAGCCCGTCGCCTGCGCCCTGAACGGTCAGAACCTGGCCAAGGTGGCCGGGGCGGACACGGTACTGGTGGCCGGGGCGGGACCACTCGGCCTGATCCACATCCGCCTGGCCAAGGCGCAGGGCGTGCGCCAGGTCATCTCCGTGGAGCCCAACCAGGCCCGCCACGCCATCGCCCGCGCCTCCGGGGCCGATCAGGTGCTCGCACCGTCGGACGGCATCGCCGACCAGATCCGGGAGTTCGCCCCCGACGGCGTCGACGTGGTCATCATGGCAATCGGCCGTCCCGAGGCCATGTCCCCATACCTCGGGGTGCTCGCCCCCGGTGCCCGCATCTCGGTGTTCGCCGGCTTCAACTCCGAGGCCAAGCTCGAGTTCGTCGCCAATGACATCCACTACAACGAGTACGAGATCGTCGGCGCCTCCTCCTGCCGCCGGGAGAACTTCCAACAGGTCGCCCCGATGATCGACGACGGTCGGCTGAAGGTCGCCGACCTGATCGGCACGCAGCTGCCGCTCGACCGCGCTACGGAGGCCATCGACCTGGCCGCCTCCGGAGCCGACATGCGCGTCGGCGTCGACGTCTGGGCCTGACGCCCGGCAACCCCGACCCACCAGCACCCCGGCTCGCGTCCGTGACGCGAGTCCCGGCCAGCACACCCTTTTTTCGACCCAACTGACGAATGTCACCACGTGGTCCGGCACAGGGCCGGCTCACAAGCACCCATAAGGAGAAGCACCATGTCCGTCTACTCACTCAACCCCGTCGGCACTACGCCCGCTCTCGGCCGTCAGCTGCGTCTGCGGCGCCTGCTCGGCGCCGACGGCCGCATGATGTCGGTGGCCCTGGACCAGGCCGTGCCCCGCGGAGTGGCTCCGCGCCTGGCCGACATCAAGAACACCTTCAACCGGATCATTGAGGGCGAGCCCGACGCCTTCACGGTGTTCAAGGGCATCGCGGGCCACCTGCTGTGGGACAACGACGTCACGGTTCCCCTGATCATCAAGGGATCCACCTTCTGCGTCGACTTCCACCCCACCTACGACGCCACCGTCGCCGGCGTCCACGACGCCATCCGCCTGGGCGCCGACGCGCTCGCCATCGGCATCTCCGCCGGCTCGGAGCACCAGGCCGCCATGCTGGAGATGATGTCGGCCACCACCGAGGAGGCGCACAAGTGGGGCATGCCGGTCATCTGCCACGCCTACCCCTCCGGGGAGCTGTGGGGCGACCTCAAGGGCTCCACCGAGTCCGTCGTCTACGCGGCTCGCGCCGCCGCCGAGTGCGGTACCGACATCGTCAAGACCTGGTACACCGGCTCCGCCGCCGAGTTCAAGCAGGTCGTGGACGCCGTCCCCACGCCCGTGGTCGCCGCCGGCGGCGCCCCCGCGCCCAAGCCCATCAACGTCCTGGAGCAGGCGGCCGCCGTGATGGAGGCCGGCGGCGTGGGCATGACCTGCGGGCGCAACATCTGGCAGGCCGAGGACCCCGCCAAGATGGTCCGGGCGCTGCGGGCCGTGGTGCACGACGGCGTCGTCCCCTCCGAGGCCGCCAAGCTGCTGGACTGACGGCCGGCGGCGCTTCCAAGACGACAGGATGACGGAGGTTCAATGATGAGCACATTCGTCGGAATCGACCTGGGGACATCGGCCACCAAGGCCGTCGTCGTCGACGCCGGAGGGGAGGTGATTGCCCGGGCCCGCTGCGCCCACCCGCGTTCCCGCTCAGTGCAGGGACGCGTGGACCCCCGGGCCTGGGAGGGTTCCATCCGGGGCGCGCTGGCCGAGCTGGGGCCGGCCCTGGCCGGTGCCGCCGGCGTCGGCATCGACGTCCACTGCCCGGTGGCCGTGCCCCTGGACGCGGCCGGGAGGGCCTGCGGACTGGGCGTGGTGTGGGACAACAACATCCTGCGCTACTACTTCAACCAGTTCTCGGGCCGACGCTCGGAGCAGGCGCTCGCGGCCACGGGGAACCACCCCTCGCAGTCGACCTTTATGGCCCTGGCACACCCCTACCTGCGCAAGCACGACGCCGACTCCTTCGCACGCATGGCCACCTTCGGCATGGCCGGCACCTGGCTCGGCGCCCTACTCACGGGCAAGACCGCGCTGGACCCCACCCAGGCCTCCTACTCCGGCATCTTCAACACGCTGGAGCCGGAACGGGGGTGGATCCAGGAGACCGTCGAGCTGCTTGACATAGACCCGGGCACGCTCCCGCCGGTCAAGCACGCGGTGGAGGTACTCGGCACGGTCACGCCGGAGGCGGCCGCCGACTTCGGCCTGCCCGCCGGCGTGCCCGTGTCGGTCGGCTCGGCAGACACCCCGGCGGCCTCCTATGCCCTGGGGACCAGGCCCGGTACCAAGCCCTTCTTCATCATGGGCACCACCCATGTGATCAACTCCTGCCTGGCCGCTCCGGACACCCGCGCCACCGCCCTGCAACGCTGCGGCAACCGGCCGGGCGAGTGGCTGATCAACGGGGTTACCAACGGTGGGGACGCCCTGGCCACCGGTGCGCTGGTGGCCGGCTTCGGCGAGGCCGACGGCGGCGTGGCCGGCATGATCCGCACCGCCTACGACATCTCCCGCGAGGACGCGGTCACCGCCCCGTTCTTCATTCCGCATGTCATGCGGGAGCGCGGCCCCCTGTGGTTCGAGGCTCCCTGCGCCCGGCTGATCGACATCACCCGGGAGACCAGTCGCGCGCAAGTGGCCCGCGGCATCGTCGACGGCGTGCTGCTGGTGGACCGCATGGTGCTCGGGTCCTGCGTGCCCAAGGGCTCGGGCTCCATCTACGTCACCGGGGCCTTCGGGGCGGACGAGGCCTTCCCCCAGATGCTCGCCGACATCCTCGACGCCGATTTGGACCTGGTCGACGAGTCCTACCTGCCGGCCATCGGCGCGGCGGGCATGTGCGGTGCGACGGTCGCCGACGCGGTGCTGCCGGAGGTCGTCTCCCGGCGGGTGAGTCCACGGCCAGACTGGGTGGCCATCAACGACGACCGCTGGGACGCTTTCCGCGCCTCCTGGGCCGAGGCGACCGGACGCGATCCTCTGCCGGAGATCTGACCGCCCATATCCATTTGCAAACCCTCACGAAAGGCAGTTCCATGATCACTTCTGCAAATAGTGTGGAGGCTGTGATGCCGCCCAAGTCCGTGTACGTCGCCCGGCTACTGACCGATGCCGTCACCCGCGAGCTCGACTCCCACGCCGGGCTCAGCTTCGACGTCGGCCAGGAGGCGCCGCCCGCCCGCGCGGAGCTCCTGCAGCGGGTCGCGGGCAAGGACGCCGCCATTGTCACGCTCACCGAGCGCATTGACGAGGAGTTCTTCACCGCCGCCGGCCCGAGCCTGAAGATCGTGGCCAACGTGGCTGTCGGATACGACAACATCGACCTGGATGCCGCCGCCCGCCACGGGGTCACGGTCACCAACACGCCTGGTGTGCTCGACGGCGCCACCGCCGACCACGCCTTCGCCCTGATTCTGGCGCTCGGCCGGCGCATCGTCGAGGCCGACCGCTTCATCCGCGAGGGCAATGAGTGGGTGTGGGGTCCGCGCATGTTCGTCGGCCTGGATGTCTCCGCCGGCGCCACCCTGGGCATCATCGGCCTGGGGCGCATCGGCAGGGCGGTGGCCCGGCGCGCCCGCGCCTTCGACATGCGCGTCATCGCCGCCGACGCCACCCGGCCACTCGGCTCCACGGTCGAGGGCGTCGAGATCGTCGCCCAGGAGGAGTTGCTGGCCGTCTCCGACGTGGTCACCCTGCACGTGCCGCTGCTGCCCTCCACCCGCCACCTGATCAACCGCGAGACGCTCGCGCTCATGAAGCCGGGCGCCTACCTGGTCAACTGTGCCCGTGGCGGCATCGTCGACGAGCAGGCACTGATCGAGGCGATCGACTCCGGGCACCTGCGCGGCGCCGCCATCGACACCTTCGAGGGCGAGCCGCGCGTCAACCCCGAGCTGGTAGCCAGGCCGCAGGTGGTGCTCACCCCGCACACGGCCAGTGCCGGAGAGGCGACCCGTGACCGCATGTGCCGCCTCGCCGTCGACAATGTCAGCGCGGTACTTCAGGGGCGCGAACCGCTCACCCCGGTCAAGGCGTCCTGACCGGGCGGCGGGCACCGCGTACACGAGACTGAAAGGGCAACCCAATGAAAGTGGTCCTGGCACCCGACTCCTTCAAGGAGAACATGACGGCTCTTCAGGCCGCCCAGGCGATGGAGCGCGGCGTCCATGACGTGTATCCCGATGCCGAGACGGTCATGGTTCCCATGTCCGACGGCGGGGAGGGCTTCGTGGATGCGGTCTGCGCCGCCTGGGGCGCAGAGTCCGTCACGGCGCCAACCGTCGACGCCCTGGGTCGGCCCCTCCGTGCCGCCTACGGGCTCGACGGTGATCGCGCCGTCATGGACGTGGCCGGCTGCGCCGGCCTGGAGCTCATCGCCCCCGCCGACCGTGACGTCCTGCGCTCCAACACCGCCGGGCTGGGGCTGCTCATCAAGGACGCGGTCGGTCGCGGGGCCCGCACGATCGTGCTGGGCATCGGTGGCTCGGCCACCAACGACGCCGGCCTGGGTATGCTCACCGCCCTGGGTGCCCGGCTCCGCAGCGGGCGCGGTGAGGCTGTTCCCCCCTACCTCGACCAGTTCGAGAGGATCAACGAGGTCGACACTTCTGAGCTCCTGCCGCAGCTCGCCGGGACCCGGTTCCAGGTCGCCTGCGACGTGACCAACCCGCTCACCGGACCCACCGGCGCCACCGCCGTGTTCGGACCGCAGAAGGGGGTCACCCCCGGCATGGTGCCGGCTCTGGATCGCGCCCTGGCGCACGTCGCCCGGGTATCCGGCCATGAGCCGGAGGCGGATACGCCCGGGGCGGGAGCCGCGGGCGGGCTCGGCTTCGCCCTACGGGTCTTCCTGGGCGCCTCCCTTGAGCCCGGGGTTGAGCTGGTGGCCCGCGCAGTCGGCCTCGCCGACGCCGTTACCGGAGCCGACCTGGTGCTTACGGGGGAGGGGTCCGTGGACGCCCAGACCCTGGCGGGGAAGACCCCCGCAGGGGTGACTGCGGTCGCGGCGCAGGCCGGGGTGCCGTGCGTGGTCTTCGCCGGGCGGATCAGGGACGGGGCCGAGAACCTGCTCGACCACGGGGTACGGGACCTGGTGAAGGTAGGGCCCGCAGACGAGCCCCTGGAGCTGGCCCTGCGCCACGGACCGGAGAACCTGCGCCGCGCCGTCGGCGACTACCTGCGGCGCTGTTCCCCAGCCGGTGCGGGGCAGCTGTGCGTAACTTCTACCGATCTCGGCACGTAACTTCTACCGATCTCGGCACGTAAGATCTACCGATCTCGGCGAGTCAGTCGGTGGGGGTGCAGGCTCCGGGCGCGTAGCCGTATTCCGCCAGGGTCGCGTAGGTCTGGTCGGTGGGCGGCGCCGCAAAACCGTCGCCCACCGGGCCGGCCGGGACCTCCACCAGCCTGACGGAGTCTCCGGGTGCGCCCCCGGCACTGCGGACCGAACGGGCCAGGCCGGCCAGGTCGCGCAGCCCGGTCCCGGCGTCGACCCCAAGGTTTCCGCTCAGCGTCCACGCGAGTGACTGGAGGGCCAGCGGGCCATGGCCCTGGTCCACCAGCGCGGACATGACCGAGCGCATGACGATGCCGGTGAAGCGACTGCGCCGCTCAGCCCCCTCCTGGTCCGACAGTGCCACCCATTGCCCGTCACGCAGCACCTCGGGGTGGCGGGAACGCACCAGCGCCAACGCATCCACGCCGTCCAGGTGCTGCATGCCCGCAGTATCGATCTCCAGGCCGGCGTAGGCATCCCGCACCGGCTCGTCGAGCTCGACGTCAATCCCGCCCACGGCGTCAACGATGCCGGCGAACTGCGCCATATCGACTGTGACCACGTGTGCGGTGGTGATGCCGTACGCGGAGCAGAGGGCATCGACGGTGTACTGCGGGCCCTGCAGGAAGGACGTGGCCAGCCGCTCGTCGAACAACTGGCCCTCGGCCACGACCAGGTCCCGTGGCAGGATCAGCACGTCCAGGCCGGTGGCGCTGGGGCGCACCAGGGCGGCGACATCGGCGCGCGCACCGTCTCCGACGTCCTCAACTCCGCCATAGCGTGCGGGTCCGTCTGGCAGGGACGTGCGCGAGTCGGTGCCGATCACCAGCCAGGTCTCCGCCTGCGGGCCGCCCCCGTCGGTCAGCGCAGTGCCTGTGGCGTTCTGCTGGGGCATGGCGACGTCGAAGCGCTCCAGCCGGGAGTACAGCAGGCCGAGGTCGCCGAGCCCCAGCGCCAGGGTCGCGGCGAGAAGAACGAGCACGGTGGTGAGCAGGGGGTGTCTGCGTGCGCGCGCACGCAGTCGCGCCCACCAGGCGGTTTCCGCCTGGTGGGCGCGACTGCGGGTGCTGGATGTCGCGGGTGACCGCTCAGGTGAGGTCATCCCCGCAGACTACCGGTCAGGCGCGGCGACGGGCGCCCAGGAGCGCGGCGCCGGAGGCGAGCAGGCCGGCCGCGACGATCGTCAGGCCGAGTCCCTCGGCGCCGGTCTTGGCGAGCTCCTTGCCGGACTCCCGTGCGGGGACGGTGACGGCCACGGTTGCGGAGGTACCGGTCGCCCCGGTGGTCGGGGCGCTGGTGCCGGGCTGCTCGTTCTGGGTGATGGTGTTGTCGTCGTTGGTGCGCGCGGACAGGCTGTACACGCCACCGGAGACGGTGATCAGCGTGGTGGAGTCGCCGCCCTCGCCGTAGCGGTCACCGGTCAGGCGCAGGATGTAGGTGCCGTCGGGTACGGAGGGAGCGGAGAAGGTCTCGTTGAAGTCGCCGTTCTCGTCGACGGTTGCCGAGCCGATGGTGGCGACCGGGGTGGCGTCGGCCGACTCGGCGTCCTCCTGACGCAGGAGCACGGCGGTGGCGGTCTCACCCGGGGTCAGGCCGGAGGCGGTGATCTCGAAGGACTGGGCGCCGGCCTCACCGGAGATGACGTACTCGCCGGAGAAGCTGGTGCCGTCGAGGATGATCTGCTCGCCGGCGGTGTCGCTCATGGCGCCGCTGTAGTCGAGGCACTGGGCGGCGACGTACCACGGGTCGACGTTGGGGTCGGTGCCGAGCTCGGCGACGGCCGCGCTCAGGTCCAGGGTGGCGCTCCAGGTGCCACCGGCGTCGGCCTCAACCGTGACCGGCGTGGAGAAGACGGAGCCGTCCTCATCGTTGGTCAGGGCCACGCTGACCTGGCCGGGGTTCTCCGCAGTGCCGCAGCCGGAACCGGTCACGGTCAGTGAGGAGCTCGGGTCGACGACCCGGTTGCTGGGGGCATCAAGGGTGAAGCCGCTCTCGGTGGTGAACGCGAGCGCGGGGGTGGATACGGCAAGACCACCGGCCACGAGGGCGGCGGCGGTGGCTATGGTGATGGGGCGTCCCAGACGCATGAATCCTCCAAGTGGGATAGACAAGCCGCGGCGCGGGGCGGCACCGGACTGCCCCCTACCCTGTCTCAGATCTCGGTTCAGAGACAACCTCATTGTGTGTGATCTATCCGTGATTTCAGGGTTGCTTGGGCTCTCAGTAGTCACACCAGTCCCAAAAACGGGACTTACATCCCAAGTTGGTGGTTGTTTGGATGCGGATCGGTGGGGAGAAGTACCCATGCCCGCAGAGCTGTTTGGAGGGCTCACGGCGCGTGTCCCGCCACGGCACGTGCGGGGCGGGACACGCGCACCACGCGAGTGAGCGACGCCGGGCGGGGGAGCCGTCGGCCGTGCCCGGCGGGCGGCCCCGTGCCTCACCAGATCGTCACGCGCTCCTCGGGTGCGAGCCACAGTGCATCAGCGGCGGTCACGTTGAAGGCCTCATAGAAGGCATCCACGTTGCGCACGATCCCGTTGCAGCGGAACTCCGCCGGGGAGTGCGGGTCGATCGTCAGCAGCAGCTCGGCGTAGTCGTCGCGGCTCTTGTTGCGCCAGATACGCGCCCAGGAGTAGAAGAACCGCTCCAGGCCGGTGAGGCCGTCGATCAGCGGGGCCTGCTGCACGGACTCGATTCCGGCGTCGGCCAGGGCCAGCGTGTAGGCCTTGAGCGCAATACCCAGTCCGCCCAGGTCGCCGATGTTCTCCCCGATCGTGAGCTCCCCGTTGACATGGGGGACGGTGTCACCGTCCTTGCCCTCGGCCTGCGCCCGCGCGACCAGTGCCGCCGGCCGGTAGGCGTCGTACTGGGCGATCAGTGCATGAGTCCGCGCCTCGAAGGCCTCCCGGTCCGCCTGGGTCCACCAGTCGGTGACCTTGCCGTGCCCGTCGAAGGTGGAGCCCTGGTCGTCGAAGCCGTGGCCGATCTCGTGGCCGATCACGGCGCCGATGCCGGCGTAGTTGACGGCGTCGTCGGCCTGCGGGTCGAAGAAGGGGGGCTGCAGGATCGCCGCCGGGAAGACGATCTCATTCATCGTCGGGTTGTAGTAGGCGTTGACCGTCTGCGGGGTCATGTGCCACTCATCCCGGTCCACCGGGCCGCCCAGCTTGCGCACGGCGCGGGCCAGCTCGAAGGCCTCCACCGACCGCACCGAGCCGACGACGTCGCCGGGCGTGACCGTGACGGCGGCGTAGTCGCGCCACTTGCTCGGGTAACCGATCTTCGGGGTGAACAGGGACAGCTTCTCCAGGGCGCGCTCGCGGGTGGCCGGGCTCATCCAGCCCAGGGCGGAGATCGACTGCCGGTAGGCCTCAATCAGGCGGGCGACCAGCTGCTCCATACGTGCCTTGTGCGCGGGCGGGAAGTGCCGGGCGACGTACAGCTCGCCCAGCGCCTCTCCCAGCGTGCCCTCGATCAGCCCGACGCCGCGCTTCCAACGGGCTCGCAGCTCGTCCACGCCCTGGAGGGTGTGGGAGTAGAAGTCGAAGTTCTCCTCCACGAAGTCGCTTGAGAGCAGCGTCGCGCGGCCGTGCACCAGGTGCCATGCGGCCCAGGCGCGCAGATCCTCCAGCGGCGTCTCCTGCCACACCTGCGCCAGGTGCTGCAAGTAGTCGGGCTGCTCGACGATCGTCTCCTCCAACAGGGCGCCCGGGTGCGCTCCGGCTGCCGCAACGGCCGCGTTCACGCCCTCGCGCCAGGCCTCCCAGGGGAAGGCGGGCGCGGAGGCGACCAGGTCCTCCCAGGCGGTGGGGTTGTTGATCTTCTCAATGTCGCGGCAGGCGACCCGGTCCCAGTGCCCTCGGGCCAGTGCCGTCTCCACCGCCATGACCCGGTCGGCGAGCGCCTCGGCGGCGGCCCCCAGCCGTCCCGGCAGGCCCGCCAGGTCCAGCATGCGCGCCAGGTGGGAGACGTAGGCCGCTCTGAGCTCGGCGCGGTCCTCCTCCCGGTAGTAGGACTCATCCGGCAGGCCCAGGCCGGACTGTGCCATCCAGGTGGTGTAGCGCTCGGGGTCGTTCAGGTCCACCTCGACGTCGATGTCCACCGCCCCGGTGAAGCCGGCCGCCAGGTGCGCGCCCAGCGCGTGCGCGAGTGCGTGCTTGTCCGCCGCTGCGAGCACGGGCACGAGCTCGGGGTGCAGCGGGGCGGCGCCGAGCGCCTCGACGTGCTCCTCGTCGAGGAAGGCGGCGTACAGGGCTCCGAGCTTCTCCGCGGAGGTGGCGGGCAGCCCCGTGCGCGGGGCCGCGGCCAGTTCCTCCAGGATCTCCCGGCAGGCGGCCTCGGCGGCGTCACGCAGCACCAGGAAGGAGCCGGTGGCGGGGCGGTCCGCGGGGATCGTCGTCGTCGCCAGCCAGGTCCCGTTGACGTTGCGGAACAGGTCGTCCTGGGGGCGTACGGAGGCGTCGGCGGCGGCGCTCTCGTACACGCCCGCCAGCACGCTGCCCGAGTCGGCCTCGGCGGAGCCGGCGCGAGTGGACGAGCGGAGTGTGGAGTCGGTCGGATCAGTCATGGCGCCACGCTAGCCCGCGTGTGCACATTCGCCCGTATTCGCGGGTGGAGGGCGCCAGATATGTTCGCGTGAGGCACAATCCGTGCATGCGCATTCATATCGGTACCGACCATGCTGGATTCGAGCTCAAGGGCGTTCTCGTCTCGCACTGGCGCGAGGCCGGCCACGAGGTGATTGACCACGGCTGCTATGTCTACGACCGCCTCGACGACTACCCGGAGTTCTGCATCGCCTGCGCCGAGGCGGTGGCGGCCGAGCCGGGCAGCCTCGGGGTGGTGCTCGGTGGCTCCGGCAACGGCGAGCAGATGGCCGCCAACCTGGTGAGCGGTGTGCGGGCGGCGCTCGTCTGGAGCGAGGAGACTGCCCGGCTGGCGCGTTGTCACAACGATGCCAATGTGGCCGGCCTGGGGGCGCGCATGCACACCATTGAGGAGGCCGTCGGCATCCTGGACGCCTTCATCACCGAACCCTTCAGCGGCGATCAACGACACCAGAACCGGATTGACCAGATGGCCGCCTACGAGGCGGGCCGCACCCAGCGGCGGGACTGAGACGTTGGTGGCAACCCGCCTGTGCCGGGCGGGTTGCGGGCGTGACGCGGCCATCGTGTAGCGTCCCCGGCATGCCCGAAGGCCACACCGTCCACCGCCTTGCAGGCGCCCTCACTGAGCTGTTCGGCGGTCAGCGCTTGACCGTGTCCTCACCGCAGGGGCGCTTCTCCGACGGCGCCGCCCGCCTGGACGGGCGGGTGCTCCTGGAAGGTCAGGCCTACGGCAAGCACCTGTTCGTGGCCTTCGCGCCGGAGGCGGACGTACCCGCCGACTCCCCGGACGTGGACTGGCTGCGCATCCACCTGGGGCTGTACGGATCCTGGACCTTCGACGGTGACAGCGCCTTCACGGCGCCCCACTCGATCGGTGCGCCCCGGCGCAGGGTGGGGGAGCGCGGTGAGCATGCGCTCACCCACGGCGGTGGCTCGGCGCTGGCCGGGATCAGTGGGCGGGCGCCTGCCGCTGTTCCGCCCGGCGCCTGGACTCCGCCCGCGCCCCGTGGGGCGGTGCGGCTGCGGCTGACCGGGGAGCACGGCGTCGCGGACTTGACCGGTCCCGCCGCCTGCGAGGTGCTGGACGCCGCAGGTGTCGCGGCGGTGCGGCGTCGCCTCGGGCCGGATCCGCTGCGCCCGGACGCGGACGCGGATGCGTTCATCGCCGGCGTGCGCCGCCGCCGGAGGGCTGTGGGCGAGCTGCTCATGGACCAGTCGGTGCTGGCCGGGGCGGGCAATATCTTCCGTGCGGAGACGCTGTTCCGGGTGGGAGTGTCTCCGTTCAGGCCGGGGAACCGCGTCAGTGCGAGGCGGTTGCAGGCGGTATGGGATGACCTGGTTCCGCTCATGCAGTACGGGGTCGCCACCGGCTTCATCACCACGGTCGACGCCGCGGACGTGCCCGAGCCCCTGCCCGCCGACGACGAGGAGGCCGGACGCTGGTACGTCTACCACCGTACGGGCCGTCCGTGCCTGCGCTGCGGCACCGCGATCGCGGAGCGCGAGGTGGCCGGCAGGCGCCTGTTCTGGTGCCCGTCCTGCCAGTCCCGCTGAGCCGCATCGCCGTGGCGGCGTCGTCAACGCGGCCGTCGATGCGGGCGCCGTCCTGGCGACCGTCGCCCGCCGTCGTCCACTCCTCGGCGAGGGCGGCCGAAGCCCCTGCTAGATGTAGATGGTCGGGTCGAGCATCAGCTCGGGGTCGGTACGCGGATCACGGGCGCGCGCGGGCACGCCGACACCGACGTGGTCGGCCGGCAGGTTCTTGACCAGGACCGCGTTGGCGCCGATCTTGGCGCCGTCCTCCACCGTCACCGGCCCCAGGACCTTGGCGCCGGCGCCGATCTGGACGTTGTTGCCGATGGTGGGGTGGCGCTTTCCGGGTGTCATTGACACCCCTCCGAGAGTGACGCCGTGGAACATGAGCACGTCGTCGCCGACCTCTGCGGTCTCGCCGATCACCACGCCCATGCCGTGGTCGATGAAGAAGCGTTCCCCGATCTTGGCGGCCGGGTGAATCTCGATGCCGGTGGCGGCGCGCGCAGCCTGTGACAGGGCGCGGGCCGCGAAGCGGTGGCCCTGCTGCCACAGGCTGTGGGCCGCGCGGTGGGCCCACAGTGCGTGGACGCCCGGGTAGAGCAGGGCCACTTCCAGGTTCGAGCGGGCCGCCGGGTCCCGCCGTCGGGCGGTTGCCAAATCCTCCTTGGCTAGCTCGAAGAACGACCGGCTGGGCTTGTGCATGGTGCTCCTAGGACGACGGCCTGATGACAGGTCTGACAACAGACAGGGACTTCAGGGATGGAGGGCGCAGGGGGCACCGCGAATGGTGCCTGACCTGCGCTGATCCGCCGGGACAACGTCGGTGGTGGCATCCCTGTTCCCGGGATACCGCCACCGACGCCGGACTGTGCCCGAATCCGCTGTGGGATGTGACCGAATGCGGGTTCGGCGGTGTGCGGAGCCGGCGCGGCGGGCGCCCGCGGAACGGGCGGGCCCACTCAGCTCAGGTGCCTCAGTTCAGGTACTCGGCGTACAGCGCGGTGGACAGGTAGCGCTCGCCGGTGTCCGGCAGCAGGGTGACGATCGTCTTGCCCTCAAACTCCGGGCGCTGGGCGATCTGCGCGGCGGCGGCCAGGGCCGCGCCGGAGGAGATGCCCACCAGCAGCCCTTCCTCGGAGGCGGCGCGGCGGGCGTACTCCAGTGCCGTGTCTGACTCGATGTGCAGCAGCTCGTCCCAGATGGACTGGTCCAGCACCTCGGGGATCACGTTGGGGCCGATGCCCTGGATCTTGTGGGGGGCGGCCTTGCCCTCGCTGAGCAGCGGGGACTCGGCGGGCTCGACGCCGAAGATCTTCACATCGGGAACCTGCTTGCGCAGGATCTGCCCGACGCCGGTCAGGGTTCCGCCCGTGCCGATGCCGGCCACGAAGACGTCGATCTGGGAGTCGGTGGCAGCCAGGATCTCCTGTGCGGTGGTCTCACGGTGAATCTGCGGGTTGGCGGGGTTGGTGAACTGGGAGGCGAGCACGGAGTTGGGTGTCACCGCCTGAATCTCCTCGGCGCGCTTGACGGCGCCCGCGACGCCGCCCTCGGTGGTGAGCACCAGCTCGGCGCCGAAGGCGCGCATGATGGCGCGGCGCTCCTTCGACATGGTCTCGGGCATGGTGATGATCACCCGGTAGCCGAGGGCCGCCCCGACCATGGCCAGGCCGACCCCGGTGTTGCCGGAGGTCGCCTCGATGATGGTGCCGCCGGGCTTGAGAGCGCCCGAGGCCTCGGCGGCACGCACGATGGACAGCGCGATGCGGTCCTTGACGCTGCCGGCGGGCTCGAAGGCCTCGACCTTGGCGAGGACGGTCGCGGGTGCGCCATCGGTGACGCGGTTGATGCGGACCAGGGGGGTGGAGCCGACGAGCTCGGTGATGTTTGCGGCGTATGCCATTGCAGTTCCTTTAGTCGTGTGGGGCGGAGGACGACTGCGCCGACTCGGCGTGGAGGGATGCGTGTCGCTCCAGGCCTGAGGGCGCGTGCGCAACTTCCTAGCGGGAGAGGTTGAAAGGGCGTGATCATTGCCCTGAGCGCCGGGCATGCGCGCTACGACGCGCGCACAGTGTCATGGCCAGGCGCTCTAGCGACACTGGCAGCAGCAGAAGGACATCACACACATGACGTTGCTCGCCGTCATGAGGTCCTCCTCGGTGCTGGTGCTGCTGAAAACTGCGGGGAGTCGTCGGTGCCCTGTGGCGCCGACCGCCGCTGGCATGACATTAGCGCGTGGGGATGAGGCGATGTCAATTGCTCCGCGGCGTGAGGTGCGCGGCATTAGGCGTGCCGTGAAGTGCGGGGAATGGTGGTCTCAACGATGCGCGTACCCGCCGGCTCGGGAAGGGCGGCGCCGCCTGTCAGCGCCGCGAGCTGCTCCGCCAGTGCCTCGGCGTCGGCCTCGGCGGTGGAGACGGTGAGGACGGCGTGGGTCGCCTCCCAGCTGGTCTCCTCCACCCCGATTCCCTCCGGGGCGCCGCGTCCGCGCAGCTGTGCCTCCAGGCGGCCGGCGTCGGCCACGGGCACCCGCACGCGCCACAGGCTGCGGGTGTCCAGGCTGACCCGGGAGGCGGCGGCCAGTGCCTGTGAGGCGGCCTGCGAGTAGGCGCGGGCCAGGCCGCCGGTTCCCAGTAGGACTCCGCCGAAGTAGCGGGTGACGACGACGGTGGTGTTGGTCAGTCCCGTGCCGCGCAGCACCTCCAGGATGGGCTGGCCCGCAGTGCCGGAGGGCTCGCCGTCGTCGCTGGAGCGCTCGATGGGCTGCGCGCCCGGCACGGAGACGATGAAGGCGCTGCAGTGGTGACGCGCATCTGGGTAGCGGGCCCTGACTGAGGCGACGAAGGCGCGCGCGGCGGCCTCGTCGTCGGTGCGTGCGGCCCGCCCCAGGAAATGGGAGCGCTTGATCTCCAGATCGGTCTGCGGCTGTTCGCCCGGCGCCAACGTGATGACGGCGGCCGCAAGTTCTGCGGCGTCGGCGGGGGAGGACGATGACGCGGTCATGACTCCATGTATAGCCTGTATAGCCTCGGTGCGCGGGTGGGCGGAGTAGCCGGGCGGGACGGGACTGATCTCACACGCCCGGCGGGGCCGACGGGCTGGAATGGATTCCGGTCGAACCGCTAGGGTGACCCCTGGTCAACTATCCTTCGGGTCGCCCGTGACCGGGCGGCCCCACGACTTTGAGAGGAGCGGGCTCATGGCAGTACCGAAGCGGAAGATGTCCCGCAGCAACACCCGCAATCGTCGTTCGCAGTGGAAGGCCAAGCTGCCCGAGCTCCAGACGGTTCGCGTCGGTGGTCGTAAGATCGCTGTGCCCGGTCGGCTGTCGAAGGCCTACCGGACCGGTCTCCTCGAGGACTGAAGCCGCTTACGCCCTGGCGGCAGCCGGGGCATGCGGCAAAGCGGCGGACTCTGTAGGTCCGTCACATGCGGGTGTAGCTCAATGGTAGAGCCTCTGCCTTCCAAGCAGATGGCGCGGGTTCGATTCCCGTCACCCGCTCGGTGAACACGCGGCCGCACCGCTTCGTGGTGGCGGTCGCGGTCGTTTACACGGGGTGTGGCGCAGCTTGGTAGCGCGCCTGCTTTGGGTGCAGGAGATCGTGGGTTCAAATCCCGCCACCCCGACGACGAGGACGCCCACGAGCTTGCTCGTGAGGCGTGCGAGGAGGAAGGGGCAACAAGGCCGCCAGGCCGAATACCCCGACGACGAGGACGCCCACGAGCTTGCTGCTCCTCACCAAGGCGGATTCTCCGGGCGCTGCTCTGGCGGGTGATCGCCTACAGTCGTCACTGTGTTGTCGGGCCTGTTGCTTGTTGCCGGCGTCGTGGCTGCCATCGGCTGCATAGTGCTGCTGCCGGGCAAACGGCGCGCAGCGGGCGTGGCGCTGTCCGGCGTACCGCTGGTCGTCGGCCTCGCCTACGGGCTGTTGAACCGGCACGACCCCGCTGCGTTGCCGATCGGCCTGCTACTCGGAAGCCTGGGCGGCTTCGACGCGCTGGCAATCGGCGTCCTTCGTGGTGACAAGCGCCACGGGACGGGCCTGCATCGGCTTCGCCCGGCGGACGTGTGCGTCGCGCTGGTCTACGTCGCGATCGTGGCGGCGACCTACGCAACGTCGGCCGACGCATTGCGGGACGAACAGGGCGAGCCGCTGTTCATCATCTCGGAGCCATTCAGCCTCGTGGCGACCGCGCTGGTATTCGTCTGCGTGATCTTGTCGTCCGACGCCTTCGACAAGGGACACACTCGGGCATGCGTCTGGTGGAGTGCGCTCCTGGTGCCGCTGGGATTCATGCTCGTCCTGCCCATGGGACTCGACCCTCTGCTCCCTCCGGCCGGGCTTTTCATCGGAGGGGCCTGCGCCGTGTTCGCACTCCTGGTCGGGTTGCTTCCCAGCACCGGCTCGACTGAGACCAACATCCACAACCTGCGCAAGGCGCACGTGCTGGCCTTCCTGAGCTACCTCGGGATCATCGCGGTGGGTGTGGTGTACGTGATCATCTGGCGGCAGCTCACCCGGTAGCGGGCGCCCTGGGCCTCGCGTTGCGCCTCGGCTGTCTGCTACGAGCTCTCGCCCACCCCGAGCACGAGCTTGTGACCGGGGTTGCCGTGGTTCTCGGGCGTGCTCCTTCGCCGTTACCTGGCTCCTACGCCGCCGACTCGCCCACGGCGGCCGCCAGCGCTCGGATCTGCGCCGGGGTGGTGCGGCAGCAGCCGCCGACGGCGCGGGCTCCCAGCGCCTCCCAGGCGGGCAGTGCGCCGGCCAGGAGATCGTCTCCGCGTCCCGTGCCGCCGCCCGCGGACCAGGCCTTGGCCGCGGCGTCGTACTCCTCACCGGAGTTCGGGTAGACGACCAGCGGCAGGCCGGTGGCCTGCGCGAGCAGTCTCAGCGCCGTCGTCGCCGACTCCACGTTCGTGCAGTTGACGCCCAGCAGCCGTATCTGCGGGCAGGCCCCCGCCCAATCCGCTACCTCCTCAAGCGGCGTGCCGTCGCGCAGCGCGGCGCCGTCGTCGCGCACCGATAGCGACAACCACGCGGGCGCCCCCGGCGCCTCATCGGCCAGTAGCCCCAGCAGGGCGCGGACCTCCGGCCCCTGCGGCATCGTCTCCAGCGCCAGCAGGTCCACGCCCGCCGCCAGCAGCAGCCGCAGCCGAGGTCGGTGGAAGGCACGGAACTCCTCGTCGGTGCGTGTGTAGGCGCCCGTGTACTCGCTGCCATCGGCCAGGTAGGCGCCGTAAGGTCCGATCGAACCCGCCACCAGGCCGTGGCGGCCGGTGTCCGCCTCGTGCTCGTCGCGTGCCCGGCGTGCCAGCTGCACGGCCCGGCGCAGCATCTCCTCGGACTCGCCCCGGCTCAGGCCCGCGCGCCGGTAGGCGTCCAGATTCGCCTGATAAGTGTTGGTGGTGGCCACGTCAGCGCCGGCGGCGAAGAAGCTGCGGTGAACCGTCAGGATCGCCTCCGGCGCGTCTCGCATCGCCAGGGCGGACCACAACGGCCCGGAAGTGTCCACACCCAGCTTCTCCAGCTCGGTCGCCATCGCCCCATCGAGGACGATCGTCCCCCGCCGTGCCAGTAGTCTCGTCAGTGCGTCGCTCATCCTGATCCCCTCCCGACCCTGATCGCGGCCGCCGCGCGCCGACGGCACAGCCTCACCCTAGCCGGGAAGACCGGGCGCACCTTCCCGGACCCACACCCAGGAAGTCCCATGCCACTCCAATCCGACACCGTTGCCAGCGAATCCGCCGAACAGCACGACCGCCTCCAACGCAAGATGAGTTCGCGGCACCTGACCATGATCTCCTTCGGCGGGGTCATCGGCACCGGTCTGTTCGTGTCCTCCGGCTACACCATCAGCCAGGCCGGCCCGCTGGGAACCGTACTCGCCTACGCCATCGGTGCGCTGCTGGTCTACCTGGTGATGCTGTGCCTGGGGGAGCTGAGCGTGGCCATGCCCTGGACCGGCGCCTTCCACGTGTACGCCAAGGAGTTGATCGGTCCCGGCACCGGCTTCGTGGTCGCGGTCCTGTACTGGCTCACGTGGACCATCGCGCTGGGCTCGGAGTTCACGGCCGCCGGCGCCATCATGCGCCACTGGTTCCCGGACACGCCGGTGTGGATGTGGTCGGCCATCTTCATCGTGGTGGTCTTCGCCTCCAACGTGTTCTCGGTGCGGGTCTTCGCCGAGACCGAGTCGTGGCTGGCGGGGGTGAAGGTATTCGCCATCATCGCCTTCATCGTGATCGGCGGCCTGGCCATCATCGGCGTGATTCCCATGGCCGACGGCTCGCCCGCCCCCGGCCTGGGCGGGCTGACCCGCGACGGCGTGTTCCCCAACGGCTTCGGGGCCGTGCTGACCACCATGTTGACAGTCAACTTCGCCTTCTCCGGCACTGAGCTGATCGGCGTCGCCGCGGGGGAGACCGCCGACCCGCACCGCAACATCCCGCGCGCCATCCGCACCACCCTGGTACGCCTGACCGTGTTCTTCATCGGCTCGATCCTGGTCCTGGCGGCCCTCATCCCGTGGCAGGAGGCCGGCGTGGAGGAGTCGCCCTTCGTTACCGTGCTGGACATGATCGGCGTGCCCAATGCGGGCGACCTCATGAATGTGGTGGTTGTCACCGCCATCCTGTCCGCAGCGAATTCCGGCCTGTTCGCCTCCACCCGCATGCTGTGGTCCCTGGCCAATGAGGGGACGGTGCCGGCGGTCGTCGCCCGCACCACCCGGCGGGGCGTGCCCGTGGTCGCGCTCTCGCTGTCCATGGTGGGCGGGTTGCTGGCTCTGCTCAGCTCGGTGATCGCACCCGGTACCGTCTACCTGGCGCTGGTGTCGATATCCGGGCTGGCGGTGGTGATCGTTTGGATGGCGATCGCCGCCTGCCAGTTCGTCTTCCGCCGCCGCTGGCTCGAGGCCGGGCACAGCGCCGCCGAACTCGGCTACCGCACGCCCGGCTACCCGTGGGTACCGCTGGCCGCCTTCATCGGCTCGGCCGCTTCCTGCATCCTGATCGTCTTCGATCCCGACCAGGCCTCAGCCCTTTACTGGACGGTTCCCTTCGTCGCCCTGTGCTACGCCGGGCACGCACTTGCGCTGCGCCGCGGCTGGGTGAGGGCCTGAGCCGGGCGGGTGCGACGTCGGCGGCGCGCGCCGCACATAGGCTGCTGCCATGCCCTCCTACCGCACCATCCTCACGGTCACCGATCTGCTGCCCGGCCACGGCCCGCAGGACGTGGAGGCCGCGGCCCGGGAGGCAGTCGCCTCCACGACGACGCTCGAGGCCTTCCAGATCGACGTCGTGCGCGGTCGGCCGCGCGTCACCGTCCGGTTCACGGGGGCCGACGACGCCGCTGCGCGCGCCGTCCACCACCGCACCGTGGCGGGCGTGCGGCGGGCCGCCGTCGTCCCATCCCAGGTGCTTGCCAAGGTGGTGGGCGGGCGGAGCGTGCCGCTCACCCTGGAGACGTGAGCGGGGATGCCGGTGTCGGGCGCTCGCGCGGCACCACGGCGGGGCCGGCCACCGGGGCGGCGGCCCTTCCCCGGGAACATGCGCAGGTGCCGCCGCATCCGGGCGCCCGGCGGCGTCGGCCGGGAGTGGAATGTGAGCAGTTCCCGCCGCCTGTGGGTGGGCTCATTTGTCACCGGGCCGCGACCGTGCCCTAGGATGGCCCGGAATTGACGCCGCACCAGGGCGTCCGCCGGGGCCTGTCCGGCCCCGCGTCACCAGTCGCATTCATACATTCGGAGTAGAACCCCGTGAAAAGCACCGTCGAGAACCTTGACCCCGCGCGCATCAAGCTGACCGTGGAGGTCCCCTACGAGGAGCTGGGGCCGAGCCTCGACGCCGCCTACAAGGAGATCGGCTCCCAGGTCCAGATCCCGGGGTTCCGTCGCGGACACGTCCCGCCGCGCATCATCGACCAGCGCGTGGGCCGCGCCTCCGTCATCCAGGAGGCCGTCAACAACAAGCTGCCCGACTTCTACCGCGACGCCCTCGCCGAGTCCGGCCGCGTGCCGCTGGGGCAGCCGGACATCGAGGTCACTGAGCTGGTCAACGTGACCGGCCCGCAGGGTGGCCAGCTCGTCTTCACCGCCGAGGTCACTGTGCGTCCCGAGTTCGAGCTGCCCGAGCTGGGCGAGCTGGACGTGACCGTGGACGCCGTCGAGGTCACTGACGCCGACGTCGACGCCGAGTTGGACAACCTGCGCGCCCGCTTCGGCTCGCTGAAGTCCGTCAAGCGCGCCGCCAAGACCGGCGACTTCGTCACCATTGACCTCAAGGCCGTCATCGACGGCGAGGAGGTCGACTCCGTGTCCGGCGTGTCCTACGAGATCGGCAAGGGCAACATGCTCGAGGGCCTGGACGACGCCCTGACCGGCCTGAAGGCTGAGAAGTCCGCCACCTTCACCACCAAGCTTGCCGGCGGCGAGCACGCCGGTGAGGAGGCCGAGGTCACCGTCACCGCCACCGCCGTCAAGGAGCGCGAGCTTCCCGAGGTCGACGACGAGTTCGCCGAGATGGCCTCCGAGTTCGATACCGTCGACGAGCTGCGCGCGGACCTGCGCCGCCAGGCGACAGAGCGCAAGACCGGCGACCAGGCGATCGCCGCCCGCGACGCCCTGCTGGAGCGGCTGCGCGAGGCGGTCAGCTTCGATGTGCCCGAGTCCGTCGTCGAGGATGAGATCAAGCAGCACCTGCAGGCCGAGGGCAAGCCCGAGGGCGACCCGCACGCCGATGAGATCCGCGAGGACGTGACCACCGGCGTGCGCGACCAGATCCTCCTGGACGTGCTCGCCGAGTCCCTGGACGTGTCCGTCACCCAGGACGAGCTGCTGGAGTTCCTCATGCAGACCGCCCAGCAGTACGGCATGGAGCCCGCCCAGTTCATGCAGGGCGCCCAGCAGGCCGGGCAGATCCCCGCATTCGTCTCCGAGATCGCCCGCAACAAGTCCCTGGCCATGGGGCTGCGTCAGGTGACGGTCAAGGACTCCAACGGCGAGACCGTGGACCTGACCGACTTCATCGGCTCCGATGAGCTCGACGCCGAGATGAGCGCCGCCGCTGCGGCCCAGGCGACTGAGGATGAGGTAGTCGTCTCTCCGGCCGACGCCGATGAGGCCGCCTCCGCCTCCGCGGACAGCGGCTCCGACGTCGAGTAGGGTTCTCGCCGGCACGCCGCTTCGGCGGTGATGTGCTGCTCATGACTGATCGACTGCGGGGTCGGCACCGGCTTTGGTGCCGACCCCGCGGGTTCCTCTTGCGGCCTGCCGAGCGGCCGACTGGTCTCAGGCGTGTTCGCGACCGTCCATGTCCACCATGACCAGCTGCATGCGGCACGGGGTGACGGCGGTCAGGGCGTGGCGGTCGTTCGGGGCGAGGTAGATGACGTCGCCCGCACGCATGCGCTCGGTGCGCCCGGAGACGGTGAAGTCCATCTCGCCCTCCAGCAGGGTGACGACCACCGCCTTGGGGGAGGCGTGCTCAGTGAGCAGTTGGCCGGCGTCGAAGGTGAAGATCACGGTGCGCAGGACGGCATTGTTGACCACGACGCGGGAGGTGGTGGCCTCCTCGCTGACCGGCAGGGCCTCATTCAGGCCGAGGCGGAAAAGGGACTCGGATACGGGCGTGGTGGGCATGGTCGGCTTCCTTTCGTGATGAGTGCTGTCATTAAGGCGGTAGAAGACGGCGCTGGTGGGCGCGTGGGTGCGGCAAGCACCGCACTGTTTGTTCCTCCTCGAGCCGTTTCAATTACGGTGTCGAGGTTACCCGCGCCCTGAGGCGGCGAGCCGGTGGGTTCCGGCACATCCGGGGCCGGCTGCGTCGTCGTCCTGTGGGCCGTAAGCGAAAAGCCCCTGCTCCTGGGCATGCGCTGGACGGGAGGCGGGTTAGCGTTGGCATCACCGAACACGGAAGGACTGACGTGAGCGAGCTCCACACGCCCCCGGCGGCCACCACTCCGGCCGCCGCCGACGGATCCGGGACGGGCCTGGGCCTGACCGACTCCATCTACAACCGTCTGCTCAAGGAACGCATCATCTGGCTCGGCTCCGAGGTGCGCGACGACAACGCCAACGCGATCTGTGCGCAGATGCTGCTGCTGGCCGCCGAGGACCCCGAGCGGGACATCTACCTCTACATCAACTCCCCGGGCGGCTCCGTGACCGCCGGCATGGCCATCTACGACACCATGCAGTACGTCCAGCCCGACGTGGTCACCGTCGCCACCGGCCTGGCCGCCTCCATGGGACAGTTCCTGCTGTCCTCCGGAGCCCGCGGCAAGCGCTACATCACGCCGCATACCCGCGTGCTCATGCACCAGCCCTCCGGTGGGGCGGGCGGATCGGCCACCGATATCCGCATCAACGCCGACCTGATCATCAAGATGAAGCAGGAGCTGTCCGAGATCACCGCCGAGAACACCGGACACACGGTCGAGGAGATCATCCGCGACTCCGACCGCGACCACTGGTTCTCCGCGCAGGAGGCCCTGGAATACGGATTCGTCGACCACATCGTGAGCTCCAGCCGCGAGATCGGCACCCAGAACGGAGAGAACTGACATGACGAGCTCTCGCCCCTACTTCGACGCCGTCGCCCGGCAGGTCCAGGCCGCGGGCATCGACCCGCGATCCCTGCCCCAGGCCCGCTACGTGCTGCCCCAGTTCGAGGAGCGCACCGCCTACGGCTTCAAGCGGCAGGACCCCTACGCCAAGCTGTTCGAGGACCGCATCGTCTTCATGGGCGTGCAGGTCGACGACGCCTCCGCCGACGACATCATGGCGCAGCTGCTGGTCCTGGAGTCCCAGGACCCTGACGGCCTGATCACCATGTACATCAACAGCCCCGGCGGTTCCTTCACGGCGCTGACGGCCATCTACGACACCATGCAGTACATCAAGCCGCAGCTGCAGACCGTGTGCCTCGGGCAGGCCGCATCCGCGGCCGCCGTGCTGCTGGCGGCGGGATCGCCCGGCAAGCGCCTGGCACTTCCGAACGCCCGCGTGCTCATTCACCAGCCCGCCATGGAGGGCGTGCAGGGCCAGGCCAGTGACATCGAGATCATCGCCAACGAGATCGACCGCATGCGCACCTGGCTGGAGGAGACCCTGGCCTCCCACACCGGTCAGCCGGTGGAGAAGGTGCACGCCGACCTCGAGCGCGACACGATCCTGACGGCCACCGCCGCCAAGGAGTACGGCATCGTCGACCAGGTGCTCTCCTCCCGCAAGGCGCCCGCCTCGCCGCACTCGGCGTGAGCACGGCCCCGGGGAGCGTGCTCGGGCGGGGCGGCACCGGTCCTCCGGTGCCGCCCCGCCTCCCCCTCGCCGAGATCGGTAGTTGTTACGTATCGAGGTCGGTAGTTGTTACGTGCCGAGGTCGGTAGTTGTTACGTGCCGAGATCGACGCGGAGGGGCGTTCCTCCCAGGGTGTCATGGCTTGATGTAGGTCGCTCCGGAGCTGACATACTCCGCAATCGCAGGTATAGCGGCCGGTACGATGCGGAACCATGATGGCAGAGTCTTAACGGGGAGAGCGTGGTTGGCCACTGAACGTGAGCACACTTCGAAGGCTACGCCGGCGGCAGCGGCCCGCTCCATTGCGGCAGTCCAATCGTTGGTGCCCTGAATCGCATAGATCGCTGTTCCATTGATCATCACCGTGATGGCGGCAGCCAAGCCGAGTTCGGTCATATTGGCCAGGTTGCTCAGTGCGGCCGGCCAACGATCAGCTTGAGAAACATGAAGAACAAAGTGACTCATCTCGGTGATGATGACTTGCGCGGAACGGATCGTGTTGCGAGTCCTTGTGTGCTCGACGTCGAGCTGCATCGGGCCGCTAGGCTGTCCCGTGTGAATTCTTCCTCCCAGGACGGTCCACTGCTTGTCAGCGCTTGCTTGGCGGGCGTCAAGTGCCGGTACGACGGCGGTGCAAAACCGGATCGCGACGTCGTCGGCCTGGTTGCCGAGGGGCTGGCCCTGACGTTGTGTGCCGAGTTGATGGGTGGTCTGCCCGTCCCACGGCCACCCGCCGAGATCGTGGGTGGCGACGGCGAAGACGTGCTCGACGGGCAGGCACGCGTGATCACTCGTGACGGCGAGGACGTCACCGGCGCCTTTATTCGTGGTGCCAATGCGGCCGCCGTTGTGGCGGCGCATATGGGCTGTCCCGCCGCGGTGCTGCAGGAGCGCAGCCCGTCCTGCGGCGTGCGTACCATCTACGACGGCACTCACAGCGGCAAACTCAAGCAGGGCTGCGGCGTACTGGCGGCCGCACTGCGCCGTCGCGGGATCGCCGTCGTAACCGCGGGAGCTGCCCGGGAACGCCGCCGGTAGCCGACGCTAGGATTTGGCGCATGCGCCAGTTCGTCGTCGACGCCTTCACCGACCGTCCCTTCGCGGGCAATCCGGCCGCCGTCTGCCTGCCCGAGACCTGGCCCACCGACCAGCTCATGCTCGCGATCGCGCGGGAGAACAACCTCTCCGAGACCGCATTCTGCGTGCGTGAGGGGGAGCAGTGGCGCCTGCGCTGGTTCACTCCGGGCGGCGAGATCGACCTGTGCGGGCACGCCACCTTGGCGACCGCGCACGTGCTGCTGGGCGAGCTCGGGGCCGGGGACGACGTCGTCTCCTTCGAAACGCTTAGCGGCCGCCTGACCGTGCGCCACCGCGAGGGCCGGTACGAGATGGACTTCCCCGCCTACCGGTTGCGCCGCGTCGAGGTCACCGATCAGATGGAGACGGCACTCGGCGCGCGTCCCTCTGAGGCGTGGATGGGACGCGACCTGTTGTGCGTGTTCGACGACGAGGCGACCGTCCGCGGCCTGACGCCGGACCTGGGGCGGGTCGAGGTGCTGCCGGGGCCGCTGTGCCACGCGACCGCGCAGGGGCTCGAGTTCGACTGCGTATCGCGCAGTTTCGCCCCGTCGCTGGGGATCGCGGAGGACCCGGTCTGCGGCTCCGGGCACTGCCACATCGCCCCCTATTGGTCCGGGCGACTGGGCCAGGCACATGTTCGCGCCTGGCAGGCATCCCCGCGCGGTGGTGAGTTGCGCTGCACGGTCGACGGCGAGCGGTGCGCCTTGGCGGGCGCGGCGGTCACCTTCCTGCGCGGTGAGGTCGTCGGCCTGTAGCGGCTTCGGATGCGGCATGCGGCCTGGACCGATCTCGGCACGTAATATCTACCGACCTCGGTACGTAACTTCTACCGACCTCGGTACGTAACTTCTACCGATCTCGGTGGGGGGCAGGGGTCAGTGGGAGACGCGCAGGAGACGGTAGCCCTTGGAGGAGGCTGCGCGCTCTACTTGCCAGCCCTGTTCGCCCAGCCACTTGGCCAGCGAGTCCGCGCCGAGGTTCTTCTGCACCACCAGCCAGGCCTCGCCGTCGTCGGCGAGCAGTTCCAGCCAATCAGTCAGCAGCGTGTGCAGCGCCGGCTTGCCGATCCGCATGGGCGGGTTGGACCAGATCAGGTTCAGCCGCGTGCCCGAGTCTCGCAGCTCCGCTAGCAGCGCGTCGGCCAGGACCGCGCGCACGCGGGTGTGCCCGGCGTCGGCGGCGTTACGGCCCGTAAGCTCCACGGCGCGCTCGTTGACGTCCGTGGCCAGCACGGTGGCCTGCGGGGCAGCATCCGCCAGGGCCAGCGTCAGCGGCCCCCAGCCGCAGCCCAGGTCCAGGAAGGTGCCCGTCTGTGGCGGCTGCGGCACCTGCTTCAGCAGCACGCGCGTGCCCAGGTCCAGCCGGTCGGCGGAGAACACGCCGGACGCGGTGGTCACGTCGTGCTCGGTGCCGCGGATGACGAAGTGGTGGCGCCGCTCCTCGGCGGGCGTCTCGGGGGAGGCGGTGAAGTAGTGCTGGTCGTTCACGCGCCCGACCCTACCGGGCGCGCGCTCGGCCGGTCGTGATCGGTCCGCTCACGCCGCTCGGCGGGCCCGCAGCGGGGTGAGGGCGAGCGCCAGGGTGAGCACCGCCGTCGTCGGTACCAGCAGACCCTCCTGCACGCCCGCAGCCGACGGCGCGATGAAGGCGGTCGCCAGCGTTCCCAGGGCGGCAGCTCCGGCCGCGTTCGCCACCGTCACGGAGGTGGCGATTCGCGCCGGGGAGATGTCGTCGGGCGTCCCGCCCAGGTCCTCCGGGGCGGTCACGCAGCGAATCATCGTGTCCTGGTGCATGAGCCCCATTCCGGCGCCCGCGGTCGCGAAGCCGAGGTGGAGGCACCACCAGGGCGCGGCGGTGGCGAAGGCGAAGGTCATGAGCGTCCCGCCGACGGCGAAGCAGGCCCCGCCCGCGCCGATCCGCATCCGGAAGCGGCGCGGATCGCGGGCCGGATGCGCCGCCGTCCAGATGGCGATTGAGGACCAGGCCAGTCCCGCACAGGTCAGTGCCCACCCGACCGCCGCCGGGCCCAGGCCCAGCACGTCGTGGGCAGCGGGCGAGACCAGGTAGTCGAGCGTGAAATAGGCGGCGCACAGCCAGGCGAGCGTAGCCAGGGCCGCCCGCCGCCCCGGCACCAGACGCATGGTCCCGCTCGGGAACACCCGGGCGCAGGCCCACACCACCACCGCCAACCCGGCCGCCCCGACGGGGGCGAACCAGGCCGACGCCGCCGGCACCGCTCCAATGCCCGCCACGCCGACCGCCATCGCCAGGGCCGGCACCAGCGGGGGACGGGCCTCGTCGTCCTCGACGTGCAGCCCGCGGATCTCCCGGGCCATCACCAGCCGCGCCGCCACCAGCAGCGGCACGTAGGCGACCAGCGCCCAGCGCCAGCCCCACGTCTGGGAGACCGCGGCCGCGTAGCCCGGGCCGAGGATGGAGGACACGATCCAGGTGGCCGAGCCCGCCGCCAGGAACAGCCGCCGCCACGCCTCCGGCAGCCCCGCCACCAGCACGCCCATGCTCACCGTGGCCAGCGCCCCGGCCGCCAGCCCGCGCAGCACCTCGCCGGCCACGTACACGCCCACGCTTGGGGCCAGCGCCCCGGTGACGGCCCCGGCCACGAGAACGGCGGTGAGCACAGTTATCAGCCGGTCGGCCCGCCAGCGGGCCAGCATGGCGCCGCCCAGCGGCATGGTCAGGAAGGTCGGCACCATGGCGGCGGCCGTCACCAGGCCGTAGTGGGCGCGGGCGCCCAGGTCCGTGGCCACCAGTGGCAGCACCGTCTGGTTGATGTAGGTCTGCATGCCCGCAAGCAGCTCGACCACCAGCATCGCCGTGGCCAGGTGCCCCACCGGCGTGGTCGCCAGGGCACGCAGCGACGGTTGCGGGGGCGACGGCGTGGGAGCGTGGTCGGGGGAGCTCACCGCCCGAGCGTATCGACGCGGCCGCGGTCGGTGCGACCGCCGTCGGCGAACGCGGCCCGCGGGCGCTCGGCAGGGAAGTGGCCAGGCAGTAGCATTTGAGTCCGCATGGAAAACACGCAGCACCACAGTAACTCCGCCGATCCCGCCGTCAACCACAGCGCCGACGGCACCGTCACCTCCGACAACGACGCCGGTCCTCTCAACGACCCCGACCCCGCCGCGGCGCTCGCCGCCCGGGTCCGCTCCCGCGCCGGCACCGCCCTGGCCTCAACCGCCGACCGCCATGGGCGCGCCGACGCCGACGATGCCGGCGCCCTGGAACGCGAGGCCCGCGCCGGCACCCGCCGTGTGGCCGGCCTGTCCACCGATCAGGAGGACATCAGCGAGGTCGAGTACCGGCAGGTCCGCCTCGAGCGCGTCATCCTGGTGGGACTTGAACTGCCCCATCCGGGCTCGAGCTCCAATTCGGTCTCCGCGTCGGGCGCTGCCCCCGCCGCCCAGGACGCCGAGACCTCCCTGCGTGAACTCGCCGCCCTGGCCGAGACCGCCGGAAGTGAGGTGCTCGACGCCCTCATTCAGCGCCGCGACCACCCCGACCCGGCCACCTACCTGGGTTCCGGCAAGGCCAAGGAACTGGCCCAGATGGTCGCCGACACCGGCGCGGACACGGTCATCGTCGACGGTGAGCTCGCCCCCTCCCAACGCCGCGCGCTGGAGGACGTGGTGGACGCCAAGGTCGTGGACCGCACCGCCCTGATCCTGGACATCTTCGCCCAGCACGCCAAGTCCCGGGAGGGCAAGGCCCAGGTGGAGCTGGCACAGCTGGAGTACCTGCTGCCGCGCCTGCGTGGCTGGGGCGAGTCCATGTCCCGGCAGGCCGGCGGACGGGTCGCCGGCGGCCAGGGCATCGGCTCGCGCGGCCCCGGTGAGACCAAGATCGAGCTGGACCGCCGCCGCATCCGCCAGCGCATGGCCAAGCTCCGGCGCGAGATCCGCGCCATGGCCCCCTCCCGTGAGGTCAAGCGCGGCTCCCGGCGCCGCGGCCCCATCCCCTCGGTCGCCATCGCCGGGTACACCAACGCCGGCAAGTCCTCCCTCATGAACGCCCTCACCGGTGCCGAAATCATGGTGCAGGACGCCCTGTTCGCCACCCTGGATCCCACGGTCCGCAAGGCCGAGGCCGCCGACGGGCGCATCTACACCCTCACCGACACGGTGGGCTTCGTGCGCAACCTGCCGCACGAGCTGATCGAGGCCTTCCGCTCCACCCTGGAGGAGGTCGCCGAGGCCGACGTCGTAGTGCATGTGGTCGACGCCGCTCACCCCGATCCGCTCGGCCAGATCGCCGCGGTCCACGCCGTCCTGGCGGGCATCCCCGGCGCCATGGACGTGCCCGAACTGGTGGTGCTCAACAAGGCCGACCTGGCCGATGCCGTTACTTTGGCCGCGCTGCGCACCCGCCTGCCGGATGCCGCAGTCGTCTCCGCCCGCACCGGCGAGGGACTGGCGGAGCTGCGCGAGCGCATAGAGGCGATGCTGCCGCGGCCGGATGTGGCCGTGGACGTCGTCGTCCCCTACTCGCGCGGGGACCTGGTCTCCCGCGTGCACGCCGATGGCGACATCACCGCCGTCGACTACGTGGAGGCCGGCACGCACGTGGTTGCCCGCGTGGACGCCGCCCTGGCGGCCGAGCTGACCGCCGTCGACGCCGGGTGAGTCCCGTGCGCGAGACGAGTGCGTCGGTCCCGGCGGAGCGGGCGAAGACGGACACCGCCGCCCCGGCCGGCACGTCCGCCGCCCCGGGCTCGTCGGGTACGACGGAGCAGGCGCGCACCCTGGCCGCGCTGGACGCCGCCGTGAACGCACTCGGCGGTAGCCCGCGGGAGGGGCAGACCGAGATGGCCCGCAGGGTGGCCCACGCCATCACCTCCGGCGGCCACCTGCTGGTGCAGGCGGGTACCGGCACCGGCAAGTCGCTGGCCTACCTGGTGCCCGCCATGGTCCACGCCGTCGACGCCGGCGAACGCACCGTCGTGTCCACCGCCACCCTTGCCCTGCAGCGCCAGGTGCTCACCAAGGACGCCCCGCTCGCCGCCGACGCCGTAGAGCGGACCACCGGCACCCGCCCCACCGTCGCCCTGCTCAAGGGCTGGCAGAACTACCTGTGCCGCCACCGCCTGGCCGGCGGCTACCCCGACGACGACGCCGACACCCTGTTCTCCGCCGCCGCGGCCACGCCCCGCGTACGCATCGGCGAGGGCGCCGAGCAGAGCCTGGGCGAGCAGGTGGTGCGGCTGCGCGAGTGGGCCGAGCAGACCGACACCGGCGACAGGGACGATCTGGTGCCCGGCGTGTCCGACCGTGCCTGGGCACAGGTATCGGTTGCGGCCGCCGAGTGCCTGGGCACAAACTGCCCCCTGCACGACGAGTGCTTCCCGGTGCTCGCCCGCGCCACCGCGGCCGAGGCGGACGTGGTGGTCACCAACCACGCCATGCTCGGTATTGCCGTGGCCGGAAACCCCGGGGTGCTGCCCGAGCATGAGGTGCTGGTGGTTGATGAGGCCCATGAGCTGGCCGACCGGGTGCGCTCCCAGGGAACCGCGAGCCTGTCGGCGGCGGCGGTGGCGCGCGTGGCCGCCACCGCCCGCCGCCACGCCGGCGTGCTGGTCAACGATTTGGAGGAGGCCGGGCAGACCCTGCAGCTGGCCCTGGCGGAGCTGCCCGATGGCCGCCTGACCGATGGGCTGCCGCCGGCGCTCGCCGACGCCCTCACCCTGCTGGGTGCCGCCTGCCGGCAGGTGCTCACCGATGTGCGCGAGGCCGCCAAGGCGGCCGGGTCCGCCTCGGCGAGCGGCGACGCCGGAGCCGTGGCGCTGGCTCGCACTGCCGTCGCGGACATGACCGACGTCGTCGAGCGCATGACCTCCGACTCGGTGGCCCAGCGGCGCGACGTCGCCTGGGTGGAGCGGCCGCGCCTGGGCAACGAACCACCCCGGTTGACGCTTGCCCCCATCGACGTGGCCGGATCGGTGGCGGACACGCTCCTGGCCGACCGGGCCGCGGTGCTCACCTCCGCCACCCTGGCCCTGGGCGGCAGCTTCAACCCCATGGCGGCGGCCCTGGGACTCACGCTCGCCGACGCCGGCTGGGAGGGCCTCGACGTCGGCACCCCCTTCGACTACGCGCGCCAGGGGATCCTGTACACCCCCACTCACCTGCCGCGCCCTGGGGTGGGCATCTCCGAGGCGGCGCTGGAGGAGGTGGTGGCGCTCGCCGAGGCCAGTCGCGGCGGCATGCTGGGGCTGTTCTCCTCCCGGCGGGCGGCCGACGACGCTGCGGCGCTGCTGCGCGAGCGTACCGCCCTGACCGTCTATGCGCAGGGGGAGGACCGGCTGCCCACCCTGGTGGAGGCCTTCGCCGCCGACGAGGACGCCTGCCTGGTGGGGACCCTCTCGCTCTGGCAGGGCGTAGACGTGCCCGGACGCACCTGCCGGCTGGTGGTGATCGACCGCATTCCCTTCCCCCGCCCCGACGACCCGGTCGCCCAGGCGCGCAGCGAGGCCGTCACGGCCGCGGGAGGCAATGGCTTCATGACCGTCTCGGCCACTCATGCAGCGCTGCTGCTGGCACAGGGCGCCGGGAGGCTGGTGCGCCGGGCGGATGACCGCGGCGTCGTCGCCGTGCTGGATCCGCGGCTGCGCACCGCCCGGTACGGGGCATTCCTTGCCCGCTCCATGCCGCCGCTGTGGCCTACCAGGGACCGCGACGTCGTCATGGGGGCTCTGGGGCGGCTCGCCGCGGGGACGTGAACCGATCCAGGTGGAAATAGTGTCCCGGTACCCGTGCGGCGCCGGTCCGGACCGCGTACCCTGGGGCTTGGGTGGGCCATCTCACCATACTGACAACCGTTCAGATACGGAGGAACACAGTGTCAGACTCCATGATCACCAACAGCGCTCAAGGTTCATACCCGACGGCCCGCTCCGGCCGCCCTTCCAAGGTCGCCATCATCGGCGCTGGCGCGGTTGGCTCCACGCTCGCCTACGCTTGCGTCACCAAGGGCGTGGCCCGGGAGGTCGTCCTTCAGGACATCGTTAAGGAGAAGGTCGAGGCCGAGGCGCTCGACATCGCTCAGGGAATCCAGTTCACCTCGGCGGGTGCGGTTTCCGGCTCGGACGACCCGGAGATCTGCCGCGATGCGGACGTCATCGCCATCACCGCCGGCGCCAAGCAGAAGCCCGGTCAGTCCCGCCTCGAGCTCGCGGGCGCCACCGTCGGCATCATGGAGAAGATCCTGCCCAAGCTGGTGGAGGTCGCTCCCAACGCCATCTTCCTCCTGGTGGCCAACCCGGTGGATGTGGTCACCTACTGCTCCAAGAAGATCACCGGGCTGCCCGAGAACCAGATCTTCGGTTCCGGCACGGTCCTGGACACGGCCCGCATGCGTTACCTGGTCTCCCTCGAGACGGGCACCGCGACCCAGAACATTCACGGTTACATCGCCGGTGAGCACGGCGACTCCGAGGTTGCCCTGTGGTCCTCCACGGAGATCGGCGGCGTGCCGATCACCCAGTGGGGCAAGACCCTGGACGGCGGCGTGTTCGACCAGGCCAAGCGCGATCGCATCGCACACGATGTGGTCCGCTCCGCCTACCGCATCATTGAGGGCAAGGGCGCAACCAACTACGCCGTCGGCCTGGCCGTGTCCCGCATCATCGGGGCGATCCTCAACGACGAGCAGCGCGTCCTGACCATCTCACCGCTGCTGGACAACTGGCACGGCATCTCCGACGTGTGCATGGCGGTGCCCACGATCGTTGGCCGTGAGGGCGCCGGGCGCCGGCTGGAGCTGCCGCTCACACTCGACGAGCGCGACCGGCTGACCGCATCTGCGGAGCGTCTGCGTGAGGTTGCCCGCGGTCTCGGCTACTGATCCGGTGCGCGGTGTCCCGGGGCGTACGCGCCTACGGGAGTCGTAGCGAGACTTCGGCGTGGCCCGTCGCGGTCACTTTCCTACAGACACAGGAGGGTCCGACCCCACTGGGGCCGGACCCTCCTGTGCGGTGAAGTGCCGAGCTGGGAGCGGCCTAGGTCCGGTGGTGTGGGTGTTTGAGTGGGGGTGCATGGTTGGGTGTCTGTGTGCGTGGCCGTTGAGCCTGCCGGTTGGACCCCTGTGCCCCCGTTGGACCCCTGTGCCCCCGTTGGACCGCCGTAGACGCTGGGTACAGCGGTCCAACCGCGCGTGAGCGGTCCATGGGCGTGAGCGGTCCAACTGGGCGGCGCAAGACCCACCAGCCCCCTCGGCTGCCGACAACCGGGACTCGACACCGCGGAAACGGCACCGCGCGCCTGGCTGCGCACAACGATCCTCACTGAGCACACAGGCCCGCTCACCCGGAGGCACCCACGGCGGCAACCCGGCTCCGGGTCGACGCCCCCCCAACAGCACGAGCGCACTCACGAAGTCACGAGCGAGCTCACGAATCGCGAACGTGCTCATGAGGTCGGAAGCGCACTCCCGAAGGTGACTCTGCGTCCTCCACGGGCACACGCAGCCCACTCAAGCTCGGGCCCCATAGCCACCAGATGCGACGAGCTCACCGTTCGCTTCCAGGCCACCACCCGCATCACCAGCACCGACCCATCGCCACGAACGACTCACATAACACGACCTAGAGGGCTCGCAGTACCGTGACGACCCTTCCCATGATGGTCGCCTCGTCCCCGGGTATCGGGGCGTAATCGGGGTTGCGCGGCAGCAGCCACTGGTGCCCGTCCTTGCGGGAGAGGACCTTGACCGTGGCCGAGGCGCCGTCGACGTCCTCCACCATTGCTGCCACGATGTCGCCGTTGTCGGCGTCCGGCTGGGAGCGCACAACCACCCAGTCACCGTCACAGATGGCGGCGTCGACCATGGAGTCGCCGTGCACCTCCAGCATGAACAGCTCGCCCTCGCCGGTGAGGCGGCGGGGGAGCGCCAGCACGTCTTCGACCTCCTGCTCGGCGAGGATCGGGGAGCCGGCGGCGATGCGTCCCACGAGCGGCACGGCCACGGCCTCGCCATCGGCAATACCGGGCAGCACCGGCAGTGGCGGCTCCGGCGCGGGGGCATCGGGGGAGGGCGCGTCCTCGGCAGGGGCGACGACCTCCAGGGCGCGCGGCCGGTTGGGGTCGCGGCGCACTAGGCCGAGGCGTTCGAGCTTGTCCAGCTGGTGCTTGACCGAGGAGGGACTGGCCAGGCCGACCTGGGCGCCGATCTCCCGCATGGACGGTGGATAGCCTTGAGTGGCGACCGCCTCGCGCACCGATTCGTATACGGCACGCGCGCGTGCGTCCAGTGAGAGCAGCACATCCTGGGGTGGTGGCGTTGAGGCGTCTACGGGCCCGGCTGCGGCGCCGATACTGCGGCGACCCGCCTGACGGTTGGTCGTGCTCATCGCCTGTTCCTCGTTCCCCGGGCTGCCGGCGGCCGCGCGGCCGGGTGCCGGTTAAGGAGCCCGAATTCATGTCGGTGGCCCGTGGTGGCCTTGTCTCGTCAAGACTACGGCCGATCGCTCGAGCGTTCAAACATGTGTTCGAAATTGCTCTGGACGTGTCGGCCGTGAACCGGTAATCTATCGAACAGACGTTCGTCGAACGTGTGTTCTAGGAGGGTTTCATGAGCGCTCTTGCTGCCCCGCTTCCGCCTCGGCTTCGGCTGGTCTCCACCGAGGATGAGCGGTCCCCCAGGCTTTCCGCCGTCACAGGTGCTCCCGGCGCTGAGCTTGCCATCGCCGAGGAGCGCTCCGTGCGGGCGCAGGCTCCGCGGAGGCCGCGGCTGCGCGTCGTGCCCGGCGGTGCCGCCGCGTCGGTGGTGCCCATGCCTTTGGGGCCGGCGCGCCGTCCCGTCGCACCTAGGCGCATGCGGCCGGTAGGCCTCCGTGCAGGTTCGGGCAGTGCTGCGCGGGCGGCCCTTGCTGCGCAGGACGCCGACCGCGTTCTAGAGGCGACTCCCTTGGAGAGGCTCGCGCCGACGCATCCGTCCATACGCGCCCGCCGACGGCGGCTGGGCGAGGTGACGGCAACCGCGCGCGCCGTCGAGGCGCCCACGCGGCAGCCCAGCCCAATGTCGGTCCTGCCGCGCAACGTGCGTCGGCTCCTCGCGGTTGGGGTCCTCGCCCTCGCGGTGGTGCTCGTGGCGGCGGGTGGCATTGTCGCGTCCGGATTTAGGGCGGCACCCGTAGAGACGACCACCGCCACCGTGCGCTCCGGGCAGTCGTTGTGGGACATCGCCGTGGCCGCCGACGCCGGTGACGTCAACGAGGTCATGGCGCAGATCGTCGACCTGAACGGGCTGACGAGCTCGACGCTTCAGGCTGGTCAGACGCTGATCGTCCCGGCGGGCTGATCTGCTCGTTACTGCCCGCCGAGCGCTTGCGGTCATTGCTGAGGACGCATAATCTCCGAACCATACACATGGTGAGGCGAACCGGAGGTGGTCGGCGTGCGCTGTCCTTTCTGCCAGCACAGCGGGTCGCGCGTAGTCGACTCCCGTACCTCTGACGACGGCGCCTCGATCCGGCGTCGCCGCCAGTGCACCAATTGCGGACGCCGGTTCACCACGATCGAGGCGGCCAGCCTGTCGGTCCGCAAGCGTTCCGGCGCCACCGAGCCCTTCTCGCGTGAGAAGGTCATTCGCGGTGTGAGTCGTGCCTGCCAGGGGCGCCCGGTCACTGACGACCAACTCGCCCTGCTCGCTCATAAGGTCGAGGAGACGATTCGTGGTTGCGGGCACGCGATTGTTGACTCCCATGAGGTGGGCCTGGCAATACTTGAGCCCCTGCGTGAGCTTGATGAGGTCGCCTACCTGCGCTTCGCCTCGGTGTACTCGGACTTCAATTCGCTCGAGGACTTCGAGGCCGCCATCGCCGAACTCCGTGCCCTACGCGACGAAGCGGCAGATGCCGCCGCAGCCGCGGCCTCAAAGCGCTGAGGCGGCGCAAAGCGGGTTCTCGTTGATACGGCGTTCTCGTTGATACGGCGGGGGCGGGCGATCGGGGGCCCTGCCCGGGCGGGGCGGCTCGGATGCCTCCGACAAACGGGTCGTGCTCACCGCGGTTGCGGCGGCCCCGCCGTCGGTGGGCGGTCCGATCCTCACCTGGCGTCAATGGTGCGCACCAGGCTTTCCACCAACCCGGGCCAAGTCCATTCTGCCTCCATGAGGGAGCGTCCGGCCGAACCCATGCGGGCGCGCAGCTCGGGATCTGAGAGCTGGTGGACGAGGGTGGCGACCAGCTCGTCCTCGTTGCGGCCGTCAACGACATTCCCGGTCACGTCCTCGATGACTGTCTCGGGAGCGCCGCCGCTCGTGCCGGCGACCACCGGAAGACCCGCGGCAGAGGCCTCGAGGAAGACGATTCCGAGCCCCTCGACGTCGAGCCCGCCCCCACGGGTACGGCAGGGCATGGCGAATACGTCGCCCATCGCCACGTGGCCGGGCAGCTCCTCGTATGGCACCTTGCCGGTCAGGATGATCGACTCCCGGACGGGTGAGGAACGGCGCAGCTGTGCAAGCTTCTTCGCGTATGGTCCCCAGCCGACGATGACGAGGCGCGCGCCTGGAACGTGCTCGACCACCCGCGGCCAGGCGGTGATCAACGTGTCCTGCCCCTTGCGGGCCACGAGTCTGGACACGCACACGACCGTGGGTGCCTCGCCCAGCCGGTACCGGGAGCGCAGCGCGGTGCGCGCCTCGGGGTCCGGGTGGAAGCGGTCGACGTCGATGCCGCTGGGCAGGCGCAGGACCTCCTTCCCGGGTGGCATGTGGGGGCGCAGCTCGCCGAGCGTGTAGTCGGAGATGTAGGTGACGACGTCGGCGTCGCGGAAGATTCGGTGCAATGCCTGGCGGGCTCCGAGCACCATGCCCCAGCCGACCTCGTGCCCGTGGGTGGTGGCGATGACGCGGGTGGCGCCGGCCTCCTTGGCGGCGCGGCCCAGCAGGCCGAGTGGGGCGGCCGCTCCGAACCAGACGGTCTCGATGCCGTGCTCACGGATGAGCTGCTGCATGCGCCGACGCACGTCCGGGGTAGGTAGAAGGACGCGGGTGGGCATGCGTACGACGCCGAAGCCGGCGTTGCGGTCGAAGGCTGCGGCGCCGTCGGGCCCCTCGGGGGGTGTTGAGGCCAGCACGGTCAGGTCCGCGGCGGGAAGGCGCCGGGTGTAGTCGTCCAAGTAGGACTGAATGCCGCCGACCACGGGCGGGAAGTCGTTGGTGACGAGCAGGGTCCTACGCATGGGGAGAGTGTACGGGGGCAGGGGGCGGGCCCGGCGCAGGCGGCATGCAACTTCTACCGATCTCGGTACGTAAGTTCTACCGATCTCGGTACGTAACTTCTACCGATCTCGGCGAGGAGGGGGGAGGGGTGGGGAGGGGCGTCAGCCCTCGTCGTTGTTGCGCAGGACCTCGGACAGGCGGCGGGCCGCTGCGGCAACAACGGGGCCGTGCACGCGCCCGGGCTGGCGGCCCATGCGCTCAATGGGGCCGGAGATGGACACCGCCGCAATGACCTTGCCGCTGGCGCCCCGCACCGGCGCCGACACGCTGGCAACGCCCGGCTCGCGCTCGCCGACGGACTGGGCCCAACCGCGTCGGCGGACGGCGGAGAGCATGGTGGCGTTGAAGCGCGCACCCACCAGGCCCCGGTGCAGGCGGTCCGGCTCCTCCCAGGCAAGCAGTACCTGTGCGCCGGAGCCTCCCTGCATGGACATGGTGGCGCCAACCGGGATGGAGTCGCGCAGACCGATCGGGCGCTCGGCGTTGGCGACGCACACCCGTACGTCACCCTGGCGGCGGTACAGCTGGGCGGACTCGTGGGTCTTGTCACGCAGTGCGGCGAGCACCGGCCCGGCCGCGGCCAGTAGGTGGTCCTCGCCGGCGGCGGAGGCGAGCTCACTCAGGCGCGGCCCCAGGATGAAGCGCCCCTGTGCGTCGCGGGCGAGCAGGCGGTGGAACTCGAGTGCCACGGCGATGCGGTGCGCCGTCGGGCGGGCCAGGTGAGTGGCGGTGACCAGCTGCGCCAGTGTGGCCGGGCCGGCCTCCAGGGCGCTCATGACCAGAGCGGCCTTGTCGATGACGCCAACGCCGCTCCCGTTTTCAATGTCACCCAGCATGTCCATAATCTGATACTGCCATTCCGAGTGCTGAGACTTCAAGTAGCGTGCAGTCAGAAAACGGCCCGGGATTTGCCGGTTCCGCACACTTCGGGCGGGCAAGCGGGCACAACGTCCCAGGAAACGCCTCAGGAAGGAAGTGCAACGATGGGAATGACGCTGGCGCAGAAGGTGTGGCGCGACCACGTCGTCGCCCCCGGCACCGACGGAGCCCCGGACCTGCTCTACATCGACCTGCACCTTGTTCATGAGGTCACCAGCCCCCAGGCCTTCGAGGGGCTGCGCCTGGCCGGACGCAAGGTACGTCGTCCCGACCTCACCCTGGCCACCGAGGACCACAACACCCCTACCCTCGACATCGACCTGCCCATCGCCGATGTCACCTCTCGCGCTCAGATCGATACCCTGCGCGCCAACTGCGCCGAGTTCGGGGTGCGCCTGCACTCCCTCGGCGACGCCGACCAGGGCATCGTCCACGCCGTCGGCCCCCAGCTCGGGCTCACCCAGCCTGGTATGACGGTGGTCTGCGGTGACTCCCACACCTCCACCCACGGTGCCTTCGGTGCCCTCGCCTTCGGCATCGGCACCAGCCAGGTGGAGCACGTGCTGGCCACCCAGACCCTCCCGGTCGCGCCCTTCAAGACCATGAGTGTGCTGATCGACGGCGACCTGCCCGCAGGCAGCGGCGCCAAGGACATCATCCTGGCCATCATCGCCAAGATCGGCACCAATGGCGCCCAGGGGCACGTCATCGAGTACCGCGGCCGCGCCATCGAGCAGCTGTCGATGGAGGCCCGCATGACGATCTGCAACATGAGCATCGAGGCCGGTGCCCGCGCAGGCATGATCGCCCCCGACGAGACGACCTTCGCCTACCTCAAGGGCCGCCCGCACGCCCCGGAGGGGGGAGGACTGGGATGCCGCCGTCGCCTACTGGCGCTCGCTGCGCACCGACGACGACGCCGTCTTCGACACCGAGGTGGTTCTGAAGGGCAGCGACATCGAGCCCTTCGTCACCTGGGGCACCAACCCCGGTCAGGGCCTGCCCATCTCCGCCACGGTCCCCGACCCCGAGGACATTGCCGATGAGACGCTGCGCCGCGCAGCCGAGCGGGCCCTGGAGTACATGGACCTGGCTCCCGGCACGCCGCTGCGCGACATCAAGGTGAACACCGTCTTCCTCGGCTCGTGCACCAACGGCCGCATCGAGGACCTGCGTGCGGCCGCCGAGGTCATCAGGGGCCGCACCAAGGCGCCCGGCCTGCGCATGCTCGTGGTGCCCGCATCCGCGCGCATCCGCCTGCAGGCGGAGGCCGAGGGGCTGGACCGGGGTGTTCAAGGACTTCGGCGCCGAGTGGCGCAACGCCGGCTGCTCCATGTGCCTGGGCATGAACCCCGACCAGCTGGGCTCCCGGCGAGCGCGCCGCCTCCACCTCCAACCGCAACTTCGAGGGGCGGCAGGGCAAGGGCGGACGCACTCACCTGGTCTCGCCCGTCGTCGCCGCAGCCACGGCGGTGCGCGGCACGCTGTCCACCCCCGCGGACCTGCCGGCGACTGCCGCCTGAGCCGCACCGCCGAGAGCCTCGAGAAGGAAGCACGCCATGGAGAAGTTCATCCGCCACACCGGAATCGGCGCCCCCCTGCGCCGCAGCGCCGTCGACACCGACCAGATCATCCCCGCCGTCTACCTCAAGCGCATCACCCGCACCGGCTTCGAGGACGCCCTGTTCGCCTCCTGGCGGGCGAATGAGGCCGACTTCATCCTCAACCAGGACGCCTACAAGCACGCCAGCGTGCTGGTGGCCGGCCCCGACTTCGGCACCGGCTTCCTCCCGCGAGCACGCGGTGTGGGCGCTGAAGGACTACGGCTTCAAGGTGGTGCTCGCCCCCCGCTTCGCCGACATCTTCCGCGGCAACGCCGGCAAGCAGGGGCTGGTGGCCGGAGTCATCAGCCAGGAGGACGCCGAGCAGCTGTGGAAGATCCTGGAGGCCGAGCCCGGCACCGAGATCACCGTGGACCTGGAGCAGCGCACGGTCGAGGCGGGCTCCTTCCGCACCGTCTTCCAGATCGACGACTACGTGCGCTGGACCCTCATGGAGGGGCTGGACGACATCTCCCTGACGCTCACCCAGGAGGACGCCATCCGCGCCTATGAGGACGCGCGTCTGGCCTTCAAGCCGCGCACCCTGCCCGCCCGGCATGAGCCGACCGTGGCGGTTGCGCCTGCCCGTTCCGCGGACATGCCCGTCCCGGTCGGTTATCCCTTCCTCCGGCCGGGGGCCTGAGTATTCCGGCTGCGCCGTCGTACATTTCCACACCGGTGAGTTGAAGGACACGCGGCGGTTCGCTGTGAGCGGGCCGCCCGCGCCTCCGCCCGCAGCACACCCGCCTATGCTGAGAACGTCCGCGCCCGGCGCGGCGGGCGCCCGCAACTCACGGTGCCCGATCTTCACTCGAATGCTCGGAGGTACGCATGGTCGACGGTCTGCTTCAGGTCGAGGGCGGGCGCCCGCTCAACGGTGAGATCACCGTCCGCGGAGCCAAGAACCTCGTCCCCAAGGCGATGGTCGCCGCACTGCTGGGTACGACGCCCTCCGTGCTGCACAACGTCCCGCTGATCCGCGACGTCGATGTGGTCTCCGGCCTGCTGTCCCTGCATGGCGTCAGCGTCGACTACGACCAGGCCGAGGGCATCCTGCGGCTGGACCCCTCCAGTGTTGAGAGCGCCCACATGGCCGACATCGACGCCCACGCCGGCTCCTCCCGCATCCCGATCCTGTTCTGCGGCCCGCTGCTGCACCGGCTCGGCGAGGCCTTCATCCCCGACCTGGGCGGCTGCCGCATCGGGGACCGTCCCATCGACTTCCACCTGGACATCCTGCGTGGATTCGGCGCGATTGTGGACAAGCAGCCGCAGGGAATCCGGCTGACCGCGCCCGACGGGCTGCACGGCACCGTCATCGAGCTGCCCTACCCGTCCGTCGGCGCCACCGAGCAGACCCTGCTCACGGCAGTGCGCGCCGAGGGTCTCACAGAGCTGCGCGGCGCCGCCGTCGAGCCGGAGATCATGGACCTGGTGGACGTGCTGCAGAAGATGGGTGCCGTCATCTCGGTGGACACCGACCGGACGATCCACGTTGAGGGTGTGGACGAGCTGGTCGGCTACAACCACCGTGCCCTGCCCGACCGCATCGAGACCGCGTCCTGGGCCTCGGCGGCGCTGGCCACCCATGGCGACGTGTTCGTCCACGGCGCCCACCAGAGCGACATGACCACCTTCCTGAACATCTTCCGCAAGGTCGGCGGCGCCTTCGACGTGCGCGAGGACGGTATCCGCTTCTACCACCCGGGCGGCGATCTGAAGAGCATCGTGGTGGAGACCAACGTCCACCCCGGCTTCATGACCGACTGGCAGCAGCCGCTCGTCGTCGCCCTGACCCAGGCGGAGGGCCTGTCCATCGTCCACGAGACCGTGTATGAGAACCGCTTCGGCTTCACGGGCGCCCTGCGCAAGATGGGGGCCACCATCCAGGTGTACCGCGAGTGCCTGGGCGGCACTGCCTGCCGCTTCGGGCAGCGCAACTTCTACCACTCCGCGGTCATTTCCGGACCCACCCCGCTGCACGGGGCCGACATCGTGGTGCCCGACCTGCGCGGCGGCTTCTCCCACCTGATCGCGGCGCTCGCCGCGGAGGGCACCAGCCGCGTGGAGGGCGTGAACCTCATTGACCGCGGCTACGAGCACTTCATGAGCAAGCTCACCGCCCTGGACGCCAACGTCACCCGGCTGGCCTGACGCGTCGGCGCCGATTCGCCGGGCCGCGGCATGAGCGCGGACGGCCGCGTGCGGGTACCCCGTGGAGGCATCGCACGGGCGTGCGCTCATCGACTCAACGGGGGCGGCCGCTTGTGGGTAGAGTGCCGATGTGCCCAACACACGACGTATGACCCCCTTCTACCGGCTCGCTGCCCGGGGGGCGATCATCCCCTTCCTCAAGGCGGTCTCCAAGCAGCACGTGACCGGGGTGGAGAACATCCCGCGGGAGGGCGGGTTCATCGCGGTGGCCAACCACCTGTCGAATCTCGACCCGCTGACGGCCATGCGCGCGCTGGTGGATGAGGACGTGCCCATCTACTCGCTGGCCAAGTCGCAGCTGTTCGAGATCCCCGTCCTCGGGCACGTGTTCAGTGCCGGCGGCCAGATTCCCGTGTACCGGGATTCGGCGAACGCCGGCAACTCCCTGGCGGAGGCGGAGCGGCGTCTACTCGCCGGCGATCCGATCATGATCTTCCCCGAGGGCACTCTCTCGCGCGATCCGCTGCAGTGGCCCATGACCGGTAAGACCGGCGCCGCTCGCCTGGCCATGCGTACCGGCGCCCGCCTACTGCCGATGGGACAGTGGGGGGCGCAGGGGATACTCGGCGCATACGGCAGTGGCTTCCACCCATTCCCCCGCAAGGACGTTGACATCCTCATCGGTGAGCCCTTCGACCTGGAGGAATTCGGCTCGGACACCTCCGATCATGACGCCGTGCGTGCCGCCACCGCCGAGATCATGCGGCGCATCACCGAGCTGGTTGAGCAGCTGCGCGGCGAGAAGGCCCCCCGCCCCTTCGACATGAAGTACGACGGCGATCCGGGCAAGGGCAATATCGGGGTGCGTCGGCCCGACCCACCGGCGTCGTCGGACCACGAGCAGCCCTCCGGGCCGGGCGCGCCGTCCGGCAACCCGGGTGACGACGACGGCGACGACGAGCCCGAAACTGCTCCGGAGCAGCAGTCATGAGCCCGGAAGTCGGCAACAAGGCCGCCGTCCTCGGCGCCGGTGCCTGGGGCACCACCTTCGCCCGCCTGCTCGTCCAGGCCGGCACCCCCACCGTCATCTGGGCGCGCCGCCCGGAGATCGCCGCCGAGATCAACACCGGGACCAACAACCGCTACCTGCCCGGCATCACCCTGCCCGAGGCCGTCACCGCCACCACGGACATCCGGGAGGCCGTCGTCGGAGCCGGACTCGTCGTCGTGGTGGTGCCCTCCCAGACCGCCCGCAGTGTGCTCGCCCCGCTGCGCGGCGCCCTGGACGATGACGCCATCGTCGTCTCCCTGATGAAGGGGGTGGAGGTCGGTACGGGCTTGCGCATGAGCCAGGTCATCGCCGAGGTGCTCGACCTGCCCGCCCGGCGCATCGCCGTGGTCTCGGGCCCGAACCTGGCCGATGAGATCGCGGCCGACCAGCCCACCGCCACGGTCGTGGCGGCGCAGGATGAGGCCGTGGCGGCCCGCGTGGCGGCGGCCTGCGCGACCGTCACCTTCCGGCCCTACACCAACACCGACGTGCTCGGTGTGGAGCTGTGTGGCGCGGTCAAGAACGTGATCGCCCTGGCGGTCGGCATCACCTCCGGGCGCGGCTTCGGCGACAACTCCAAGGCCACTGTCATCACGCGCGGGCTGGTGGAGATCACGCGGCTGGGGCTGGCGCTCGGGGCGAACCCCGAGACCTTTGCCGGGCTGGCCGGCATGGGCGACTTGGTGGCCACCTGCTCGTCGCCGCTGTCGCGCAACCAGACCTTCGGACGGCGCCTGGGTGAGGGCATGAGCGTGGAGGAGGCGGCCGCGGCCTCGCGTGGTGTAGCCGAGGGCGCCAAGTCCGCGCGCGCCGTGCTCGACCTGGCCGCCGCGCACGGGGTGGACATGCCCATCACCGCGGGGGTGGTCGCCGTCGTCGAGGGGACCGCCACCGTGGAGGAGTTTAACGACGCCCTGCTGTCCCGCCCCCGCAAGGCGGAGGGCGTCAACGCGGCACCGCTGGCCTGAGCCGCCCCTCTCGCCGAGGTCGGTAGATCTTACGTACCGAGGTCGGTAGATCTTACGTACCGAGGTCGGTAGATGTTACGTACCGAGGTCGGTTGTTATGGCGCGTCCGGGGATAGGAGCCGTCGTCAGTCGTGGTCGGTGTCATCGTCGGCTACGTCGATCACCAGACGGGTGGGGTTCGTCAGCGTGAAGATCCGGTACTTCTGCGAGTCAGTTCCGAGCACGACCTGGAACTGATCCTCGAAGGCCAGGTCAAGGTAGGCCTCCTCAATGCCCTCGTCGTCGTCGCGCCCGACGGCGTCGAAGTTGAAGCGCACCGGCTCGGTGTAGGCCACGGCCTGCTGCTCCTCGCTGATCGGCATGGTCACGCCCGTGCCGGTGACCACCAGGGTGAAGTCGCCCTCCACGGTGATGGGGTCGCCCTTGCCCTGGGTGTGAGCCTGATCGGTCCACTGCGCCGACCAGCCCGGGGTGCCCTCGCCGGAGAACTCCACCACGAACCGGGAGAAGTCCTCGTTGTCGTGGGAGCCGATGCGCACATCGGAGATGACCAGTGCGGAGCCGTCGGCCGCCGCCTGGCCATCGACGCCGGTGCCCCAGGCGGGTGCACCGGAGGGGCTGTTCTCCTCCTGGGCCAGGGCGCCGACCGTCGCCGACTGAGCGGCGGTGGGCGCTTCAGCGGCAGAGGCCGCTTCGCTGGCGGCGGGCGGAGCCGCTGTCGCCGATTCGGCGGGGGCGGCGGAAGATGCGGTGTCCGCCGGGCCCGCATCGGTGCCGGAGCTTGAGCCGCAGGCCCCCAGGGCGAGCGTGCCCGTCAGCAGCAGCGCGAGGGTGGGAGCAAGAGTGCGGTGAGTGCGGAGGAACGGGCTTGGGCGTGTCATGACGGCTCCTGACCTCGATTGAAGCGCGAGTGTGATCTCAATCATACGGAAGTTGTTGTGTTGCTGTATAGGGGTACGTGGCCGGAAGCGGTGGGCGAGGGCCCACGAGCCGCCGTCGGCGGCATGGTCGACGCAGCTCGGTGACTTGACACCCGATTTGCCCAGGTAGCGGTAGCGTTGCCACCATGGCCGCTCACAACGCAACAGACGCAGTCAGCTCCGGTGAGAACGCGGAATCCAGTTCTGTGCTCCCCCCACCGGCTGCTTTGCCGGGCTCGGACTCGCCTGTCGGCAGTAGCGGCACGCGCAAGCCGCGCGTCGCCGTCGTCTTTGGGGGCCGCAGCGGCGAGCACGCGGTCTCCTGCGCCACCGCCGCAGGCGTGCTGGACGCCATTGACAGGGACCGCTACGACGTCGTGCCCATCGGCATCACCCGTCAGGGCCAGTGGGTGCTGGTGGACGATGATCCCGATGCCCTGCGCCTGAGCGATGACCGCCCGCCGGTGGAGATCACCGCCGACGGGCTCGGCCGCGGAGAGCTGGCCATGCGCCTGGGCGGCGGAAACCTGACTGCGATCACCCCCGCCGGCCCCGAGGTTCTCGGCGCCGTCGACGTCGTCCTGCCGCTGCTGCACGGCCCCTACGGGGAGGACGGCACCATCCAGGGCATGCTGGAGATGCTGGGTCTGCCGTATGCGGGCTGCGGCGTGCTCGCCTCCGCCGCCGGCATGGACAAGCAAATCACCAAGGTGCTGCTGCGGGCGGCGGGCATCCCCACCGCCCCGCATGTGCTCGTCGAGCCGCACCGTTGGCGCCGTGACAAGGCCGCCATCCTCGCCGAGTGCGCGCAGCTCGCCCAGCCCCTGTTCGTCAAGCCCGCTCGCGCCGGCTCCTCCCTGGGTATCAGCCGGGTGGAGGACCTGGCCGAGCTCGATGCGGCGATCGAGGCGGCCCGCGAGGTGGACCCGAAGGTGCTGGTCGAGTCCGGCATCGTCGGCCGCGAGATCGAGGTCGCCGTCCTCGCCGGCCACGGCGACGACGCCCCGCGCGTGGCCGAGCCCGGCGAGATCGTCATGGACGCCGCCAACGGCGCCGGCGAGTTCTACGACTACGAGACCAAGTACCTGGCCCACGACGCCGTCGCCATGGTCTGCCCCGCCCGCATCACCCCGGCCGAACGCGAACTGCTCATGCGTCGGGCCGCGGAGGCCTTCATCGCCATCGGTGGGGAGGGCCTGACTCGCGTCGACTTCTTCCTCACCCCGGGTGGGGAGGCGATCGTGAACGAGGTCAACACCATGCCCGGCTTCACGCCCTTCTCCATGTACCCCTACATGTGGCAGGTGACCGGGCTGCCCTATCGCGACCTCGTCACCGAGCTGATTGAGCTGGCGCTTGAGCGCCCCACGGATGTCAACCGCTGAGGTCGACGACGCCGGGGCGCCCTCGGACCTCAGCGGCGCCGGAGCCGACGGTTGCGACGCCGCTGTCGCCGTCGACTCCGACGACGTGCGTGGTGCGTCAACCACCGTTGCCGACCTTGGGGAGGAGGCGCTGCTGGCCGCCTTCACCCCGCTGCTTCCGCAGGCGGCCCGTGTGCTGGTGCCCAGCGGGGACGACAGTGCCGTAGTCGCCGCCCCGGACGGGCGCTACTGCGTGAGCACCGACGTGCTCGTCCAGGGTGAGCACTTTCGTACCGACTGGTCCACCGCCCGCGACGTCGGGGCGCGTGCCGCCGCTCAGAACCTCGCCGACATTGCCGCCATGGGGGCTGCGCCGACGGCGCTGGTGGTGAGCCTGGTGCTGCCGCGCACCACCCCGGTGCGCTGGGTGCGGGACCTGGCTCGCGGCTTTGCCGACGCGTGTGCGGGCACGGGTGCGGGCGTGGTCGGCGGTGATCTGAGTGTCGGTGACCGGGTGGTCATCGCCGTCACCGTCCACGGCGACCTGGATGGCCGCCGTCCCGTGCTCCGTTCGGGAGCCTGCCCCGGCGACCTCGTAGTCCACTGCGGCACGCTGGGGCGCTCGGCCGCCGGGCTCGCACTGCTGCAGGCCGGCCTGGATGACCGCTCGGACGGGTGGGATGACGCCGTCGCTGCCGCACACGCCGGTGCGCGGGACGACGCGGGCGGAGATGGTGTGAAGATCGACGACGGCGGTGCCGCGGCCGCCGCGCAATGCCTGCGCATCTACCGGGCGCCGAGCCCGCCGCTGACAGCCGGCCCGGCCCTGGCCGACGCCGGAGCCAACGCCATGCTGGACGTGTCCGACGGGCTGCTGCGCGACGCGGACCGGATCGCCCGGGCCAGCGGCGTCGTCGTCGAGATCGCCGACCCGGACGCCCACCCGGAGACCGGGCTGACGCATGACCTCGCCGCGTTGGTGCCGGTCGCCGGCTTGCTTCGCCCCGACGCCGTGGCCGCGCGTGACCTGGCGCGGGCCTGGGTGCTGACCGGGGGAGAGGACCATGGCCTGCTGGCCGCTGTTCCGCCGTCGGCGGTCGGGCGGCTGCCGGAGGGGGCCCGCGTGATCGGAGCCGTGCGCGCCAGGCGCGCGGGTGAGTCGGCGGGGGTGCTCGTCGGCGGACGCGTGCCCGAGCGCCTCGGCTGGGACCACTTCATGGCATAGATGCACGGCCCGTCGCCACATCTACCGATCTCGGTACGTAACTTCTACCGATCTCGGTACGTAACTTCTACCGATCTCGGTACGTAACTTCTACCGATCTCGGTGAGGGGGAGGAGCCGGAGCCAGGGAAAAGGCCGCCGTCCGCGGGTGCGGGACGGCGGCCTCGGATGCCCCTGCTGGCCAGGAAGACGCGCTCAGATGTTGCGCGTCACCTTGCCGGCCTTGAGGCAGGACGTGCACACGTTGAGGCGCTTGGGGGTGCCATTCACGAGAGCACGTACACGCTGAATGTTCGGGTTCCACCGGCGGCTGGTCCGCACATGGGAGTGCGAGACGCTCTTGCCGAAGACGGGGCCCTTGCCGCAGACGTCGCACACAGCAGCCACGGTTCCACTCCTGAATCTTCTTGGTGTAAGCGCGCGGGCCCTTTGCCCGGCGCCGGGTCTACCGCCCGGCGACACCGGTCGCGGGCAACCCCAGCACTTTATCCGAAACGGCCCGCAGCCCCAAGCCGAGGGGGTATGGGCTCGCGCACACGCCGCGCCCCGGGCAGAGGCGCGTAGGTGCCGCAACCGTTAATCTGGCCCCGGAAACCGTAGAAGCGAGCGCGCGAGCCCACGGCGCCGCGCCTGCGGCTACCGCCTGGCCGACGTTACACGAGCAAGGGGAGGGATAGGCGTGGCAGACCGCACAGGCGCCCCGGCGATGGCCATCACCGCACCGCTGCTGCGTGCCTGGCTGGAAGCGGCCAGGACAGTCGCCGAATCCACCCGCGAGCTGGTCGACTCCCTCAACGTCTTCCCCGTGCCGGATGCCGACACCGGCACCAACGTCCTGCTAACCGTCCGCTCCGCCTGTGACGCCCTGGCGCTCCTGCCCGCCGGGGGCGACCTTGCCCAGGCGGCCCGTGCCGCCGCTGACGGCGCCGTCCGCGGTGCCCGCGGCAACTCCGGCCTGCTCATCTCCCAAGTGCTGGCCTCCCTCGCCGACGTATGCGCTCAGGCGCCCGACCCCGACGCGCTGCGCCCCGTCGAGCTGGTGCACGCCTACGAGCGCATCGCCGCCGCCACCTGGAGCGCGGTCTCCCGCCCGGTTTCCGGAACGCTGCTCACCGTTGCCCAAGACGCCGCGGACAACGCCCGCAGCGCTCTGGAGGAGGCCACGGCCGCCGCCCCGGCTACCATCTCCGCCGTCGCCGCATCCGCGGCCTTCGGAGCGCAGGAGAGCGTCGTGGAGACCGCCGGCCTCGGCCACGGCGCTGTCGACGCCGGCGGTGCGGCCCTGATGCTCATGTACACCTGCCTGTCGGACATCATCAACACCGCCGGTGCGGCCACCGGCATGCCACGTCCCGCACCCGCCCCGATCTCGCGGTTGCCATACACCCTGGTGGCAAGGCAGATGCTTGATGACCTGGTCGCGGGCGCCACCCACGGGGGGTCCGCCCGCGTCTCCGAGACGCCCTTCTCCACCGGCGAGTTCGAGGTCATGTACCTGTTGGAGGCGACGGCCGCCCAGGCGGCCGACCTGCGCCGCAGGCTGGAGGCCATCGGCGACTCCGTGGGCGTTGTGGGCACCCCCGACGCGCTCGGCGTGGGCATGTTCCAAGTCCACGTCCACACCGACACGCCCCGCGCCGCGCTGCCCCGGCACGGCCGTGCCCGTCAGGTGTGCATCCACCACCTGCACCCGACGGCGCTCGCCGTCGCCCCGGTCTGGGAGGCCGATGAGCCGCCGCTGCCCACAACCGGGCCCGACGACGGCCGTGTGGTCTCCTTTGAACGGCTCGCCGCACGCCGCAGCCGCTCCGTTCCGGACTCACCCGACGCAGAGGCCCGGACCGAGTCCGGAACTGCGCGTCGCGTAGGTGTCATCGCCTGCACCCGCGCCCCCGGCCTCATTGAGCAGTTCGCGCGTACCGGCGCCGTGGTGGTGCTCAACCCCGAGCGTGACGGCATAGTCCGTGCAGCCGGAGATATTGGAGCCGCCCAGGCGATCGTCCTGCCCTGCGATCCGCAGGCCGCCTGCAGCGCCCACGAGGCCGCACGCTTCCTCGCCGCCCGGTCTGCCGTCTCTTCGGTGCGCGGGGCAGGGGACGGTGAAGTCTCCCGCACCGTCCCCGATGGCGTGCGCCTGCTGGTGTGCGATACCGACGACGAGGCTCGCGTCCTGGCGGCCGCCGTCGCTGTGGCCGGGCAGGCCGGGCGCGCCGAGCTCGGCGAGCTGGCCACCCGTGCGGGGGGCGTCGCCGCGGCCGTACGCACCACCGCCTTGACCGGCCCGGATGCAGAGGCTGACGCCGTCGCATCCGCACTCACCGCGGCGTTGCGTCCTGACGACGAGCTCGTCACGGTCATCCTCGGTCGGGACGCGCCTCCCGACGCCGGCGCCATGGCGGCGGCCGCCGTCGCCCGCTACACCGAGCGCCACGGCATGTTCCCCGATGCCATCGAAGTCGTCGTCCACGCGGGCTCCCAGGCCGCCCCTGACGTCCTGCTCGCCATCGGGTGAGCGCCGACCATGACTCCCAAAGCTGCCGAGCATCCCGGGCGGCGCACTCCGCGCGGCGCCGTCCCCATGCTTGACCGCCCACTGAACCGGCTCCTGGGGCGGACCACCGCCGCCCAGCTCGCCAAGCAGGGCATTACCACGCCTCGGGGCCTACTGCGCCTGTTCCCGCGCCGCTATGACACCTGGGGAGACCTCACTGACCTGCGGTCACTCAAGCGCGGAGAGCAGGCCACTATCCAGGCGCAGGTGGTGCGCGCGGACGCGCGCCGCACTCGCGGCGGCCGCCCTCCCGCCCTGCTGGAGGCCACCGTCACCGACGGCAGCTCGACCATGGATCTGGTCATGTTCGGCAACCCCGGCCAGATGCGCCACCAGGCCGAGCAGCTCACCCCCGGCACCACCGTGCTGCTCAGCGGCAAGGTCGGCCTGCACCGCGGTCGCAGGCAGCTGGCCGTCTCCCGCATCCAGGTGCTTGACGAGCTGGACGACGTCGAACGCGAGGCGCTCCTCGCACGCCCCATGCCCATATATCCGGCCACCGAGGCGATGCCCTCCTGGCTGGTGGGCCGGGCCGTGCGCGCCGTCCTGGACCAGATCGAGCCGGACGACGTGCCCGAGCCGCTGCCCGAGCAGGTGCGCGCCGCCGAGCGCCTGGTGGACGCATACACCGCCTACAGGTGGGTCCACGCACCCGAGGAGGCCTCCCAGTGGCGGGCCGCCCGTCGCCGCCTGCGCCACGAGGAGGCCCTCGTGCTGCAAGCCGCCCTGGTGCAGCGGCGCGTCCAGCACGCCGCCGAGCACACCGCCGTCGCCTGGCCGATACCCGGAGAGAACTGCCTGCTGGCGGACCTGGACGCCTCCCTGCCGTACACGCTCACGGCCGGGCAAAGGCGCGTGGGCGCACAGATCGCCGATGCCCTGAACTCCACCACGCCGATGCAGATTCTGCTCCAGGGGGACGTCGGAAGCGGCAAGACCCTGGTCGCCCTGCGGGCCATGGCGCAGGTGGTCGGTGCCGGAGGGCAGGCCGCCCTGCTCGCCCCCACCGAGATCCTCGCGGCCCAGCACCGCGCCTCCCTGGAGGCCCTGCTTGGTCCGCTCGCGCGTGGGGGCATGCTCGGAGGCGCCGAGCACGCCATCCGCGTCCGGCTGCTGACCGGCTCCACTCCGGCCACTGAGCGTCGCAAGCTGCTCGCCGACCTCGCCGCCGGGGAGCCGACCATCGTGGTGGGCACCCATGCACTGCTGTCCCAAACCGTGCAGATCCCCTTCCTGGGGCTGATCGTCGTTGACGAGCAGCACCGCTTCGGCGTCGCCCAGCGTGACGCGTTGCGCGAGCGCGGTGGCGTCACCGACCCGGTCACCGGAGCCCAGCGCACCCCGCACCTGCTCGTAATGACTGCGACCCCCATTCCCCGCACCATCGCCATGACCGTCTTCGGGGACCTGGACACCGCCGTGCTGGATGAATCTCCCGGAGGCCGCAGCCCGATCACGACCTCCCTGGTGCCCTGGGAGCGTGAGCCCTGGGTGGAGCGCATCTGGAAGCGAGCCGCCGAGGAGGTCACCGCGGGCGGGCGCGTGTACGTGGTATGCCCGCGCATCGACGCCGACGCCGACGCCGGCCCTGAGGCCGGGGCCGAGCAGGACGAACCGGACCCGCCCGTGGATGCGCTCCTGGACACGGACGGCGAGCTCGTGGAGGAGACACGGCCGCTGGCCGCCGTCGTCGACTGGGCGCAACGCCTGGCCGACGAGCCGGCGCTCGCGGGTGTGGGCATCGGCACCCTGACCGGCCGGATGACTGCGGCTGAGAAGGACGCCGCCATGGCGGACTTCGCCTCCGGGCGCACGCCAGTGCTGGTATGCACCACTGTGGTGGAGGTCGGGGTGGACGTGCCGGAGGCCTCCATGATGGTCATACTCGACGCGGATCGCTTCGGCCTGTCCCAGCTGCACCAGTTGCGCGGGCGGGTGGGGCGCGGTGAGCACAAGTCCGTGTGCGTGGCGGTGACCGGGGTGGAGGTCGGGTCGCCCGCCTACCACCGGCTCAAGGCCTTCGGGGACATCAGCGACGGCTTTCAGCTGGCGGAGGCCGACCTGGAGCTGCGCAGCGAGGGGAATGTGCTCGGCGCCGCCCAGTCGGGCCGGCGCAGCGACCTGGACCTGCTGCGCGTGAGCCGTGACGGTGCGCTCATCGCCCGGGCGCGGGAGCAGGCGGAGGCGATCATCGGCGCCGATCCGAGGCTGGTCGAGCACCAGGACCTGGCGGCCGCCATCGCCGACCGCCTGGACGAGGAGGCCGGCGCCTACCTGGAGCGGTCCTGAGCATTGGGCGGTCCCGACGTTGTGGCTCCACCTCAGGCCAGAACAAGCGTCATGAAACGGCGGCCGTGCGCCCCCGACTTTGTGGAACCAACAGCTGAACCGGTACCACTCGTCTTTCGTGCGACCGAACCGGAGGCTGCCAAGTCGATCAGTGCGGCGCGGCGCACCCTGTTCCCGCTGAGCGAGCGAGTCACCACGGACCGCGACGCCGTTGAGCGTGCCCGTTGGACCGCTGTGCCGCGGTTGGACCCCTGTTCTCCGCTTGGACCCCTGTGCCCCCGTTGGACCGCCGTAGCCGCCGGTTACAGCGGTCCATCGGGGCGTGAGCGGTCCATCGGGGCGTTGGCGGTCCAACCAGGGGCGGGAGCGTGCACCCGAAGGCGCGAATGTGGTCCCGAAGTTGCGAGCGTGCTCCCGGGGGTGGCTCCGCGTCCTCCACGGGCACACGCAGCCCACTCAAACTACGGGCCCCGTAGCCACCAGCAGCGACCAACTCACCACCGGCTACCAGACCACCGCCCACAGCACCGGCACCGCCCCACCACCACAAACGACTAACACGGTAGAAGACTGACACCGCCAGCGCGGAGCCCCACCACTGGGTGATTCCATGAGGCTTGTATGGGACCCCTCCGCCTGGGAGGACTTCCGCTACTGGCAGATGGCCGACCGGCGCGTCCTGAAGCGCATCAACACGCTCCTGGCCGCAGCCCTGCGTGAGCCCTTCGCCGCAGGGCGATGACGGCACAGTCTGCTGTCGGACCGCCACGACTCGGGAGGGCCGATTCAGTGCGCAGCGGGCTCTGTGGCATTCGCATAGTCACCGCGCGCCGCATAGCGCGGCCGATTCAGTGCGCAGCGGGCTCTGCGTCGGCCGCGGCGCCGTCGTCGTTGGAAGGGGCGCCGTCGTCGGGCTCGGCGAACCAGAGCGTGGTCTCCCCGTACTTGCGCGTGGAGAACCGGCGCAGGCCCGCGGGCCAGGACGGCTCGGGGGAGCGCGAGGAGCGCTCGACCACCACCACCGCGTCCGGCGCCAGCCACGGGTCCTGGCGGCGGGGCAGCGGCGCCAGCATCGCGGCCAGGGTGGCCTCGTCGACGTCGTAGGGCGGATCGAGCATCACCAGGTCCACGGGCGCACCCGCCGGCCCGGCCAGGAAGGCCTCCACCTTCGCGGTGGCGCTGCGCACCCCGCGCAGGCCGAGGGCGCGAATGTTGGCGTCGCACACGTGGGTGGCGCGGCGGGAGGCGTCCACCAGGGTCACGTCGGTGGCGCCGCGGCTGGCCGCCTCCAGGCCGAGTGCCCCCGAGCCTGCGCACAGGTCCAGTACGCGCGCGTCGGCGATGACGCCGTAGTGCTCGAGCCGGCCGAACAGGGCTTCGCGCACGCGCTCGGAGGTGGGGCGGGTTCCGGCCGCGGGCACGTCGATCCGGCGCCCACCGGCGCTCCCGGCCACAATCCTGGTCATGGGGCGAGCCTAGAGGATTGGTCCCCGAAACCGGGGCCGGGGAAGCCGGTTCCGGTGGGGGCGGCCGAGACCCACCGCCCTCGTAGCGGGCGCCGCACGCTCAGCCGCCCGGCTGAAAGCAACGATCCGCGTGATTCTGCGGTTTGTCTGCCGGGTTGGGGGGAGATGGGAAGCCTCCTGCGTGCGCCGAGGCCACCGGCGCACGCAGGAGCGTCCACACCCGTTCGCGCTCAATTCGATGATTCCGCGTAATTCCAATGAAAAGCCGGAAAGTGGTGGGCTCATCTCGGAGGCCTAAGCGTGCGCGGTCATTCATCATCACCCCGCCGTTCCATCTGACGCCGTCGCGATCGACCTCGACCCGTAACTACTACCGACCTCGGTGTGGGGCTGAGGACGTGGGGCGCGTGCCGGCCAAATGTCGCAGTGCCACTAGGCTTGAGGCGGACACGCAAACACCGGGGTTGGCACCGCAGACACTCCGCCGGGATCGGGAGGAAGACATATGCCGCGCACCGTCATCGGACCCGCTCACACCGATCAGGGCATGCAGCCCGAGGCCGGGGCGGGATACAACACCGCACCCTCCTGGCTGCTCCCCACCGTGCCCGGACCCGGCCGCGGGCGCCACCTGCCCCCGCGCGCGTGGGTCGCCCCCGAGAACACCAGCGCCCCCAGCCTGAGCCTGAACGGCACCTGGGCCTTCCGCCTGCACCAGTGCTCGCACCCCGAGGGCCTGGATGAGCGCGGCGAACCCATTGCCCCGGTCTTCGACACCGCCGACGGCTCCCTGGGCCCCTGGGGCGAGATCGACCTGCCCGCCCATTGGGTGCTCACCGGCGACGGCCGCCGCGGCCTGCCCTGGTACACCAACGTCCAGTACCCGATCCCCGTCGATCCGCCGCACGTGCCGGACGAGAACCCCACCGCGGACCACGTGCGCACCTTCACCCTCCCCGCCGGCTGGTCCCTGAACCAGGCGGGCGCCCGGCAGGTGCTGCGCCTGGACGGGGTGGAGTCCTTCGCCTCCGTGTGGGTGAACGGCACCTGGGTCGGCACCACCCAGGGCTCACGCCTGCCCTCCGAGCTGGACGTCACCGGCCTGCTGCGAATGGGGGAGAACACCGTGGCCGTGCGCGTGTCCCAGTGGTCGCCCGGCACCTACGTGGAGGATCAGGACCAGTGGTGGCTGCCCGGCATCTTCCGTGACATCACCCTGCTGCAGCGGCCCGCCGGCCGGATCGACGACGTGTTCGTCCGCACCGACTACGACCCGGCCACCGGCGCAGGCACCCTCGAGGTCGACCTGGACGCGCCGGCCGCCGCCTTCCCCGTGCGGGTCGAACTGCCCGAACTGGGCCTGAGCGCCGAGCTGGCCGGCCCCGGCACGGCCCGCCTGGCCGCGCCCGCCGTCGAGCCCTGGAGTGCGGAGGTACCGCGCTTGTACGAACTCCAGGTCACCGCCCGGGAGGAGAGCGTGCGCCTGCGCACCGGCTTCCGCCGCCTGGAGGTCGTCGACGGCCAGGTGCGCGTCAACGGCACCCGCCTGATCATCGCCGGCGTCAACCGCCACGAGGTCAACGCCCACCGCGGCCGCGTGTTCGATGCGGACTGGGCCCGCGCCGACCTGTCCGCCATGAAGGCCCACAACGTGGGTGCCATCCGCACCTCCCACTACCCGCCTCACCCGCGCCTGCTGGACCTGGCCGACGAGATCGGCCTGTGGGTCATGGACGAGTGCGATCTGGAGACCCACGGCTTCGAGGCCCACGACTGGCGGGGCAACCCCACCGACGACCCCGCCTGGCGCGACGCCCTGGTGGATCGCGCCCGCCGCATGGTCGAGCGTGACAAGAACCACCCGGCGATCCTCTTCTGGTCCCTGGGCAACGAGTCCGGCACCGGCCGCAACCTGGCCGCCATGAGCCAGTGGATCAAGCACCGCGATCCCGGGCGCCTGATCCACTACGAATCCGACTTCGCCGGCGCCTACACCGATGTGCACTCCCGCATGTACCCGACCCTGGAGGAGGTTGAGGCCGTAGTCGGGCGCGGGGCGGAGGCCAACGCCGCCGACGGCGCTTCTGCCGCTCCGGCTCCCGCCAGCACGCCGGTGGCCGTCGCCGGGCATCCCGCCGCCCGGCTCACCCCCGCCCAGAACGCGCATGTGCGCACTCTGCCGTTCATCATGTGCGAGTACCTGCACGCCATGGGCACCGGCCCCGGCGGCATCGAGGACTACACCGCACAGGTAGAGCCGAATCCCCGCCACCTGGGCGGATTCGTCTGGGAGTGGCGCGACCACGCCCTTATCGACCCCCGCCCCGCCTCCGGTGGCGCACTGCGCTACGGCGGTGACTTCGGCGAGAGCGTCCACGACGGCAACTTCGTGTGCGACGGGCTTGTCTGCGCCGACACCACCCCCAGCGCCGGCACCACCGCCTGGGCCAACGCGGTCGCCCCGGTCCTGGCCACCTGGGTCGGCGACGCCGGCCGAGCCGGTTCCGGCGCTGGCACCGTCCGGGTGCGCAACCGCTTCCACACGCGCACCACCACCGGGCTCACGCTCGCCTGGCAGGTGACTGCGGACGCCTCCGACGCCGTCCCCGCCCCGGCGGACGGCATCCCCGGCGAGGACGATTCCCGGCAGGGGAGCGCCCACACCGCCCCCGCATCCGCCACGGTTCCAACCCTCGGTGCCGTGACCACAGGTGAGCTTCCGCTGCCGCAGATCGCCGCTGGGCAGGAGGAGCATCTGGAAGTGCCTGCGCTGGTCGACGCCGTGGCCCGCGCCCGCGCCACCGGCCGCCCCGTCCACGTGCTCACCGCGGTGCTGGACCCGTTCGTCGCCGGCGTCGACGACGCCGAGCCCCGGCAGATCGACCCGGCCGCCGGTGCCCCGCTGCTGCCCCAGGTCGCCTGCGCCGAAGCCTCCGGGCGCCGGGTCATGTCCACCCGGGAGGTGGCGGCTGCGGCCCCATGGGATATGCCCACTCCGACCGGGCCGGCTCTCAGGATTGCGCCTGCGGGCGGCCACGCCGAGGCCGCGAGCGCCGCGGGCCGGCAAACGGCTACTCCTGGCGAGGTGCCGGTGCGCGTGCGCGGCGGCATCCAACTGGGTCCCGCCCGGCTGGACGAGCGGGGCCGGCTCCTGGAGCTGGGCGGCCTCGGCGTCGTCGGCCCGCTGACCACGGTCTGGCGCGCGCCCACGGACAACGACGAGGGGCACGGGCCCATCGACTACTGGCACGTGCCGCCGAACCCCGCCAACCGTGGCGCCGGTGCCGGACGCCCAGGCCCCTCCTCGGCCGACCGCTGGCGCGAGGCTCGCCTGCACCTGATGAGTGAACGCCATGTGGCCACCGCCATCACGGGTGATGCCGTTGTTGTGCGCACCCGCTGTGGCGCGCCGGAGATGTCCTGGGTCCTGGACACCACGACGACGTTCACCGCCGAGTCCGGTGGACTGCGGCTGCGCACCGAGATCATCCCGGCCGGTGACCTGCCTGCCGTCCTGCCCCGCCTGGGGGTGCGCCTGGGGCTGCCAACGTGGCTGACTCGCGCGGTCTGGGCCGGACTCGGTCCCGGGCCGGTGTACCCCGATCTCGCCGGTGCTGCCCGACATGGCGTCTTCAGCGGCTATGTGGATGCGCTGTGGCAGCAGCCGGTCCGCCCCCAGGAGGGCGGTACTCGCGTCGGGCTGCGCCGCCTGCAATTGGATGGCGACGCCGGGCGCCTGAATGTCATCATCCCGCCCGCGGTGCCGACCGCATTCTCGCTGAGCGCCTGGAGCCTGGAGAACCTGACGGCTGCCGAGCACGTGGAGGAACTGCGGCCGGACACGCACCTGTGGCTGCACCTGGACGCACTCCATCACGGCATCGGCTCACGCTCCTGCGGCCCCGATGTGCGCCCGCATGCGGCCGCCGCCCCGCGCCCGGTGGTGGTTGAGGCATGGTTGGGCGCTGAGCGCCGCTGACGTCGGCGGGTCCTCCAGCGCCCGGAGGTGTCCGTTGGCAACTGCGCTCCGGACGATGGCACGGACGCGGTGGACACGGTCACGCACGCCGGAGGCCGTCACGCGCCGGCTGCGGCGCGCGTCCCCGCCCGCCGCAGCCGGTCCGCTAGCCTCGCAGCGTGACGCTCGCCGTATACCCCGGAACCTTCGACCCGATCACCCTCGGGCACGTTGACGTCGTCCGTCGCGCCGCCGCCCTGTTCGATCACGTCATCCTCGGGATCGCCCACAACGCTGCGAAGGACGGCGCACGCCTGTTCCGCATCGAGGAGCGGGTGGCACTGGCCCGAACGGCCCTTGCGGATGTGGCCGGCGTGGAGGTCGCCGTCGTCCCCGGCCTGCTCGCCGAGTTCTGTGCGCAGCGGGGAGCCGACGCCATCGTCAAGGGGCTGCGCAATGGCACCGACTTCGACGCCGAGGTCCCCATGGCCCTGGTCAATCGTAAGCTCGGCGCCCCAGAGACGCTCTTCCTGACGGCCGCACCCACTCACGCGCACGTGTCCTCCTCGCTGGTGAAGGAGGTCGCCCGCCACGGCGGAGACGTCCGCGCCATGGTGCCCGACGACGTCGCCGCAGCCCTGGCACGGGCTTTGGGCGGGCCGCCGTCGCCCGCCGCGGCGGAACCGCCGCCCGGTGCCTTCCTACACGACAATCCCGGACCCTCGCAGAAACGAAGGACGAACCCGTGACCACCCGCGCAGACGCCGGAGACGACCTGCTACGCATCCTCGACGAGCTTGACGAACTCATTTCCACGGCGCGCTCGCTGCCGATGAGTACCTCCGCGATCGTGAGCCGTCAGGACGCACTCGAGCTGATCGAGCGTGCCCGCCAGGCCGTTCCCACGGCCGTACACCGTGCCGAGGAGATCGTTGCGGATGCCGACGCGGTCCTCGCCCAGGGGCGTGAGGAGTCCCAGCGGATACTCACGCACGCGCAGGAGGAGGCCGAGCGACTCGTGGCGGGAGAGAATATTGTGCGTATGGCCAATGACCGCGCCGACGCCATCATCTCCACCGCCGAGGAGCGCGCCGAACGTCTGCGCCACGGCGCAGACGACTACTCCGATCGTTCCCTGGCCGCCTTGCAGGCCGAGATCGGCAAGCTCGCTGAGCAGATTCAGGCCGGGCGCGAGGCGCTGGCCGCGCGCCTGGGCGCGGACGGCGCCGCACCCGACGCCGAGCAGGAGCGTCGTGACGCCGCCCGCCACTTCGCCGGCTGGTCTGTTGACCCGGCCGGCACACGCAACTGGACCAAGGGCGGCCGCTAGGCCGACCAGCCCACTCACGGTAGATTCGCCCGCGCCCCGGGGAGGGGCGCACGACCCGTGCGGTAGCCCATCCGCGGATCCCGCATGGAGACGCCCGCCTCACCTGCGGTGTCACAAGCTCTGAGCATTCCAGGAGGAACAACATGGCCAGCACGGCCGGACTCGTCGTTGACATCGTCGACCTGCCACAGCAGGTCGGCGCGATCAAGAACGTCCATCTGGAGACTTCAGCCCCGGCCGACCTCGGTGCGGAGATGATTGGCGCCCTGGAGGACAGCCCCCTGATTGTGGACGCCGAGCTGACCAGCTTGGACAACGGCGTATTGGTGCGCGGGAGTGCTGACGTTCACCTGCGCGGCCAGTGCGTGCGCTGCCTGCGCGACATCGAGGAGGACACCACCGTCTCCTTCGATGAGCTCTACTTCACCCCTGAGGCCGCACAGGCCCAGGCCGATGAGGGCGACGAGGAGGCGGACGAGCTGTTCACCGTCGGTGATACCACCTTGGACCTGGAGCCGGCCCTGCGGGACGCGCTCGTGCTTGCCCTGCCGTTCCAGCCGCTGTGCCGTCGGGACTGCGCGGGGCTGTGCGCGCAGTGCGGTCAGCGTCTGGACGACTTGCCGGCCGACCACCACCATGAGCAGCTGGATCCGCGCTGGTCCGCCCTGGCTGCGCTGCTCCCCGAGCAGGAAGAGGATCCGGAGCAGGGGGAGCGCCACTGATGACTTCGCGTCGTAAGAAGCGCAGCACGCCGTCGGCGCGCGAGGACGTGGACACGCTCCTGTTCCGCTGGGGCGAGCGCATCGACGCCGACCTGCTCGACCTGGCCCTGACTCATCGCTCCTGGGCACATGAGCACGGTGGCTTGCCCACCAACGAGCGGCTGGAGTTCTTGGGCGACTCGGTGCTCGGCGTCATCGTCACCGAGAACCTGTACAACGCCCACCCGGATCTGCCTGAGGGACAGCTGGCGAAGATGCGGGCCGCTACCGTGTCGGAGCCGGCCCTGGCCGCGGTCGCCCGGGACCTGGGACTGGGTGAGTTCATCAAGCTCGGCCGCGGAGAGTCCTTGTCCGGGGGGCGTGACAAGGACTCCATCCTGTCCGACACCGTCGAGGCCCTCATCGGCGCCACCTACCTGACGACCGGCCTGGAGCCTGTGCGCGCCGTCGTCGAGCGCCTGGTGGCCCGTTTCCTCGACGACGCCTCCATGCGCGGAGCGGGCCTGGACTGGAAGACGAGCCTGCAAGAGCTCACAGCCGTCCACGGTCTGGGCAACCCCGCCTATGAGGTCGTGGCCACGGGGCCGGATCACCGCCGCGTATTCACCGCGCGCGCAGTCGTCGACGGCCGGGTTCAGGGGGAGGGCACCGGAACCTCCAAGAAGATTGCCGAGCATGCCGCCGCCGAGTCCGCCTACGCCGCCATTCTGGCCGCGCGCGGTGATGGGGGGCTGCGGCTGCCCGGTGTCAATGAGGCCCTGCGCGCCGACCTCGGCGCAATGCGGCTCTCCGAGCGGCGGGGCACGACCGGGGCCACCGAGCCAGGGGCGCCGGGCACGCTCCCCTCCGCCTGAGGAGCCTGCGCCCCGATGCCGGAACTACCCGAGGTCGAGACCGTCCGCGCCGGCCTGGCCCGCCACCTGAGCGGCCGGGCGGTGGAGCGCGTGGAGATCCTCGACCCGCGGCCGCTGCGACGCCAGCAGGGCGGTCCGGACGCCTTCGTGCGCAAGCTGACCGGACGCACATTCACTGCCGCCGTGCGCCGCGGCAAGTTCCTGTGGCTCCCGCTTGACGACGGCGATGCCCTGGTAGCCCATCTGGGCATGAGCGGGCAACTGCTCGTGCACGGCACCGTCACCGGCCGTGACTCCGCAGCCGCGGGGCGCCGGGATCCGCGTGCGTTTCTCGCAGACTCCGAGGCTCCCCGGGTGGACCTCACGGCGACCCGCGACCCCCGATCGGCGAACGGCCCCGAGGCCCTCCCGCGGCACCTGCGGGTGCGCCTGCATCTGTGTCCCGTTCCAGGTGACGATCCGGGAGGTGCGGTGGTGGATCTGGTCGATCAGCGCATGTTCGGTGGTCTGCGCGTCACCGACATGGTGCCCACGCCGGACGGCGGCCCAGGTGGTGCGGGCAGCCTTGCACCGCTCATCCCCAGTGACGTCACCCATGTCGCTCGTGACCTGCTCGATCCGCACCTGGACCGGCCCGCCGCCATCGCCAAGATGCGCAGTTCCAACCGGGCGGTCAAGACTCTGCTGATGGATCAGGGCGTCGTCTCCGGCATCGGCAACATCTACGCCGACGAGGGACTGTGGGCCGCCCGCGTCCACGGCCTGCGTCCGGGCAAGGCGCTTGGACCGCGGGTGACGGCCCGCCTGCTGGAGGCCACCGGCGAGGTCATGGAGCGGGCGCTGGCCGTGGGCGGCACCAGCTTCGACGCCCTGTACGTGGACGCCGACGGCGCCGCCGGATTCTTCGCCCGTTCCCTGGCGGTCTATGGGCGGGCCGGACAGGAGTGCCGACGCTGCGGCGCGCTCCTGCGCGCCGAGACGATCGGGGGCCGCAGCCACGTGTATTGCCCGCGCTGCCAGGTCAGGCCCCGGCAGCGGCGTGCCTGAAGGCTGCGGGTACGGTCCGATCCGCCGGACTGTGACGTAGGTCCCCGCTGCTGATAGTCTCCTGCCCATGCAGACTGCTTCCGGACCTGAGACGGTTCGCGTCATGATCGTGGACGACCATGAGATCGTCCGCCGCGGCATTGCTGAGATCATTGAGCGTGCGGACGGGCTCGACGTCGTCGCCGAGGCCGGGTCCAAGGCCGAGGCCATCCGCCGCGCCGAGCTCATGCGCCCGAGCGTGGTGCTGGTGGACTTGCAGCTGCCCGACGGCACCGGAATCGAACTCATGCAGGCGCTGCGCGAGTCCGTTCCCGACGCCCTACCGATTGTGCTGACCTCCTTCGATGATGATGAGGCCCTGGCGGAGTCGCTCGACGCCGGTGCACGCGCCTACCTGCTCAAAACCGTCCACGGAGCCGAGATCAGCGATGTGGTACGTGCCGTCGCCTCCGGCAGGGTCCTGCTCGACGAGCGCACCGTGACGCGCCGTCGTGCGGATCACGACGACCCCACCGCAGACCTGACCAACGCCGAACGCAAGGTGCTCGAGCTGATCGGCGATGGCCTGTCGAACCGGGAGATCGGCGAGCGGCTCGGGGTCGCTGAGAAGACCGTCAAGAACCACATCACCTCCCTGCTGGCCAAAATGGGCCTGCAGCGGCGTACCCAGGTGGCGGCGTGGGTCGCCGGCCAGCGCGCCTCCGGTTGGCGGCGCAAGTAGTCGGCGCCAGCGGGCCGCTCCCGAGCGGGCCCCGCCGGATCTACCGACCTCGGTACGTAAGATCTACCGACCTCGGCATGTAACTTCTACCGACCTCGGCATGTAACTTCTACCGACCTCGGTACGTAAGATCTACCGACCTCGGTGATTTGGGCGGTTAGGCGCCCAGGCGCCCGGGCTCCAGGCCCAGGTCAAGGCCGGGCACCGTGCGGGGCTGCTGCAGGGGCACCCGCCAGGTGAAGCAGGTTCCCCGGCGCTCGCCGTCGGAGCGGGCCCGCGGGCCGATCACGAAGCTGCCGCCGTGGCGGCGAGCCCGCTCGGCCATGTTGGCGGTACCGGAGCGGCGCGTGACCGTCGGGTCCACGCCCACGCCGTCGTCGCGGCACACCACCTCCACCACCGGTGCACCCTGGAAGGGCTCGGCGTCGCCCGAGGCGGCGCCGTCCTGGCCGGCCGGCGGCTGTGAGGCGAGCAGTCCCTCCACCTTCACGTCCACGGTTACCGAGGAGGCCCTGGCGTGCCGGGCCACATTGGACAGGCCCTCCCGCACCACGGCGACGATGTCGTCGGCTATGTCCGGCTCAACCGTCGCATCGATCATCCCGATCAGCTCATCCTCCTGTTCACGCTCCGCCTGCGCCAGGCCGTGCCCGTCCACTGTGAGGATCAGGGAGGGCGCGAATCCCAACGACGTGCGGGCCAAGGAGGCCTCGCGCCGCAGTCGCTCGACCACACTGACATCCTCGTCGCGGTCCCGCAGAGACCGCACGATCGAGCGGATCTGCCGCACTGAGTCGTCCACCGCGGCCAGGGACGCCTCCAGCGCCTGACAGGCCACCGTCATGTCGGTGCCGGATGCGGCGCTCTCCTGCTTGAGCCGGTCACGAGCAGCCGATATCTGCATCCCGGTTGCGAACAGCTGCTGGATCGCCAAGTCGTGCAGGTCGCGGCCGATGCGAGCCCGCTCGTCCAGGAGCGTGGCCATCTCCTCGGCGTGCTGGGCATCGGCCAGCTCGAAGGCCATGGTCGCCTGACCGGCGACGAGCTCGGCGATCTCGAGGTCCTGCTGGGTGAAGCGCTCGGCGCCCTGGGCGCGCAGCAACAGCATCACGCCCACGCCGCGGCCCCGGTGGATCATGGGCGCATACAGCGCCGGCCCGAACTGGGACAGTTCCTGAACCAGCAGGTCGGAGGCGCCCCAGGCGTCCGCCAGCGAGTCCTCAATCAGCCCGTTGCGGCGCGTCAGCGTCTTCAGGGCGCGCCCCTCCGGGGGGAAGAAGGTCCCCACCAGCTCGTCGGCGTGCTCCCCGTCGGCGATCTCGCAGATCCAGCTGTCGCCCACGCTGGGGAGCACCAGGGCGGAGGTGTCCGCATGCGCGACCTCACGGACCCGGCGCGCGATCAGGGTCAGGGCGTCGTCCTCGTCCGCGCCGGACAGCAGCATCGTGGTCAGCTCCTGGGAGACCACCATCCACTGCTCGCGGTCGCGCGCCTCCCGATACAGGCGGGCGTTCTCCAGTGCCACGGCGGCCGCCTCCGCGAGCGTCAGCACCGCAGTGACGTCGGCCTCGGTGAATCCGCCGTGCTTGTCACACAGGTACAGGCGGCCGTAGACCTGCCCGCGCACCCGCAGTGGCACGGACAGGATGGCTCCGCAGCGTTCGCCGTCGCCGGGGCGGTTGCGGACGAGTACCCCGGAGTCCTCCGGACCGGCGCCGGGCGCCCCCACCAGCATGCTCGCAAGCTCGTCGGCGGAGGCGGTGGCGGGGCCGGTGGTGAGTGAGGCGGCGGTGGCGGGGTCGGCGGACCTCGGCGCGGCGATCGTCCCCCAGGCGGCACCGGTCAGGGCGCAGGCGGAGTCAACGAGCCGGTTCAGGGCCTCCGGGACCTTCAACGAACTGGTCAGGCGCAGGGCCGCCCGGAATAGGCGGACGCTGCTGCCGGCCGGCGCGTCGACCGTGCTGTGCTGGGCGGGGATACCGGGGTATGAGGGTGTCTCAGACATGCGTGTCCTGCTCCTGCTCTAGGGACCAGCGGTACTCGGGGTCGTCGGCGGCCAGGTCCGCGTGGGTGCCGCGACGAGTGATGGTTGCGGGTGAACCCGGCGGAGCGTCGTCCGGGCGGCCCAGGATGAGCACCTCATCCGCCGCCGCAAGTCCGGACAGGCGGTGGGTGACCAGAAGGATGCCACGGGACGGTGCGGCGGATTCGGAGTCCCCACCGGGGGAGCCGGGCGCCTGCGCGGTGCCCGCCCCCAGCAAGTCCCCCACCAGCAGGTCGGCGGTGGCGGCATCCAGGTGCTCCCCGGGCTCATCCAGCAGCATCAGCGGGGCCGGGGCGGCCAGGGCACGGGCCAGCAGCAGACGACGGCGCTCGCCGCCGGACACCGTCGTGGCATTCGCGCCCAGGCGGGTGCTCAACCCCGCGGGCAGATGCGCCAACCAGTCACCCAGGCCGGAGCGCCGCAGCAGGTCCTCGGCCCGCTCCGGGGTGAGGGTGCCGTCGGCGACGCGCAGGTTCTCCAGCACGGTGGTGTCGAACACGTGCGCGTCCTCCGCGGTGAGGCTGATGCGTCCGGCGGCTTCGGCCCGCTCCGCGGCCCACGGTGGTACGCCGTCCAGGGTCAGCTCCCCGCCCAGCGGCTCCAACAGGCCGGCGAGGGTGAGCAGCAGCGTGGTCTTTCCCACCCCGGAGGGCCCCACCACCGCCAGACGGCGTCCCGGCACCAGATCCAGGCTGATGCCCGTGGCGACCACCTCTCCGCCCGGCCAGCCCACTGCGAGGTCGCGGGCCCGCAGCTTCGGCCCGGCGGCGCCCACGGTCGGCAGCGGCTGCGGTGCTGGTGCGGTGGCGGCGCCGACCTCAGCATCCTCGATGAGCGCAACCAGGCGCACGGCCGCACCCGCAGAGGCGACTAGCTGGACGGAGGCCGGCCCCAGCGCGGCGGAGGCCTCGAAGGCGCTCAGTGGCACCAGGACCACCACCGCCAGCCACACCGGTGCCAGCCGGCCGTCGGAGACGGCCTGGGCACCCACCACCATGTTGCCCAGCACCGCCAGCCCCATGGCGACGCCGTCCATGACGGCGGCCAGCGCCGCCGGACGGGCGGCCCGGTCCCGGGTGGAGGCCAGGTGCGACTCCAGCCGGGCCAGGTCGGCCATGGTGTGCGGCATGCGCCCGGATACGCGCAGCTCATCGGCGCCGTCGAGCACATTCATGACGGTGGCAGCCAGCTCGGTGGAGTGCTGCTGCCGCGCCAGCTCGGCGGCGCGGGCGGAACGGATGGTCAACAGCGGTCCGGCCACACCGGACAGCAGGAGGCACGCCGCCAGGATCAGCCCCGCCGGCGCGTACACGAGTGCCACCCCCAGGCTGGTGCCCAGGCCAAGTACCACCGCCACCGCCAGCGGCAGCAGCGAGCGCACCACCAGGTCGCCGACGGCGTCGACGTCTGCGCCGACCCGAGCCAGCACCTCCCCGCGCCGCAGCCCGGCGACCGTGTCGGTACGGGCCTCGGCCAGGATCTCGTACACGCGGGTGCGCAGCGCGCTCATGCCCCGCAGCGCCGTGTCGTGGGATGCCAGCCGCTCGCAGTAGCGCAGCACGGAGCGGGAGATGCCGAACAGTCGCACCGCCACCGGCGCCACCCCGAGGGCCACCACCTCCGGTGTCTGGGAGGCGCGGGCGATCATCCATGCGGCCACCGCGGCCAGGCCGACGGCGCTGGCCAGTCCCAGGGCGCCCAGGGCGACGGATGCGGCGAAGCGGGCGCCGTCCAGGTCGAGCAGGGCCACCGCACGGCGCAGGGCGTGCCGCTCCGCGGGCGTCAGTGCGAGGCTCATCGGTCTCCTCCCGAGAACACGAGCTCGTCCATTCCGGCTGCGGGGGAGGCGCCCGGCGGCTCCGCCTCGGGCCGGGGGCGGGAGACCACTTCGACGACGTCGTCGGCCAGGGCCACCAGCGCCGCCCGGTGGGCGATCACCACGACGGTGCGGCCGGCGTCGCGCAGCGCGCAGACGGCATCGAGCACCCGAGCCTGGCTGCCGGCGTCGAGGTGGGCGGTGGGCTCGTCGAGCAGCCCCAGGGGGGCGTCGTCGGCCAGGGCGCGGGTCAGGGCCAGGCGCTGGCGCTGCCCCACGGACAGGCCCACCCCGCCCTGGCCCACGCGCGTGCGCCAACCGTCCGGCAGGGCGGCGAGGACCTCGTCGAAGCCGGTGGCCGTGGCGGCGGCTTCCAGCGGGGGAGGGACCGGGGCGGGGCCGGCAGGCGAGGTGCCGGGCTCGCTGCCGAGTGCGTTGTCCAGCAGCGTGCCGGGCACGATCACGGGGCGCTGCGGCACCCAGGCGATCTGCTCCCACCAGGACGCGGGGGAGATGTCGGCCAGGTCCATCGCCGCCCCGTCGGGGGCGACCACCCGCACCCGACCCCGGTCGGGAGGCAGAAGGCCCAGCAGCAGCTGGGCAGTAGTGCTCTTGCCCGCACCGGAGGCGCCGGTCAGTGCCACCACCCGGCCCGGGCGGATCGTCGTTGTCAGGCCGGCGGGCGCCCAGGCGCCGCGGGCGGCCACGGACACCCGCTCGAACTCGATGCGTGCCGTGCGCAGGTCGGGCGCGGGCCGCGTGCCCGGGACGGGGACGTGCTGCTCAAGCACGGTGAAGACCGCATCGGCGGCCGCCACGCCATTGGCGGAGGCGTGGAAGTGGAAGCCGACCTGGCGCAGCGGCTGGTACACCTCAGGGGTGATCATGATGACCAGCAGGCCGGTGGCCAGGTCCATGCGCCCGTACAGCAGCCGGAAGCCGACCTCGACGGCGACGATCGCCACAGACAGGGTGGTGATGAACTCCAGAACAGCCCCGGACAGGAAGGCCACTCGCAGCGTGGACATGGTGGTGGCGTTGTAGGCGCGGCCGAGCTCGCGCACCCGCCTGGCGGGGCCGGCCTGGCGGCCCAGCGCCTTGAGAGTGGGCAGGCCCGCGAGCAGATCGAGCAGCTGACTGCCCAGGCGCTCCATGGTGTGCAGTCGGGCCTCGGAGTGGGTCTGAGTGAGGCGGCCGATCAGGATCATGAATACCGGGATCAGCGGAATCGTGCAGGCCACCGCGATCGCGGACGGCAGGTCCTGGGCGAGTAGCACCAGGCCGGTGGCGGGGGTGACTGTGGCAGCGAGCAGCAGCTGTGGCAGGTAGCGGGTGAAGTAGGGCTCGAGGTCGTCCAGGCCGCGGGTGAGCAGGGTGGCGGTGTCCGCCCCGTGGACGGCTCGCCAGCGCGGCCCCAGGGCGGCGGCGTGGCGCAGTACTTGGCGGCGTAGGTCGACGGTGACGTCGGTGGCGGCGCGGTGGGCGCGCGACTCCTGCACGTACAGCACCAGTGCCCGGGCCGTCACCACTCCGGCCAGCGCCGCGATCGTGGGTGTCACGGTGGCGAGGGTGGCGTTCCCGGTGATGACCGGGGAGATGGCCCGGGAGATCAGCCAGGCCTGGGCGACGACGAGCAGCGCGGTGAGCGCGCCCGTAACCGCCGTCGTGGCGATGTAGCGCCGTGCCGCGGCTGCGTACCGCATGAGTCGGGGGTCCAACGGCTTCACCCCCACAGCATAGTGCTGGAGTGGGACCGTGGTCCCGGGAGCGGGCTCTCTGGAGGGATTGCCGCAGCGGGGGAGCTCGCCGCGTCTACAGTGCCGGCCATCGCGTTATCCGCTGGTCTGTCGGGAGGCCGAGCGGCGTGAGGGTGGGAAGTCACCCGGTGGCAGCCGGATTGTTCCCCTAAGCAGGCGGTTCAGTTCACCAGTGGGGCTGTGGTGGCGCTGGAGCGGAACAGCTCCTCCAGGTCGTGTCCGTAGTTCGTTTGTGGTGGGGCGGTGCCGGTGATGTGGGTGGTGGTCTGGTGGCGGATGGCGAGCTGGGCGCAGCTGGTGGCTGCGGGGCCCGTAGTTTGAGTGGACTGCGTGTGCCCGCCGGAGGGGGCGAGTGGCTTGCACCGCCCTGGTTGGACCGCTCACGCCCCGATGGACCGCTCACTTCCCGATGGACCGCTCACTTCCCGTTGGACCGCTGTAACCAGCGGCTACGGCGGTCCAACGGGGGCGCAGGGGTCCAACGGGGGGACAGGGGTCCAACGGGCAGGCTCGACGGCCACGCACGCAGACACCCAACCGCGCACACCGATACCCGGCCGCGCACCGCCACCCGAGCACTCACACAACCGGACCTAGCTCCAGAAGATGGTGTTCACCGCGCCGACCCACACCTCGTACTCCGGGCCGGTCCAGCCGGTGCCGTTAGGCGCGGTGGGGGCACGACGGAGGGCCGTCGGATTGTCATGCCGGTCCCTCGGCTTGGATACAGCCTCACCTCCTTCCGGGTTATCGGCGTGAATACGTGTGCGCGATCGGGGTTTTTCGTTGAGATAGTGGGTGAAGGTCGGGAGTATCAGGGGGGTGTGGTTCAGCGCGGCGCCCCGCGGCGCGCCGGTCCAGAGCCCCACGGTCGTGCCGATAGCGCTACGTTCGTGCCGATGGCTCCGGTGGCGGTGATGCTCACCCCGCTTCCGCACGCCGCCGGGCTAAAACAAACATTCGCACCGATGTGTTGCCTCACGGCTTCTGGGACTGTCTGGTCTCACGGCATCTGGGAGTGCCAGTAGTTGTGAGATTCTGGGGCGGGCAGGCTGGGGTTGGTTTATGCGGTTTCGCCGTTCAAGCGTCAAGCGAATCCAATGAGCTTCGGCTCGCGGGGCGTGGGCGTTGGAGGGCTGGGTGCGTCGGCTACGTCAGTTGCCCGTGTACTACGCCCGTTAGCGGTCTGCTGAATGGCTGCGGGCCGTTGACGGTGTTAAGGGCACCGCGGGCTGGCCGTCGGAGGGCCGACGGCGGTGTCAGCGATCAGCGCGCCTTCAGTGATCACCGGGCGCGGGCTGGGCGTTGTCACGCACCCGCGTGGGGTGCAGACCGCCCACGGTGGGGTCGATCCGCTCCGCGTTGATTCGGGCCGCGAAGGTCCGGTATCCCCAGATGGTGTAGAAGAGCACCACCGGCAGGAAGACGACGGCAACCACGGTCATGATCGCCAGCGTGGTGTCGGCGGAGGCCGCCTGAGTAATGGTCAGCGAGTAGGCGGGGTCGATCGAGGAGCGCATCACGTTGGGAGCCATAGCCGTGAAGACGAGAATGACCACGCCGGCGATCGCGGCGAAGTGCAGACCGAAGGCGAGTCCCTGGCGGCCGCGGTAGGAGCAGACCAGGGAGCCCACTAGTGCTGCGGCGGCCGCGGCCAGCGGGAGCCAGGCCCAGGCGCTGGCCGAGTAGCCGACCGCCCACACCCCCCAGACGGCGGCTGCAAGCGTGGAGACGATTCCGCAGCGTCGGGCGAAGGCCGCCGCCCGCTGGGAAAGATCGCCCGCCGTCTTGAGGGTGATGAACAGGGCCCCGTGGGTGAGGAACAACAGGCAGGTGGCGGCCCCGCCCAGCAGCGTGAAGGGCGTCAACAGGCTGAGGAAGCCGCCGGTGACCTGGTGTGATGCGCCGGCGATCAGCGCGTCCGCGGGTACTTCGGCGGCCGGCACGGGCGCACCGGTGGCGGTGTCGACCACCTCGATCTTCATGCCCTGCACCAGGTTCGCGAAGGCGGCGCCCCACAGGATCGCGGGCAGCCAGGCGGCCACCGTGTGCGCCCAGTCCCAGCGGTCGCGCCAGGCCTGGTCGTTGATGCGGCCGCGCCACTCGATGGCGCATACGCGCACGATCAGGCACAGCAGGATGACGAGCAGCACCAGGTAGGCGCCGGAGAACAGCGTGCCGTACCACTCGGGGAACGCGGCGAAGGTAGCGCCGCCGGCAGTAAGCAGCCAGACCTCGTTGCCGTCCCAGTGCGGGCCGATGGTGCGTACCAGGGCGCGGCGCTCGCGCTCGTCGCGGCCAAGGATCTTCAGCAGCATTCCGACGCCGAAGTCGAAGCCCTCGAGGGTCAGGTACCCGACCCAGAGGATCGCAATGAGGATGAACCAGAGGACGGAGAGTGTCACGGCGGGCTCCACGGGCTAGTCGTAGCGGCAATCAGTACTGGAAGGACAGCGGGGGCATCTGCTCACCCGGGCCGTTGTCGGTGGTGGCGTCCGTGGCGTCGGCCACCTGGGCTTGTACGCCCTCGCGGACATAGCGGCGCAGCAGCAGGAACCAGATGACTCCGAGTGCGGCGTACAGCAGCGTGAAGACGATCAGGGAGGTCAGCACGGTTCCGGAGGACACCACGGAGGACACGCCGTCGGCGGTGAGCATGTACACCTGGGAGACGGGATCGGCGAGGTTTGGCACCACCACCCAGGGCTGGCGGCCAATCTCGGTCATGATCCACCCGAAGGAGGAGGCGACGAATGGCAGCCACACGCTGCCGAGGGCGAGCCTGCCCAACAGCCGGGAGGTGACCAGGCGGTCCCGGCGCGTGAGCCACAGCGCAGCCGCGCCGATCGCCACGGCGAGCGTGCCCAGGCCGATCATGAGTCGGAAGGACCAGAAGGTGACCATCTCGTTGGGGGTGTAGTCCACGCCCGCGCCGTAGCGCTCGGCGTACATCTCCTGGGCGTCATTGAGGCCCATGATCTCGGCGTGCGGATCGTTGGTGGCCATGAAGGAGTACACGTACGGGACGGTGATCAGGTGAGTGGCGGTGCCGTCGGCGCAGCTGCCGAAGGCGGCCACGGTGAAGCCCGCCCCGGACTCGGTCTCGCAAAGCATCTCCGCCGCAGCCATCTTGGCGGGCTGCTCCTCGGCCACGAGCTGGCCCTGCACATGGCCCGAGCCGAGGGTGAGGAACCCGGCGATGAGCATGGTGACGGCTCCGAAGCGGGTCATGCGCCGCCATACGTGGCGCGCCTCGAAGTCCTGCTGCGCGCGGGCGGCCTTGACCATCCACCACGCGGACACCCCGAGTATCAGTGCTCCCGCTACCAGGAAGGCGGAGGAGATCACGTGTGCCACCGTCACCCACAGGATCTTGTTGCCGAGCACTTCGAAGAACCCGCCGATGCCGTCCAGCTCGGCACGGCCGGTCTCCGGGTTGACGACGGCGCCGACCGGGTGCTGCATCCAGGAGTTGGCCGCGAGGATGAAGAACGCGGAGATGTTGGTGCCCAGGGCGACCATCCAGATGCACAGGTTGTGCAACTTGGGGGACAGGCGGTCCCGGCCGAAGATCCACAGGCCAAGGAAGGTGGACTCCATGAAGAAGGCCAGCAGTGCCTCGAAGGCCAAGGGCGCCCCGAAGATGTTTCCTACGAACCGGGAGTACTCCGACCAGTTCATGCCGAACTGGAACTCCTGCACGATGCCGGTGGCGACGCCGAGTGCGAAGTTGATCAGCAGGAGGTTGCCGAAGAAGTGTGCGGCCGTGCGCCACTGCTCCTTGCCGGTGCGCAGATGGAGGGTTTCCATGAGAGCCACGAGCGGGGACAGGCCGATCGTCAACGGCACCAGGATGAAGTGGTAGACGGTGGTGATGCCGAACTGCCATCGAGCTACGTCGAGGGAGTCGAGCGCCATCGGAACAAGGCCCATCTGCGCCGCCTTTCGCGAGGAACCACGGTAAATATAAGAGGATCCTAAGGAGGATTCCTTGGGGGATAGGCTCAGTATAGGCGGCAGATGACGGCGTGTCGGGAACAAGTGGAACTCGTTACCTGGCGGCCGTCGAGGCCCGGCCGCCACGAACCACGGAGGCGGTGTCCGCCGTCGGCGAGACGACGGTGTGACCCGAGGCGGCGTCGCCCGGCGGGCGCACACCTGTGGGATACTCGCCCTGGCACCGGCCGCCCCGTACCGGTAACCGGTGTCCGAACCTCGGCCGAGACCGCCCGGAAGACTTGCGCCGCATCACGCGCCGCCGCACTTCCGCATGTGCGAGTTCCGCCGCAGGCCGGCGCCGCAAGGCGCACGCGTAAGCTTTTTGGCTCCCCGCAGGGGAGCATGACCGCGCCACGGCGCCGCGGGTACGGCGGAGCTGTAGCGCCCGAAAGTGCAGATAGACCCATGTCCCCATCGTCATCGCGCTCAACCGACTCGACCGCGCCCTCGCAGGGTGCCCAGGACGGAGACGCCCTCCGGCGCCCCGCTCGGCGGCACCGCCGGGTGACGGCGGCGGCGACCGCGCCCGAGCCCGCCGCTCCCGCGCGCCGGCACGAGACTACCGTTACCGCCCCGGCGTCGACCGCGGCCGAGGACGGCTCCCCCCTGACCACGGTGGAGCCGGCGGAGGCGGCCCAGTCGGCGGACTCCGCCGCCGCAGAACCGGAAGTGGCTGCGGATGCCGCTGTGGAGGCCCCGGCAAGCGACGTCCCGGAGGACGCCACCGAGACTGATGCTGCCGCGGTGGCGGATGACTCAGGCGACGAACCGGACGCTGAGGAGGAGGACGCGGCGGAGGACCTCGAGCAGCGGCTGCCTGCGGCCTCGCTGCTCTTCCAGGCGCCCGATCCGGCGCTCGCCCGCCGTCGCCGCCGCAAGGTGACCGTGGGCACGACGACTCCCGTTAAGGCGCCGCAGGCGGAGCCGGAGAAGACCTCCGCCCCGCGTGCTCAGGACGACGACGCGGCCGCGGGCTCGGAGCGCCGGTCCGCCTCCGCGCGCGAGTCCTCCGCCGAGTCCGCACCCCGGAGGCGTCGTCGGCGCGCGACCGCGGCCTCCACCGAGCCCGCACACGTCGAGGAGGCCCGGCCTGCCCGGCGCCGCCGCGGTGATGCCGCCGTCGAGGCTCAGGACGCCGTCGTTGCGGAGGACGCGCAGACCGAGTCCCGGTCCGGGGAGGAGGACGGCGAGAAGGAGGCCGGCAACGGTCGCCGCAAGCGGCGTCGCGGTGGGCGTGGCCGGCGTGCCCGCTCCCGCGCGGACGAGCGCGTCGATGCCGGTGAGCAGCCTGCCGACCCAGCGGATACCTCGGACGCCACGAGCAGCGACAGCGCCGACGAGGCCGCCTCGGAGGCCGCCGAGGCATCGGTCGGCTCCTCGCGCCGACGCCGCCGCCGTTCCCGCAGCCGCTCCGACTCCGCCCGGGACGTCCGGGATGAGATCACCGCGCTGAAGGGCTCCACCCGGCTGGAGGCCAAGCGCCAGCGGCGTCGGGAGGGGCGCGCCGCCGGGCGCCGTCGGCCCATCATCACCGAGGCGGAGTTCCTGGCCCGCCGTGAGAGCGTCGACCGGCAGATGGTGGTGCGCGAGCAGGACGGCCTGAACCAGATCGCCGTCCTGGAGGACGGTCTGCTGGTGGAGCACTACGTCGCCCGGCACACCCAGACCTCGCTGGTGGGCAACGTTTACGTAGGCCGCGTACAGAATGTGCTGCCGTCCATGGAGGCCGCATTCGTGGACATCGGCAAGGGACGTAACGCGGTCCTGTACGCCGGCGAGGTCAACTGGGACGCCGCCGGCATGGAGGGTAAGCCGCGCCGTATCGAGGACGCCCTGTCCAGCGGCGACACCGTGCTGGTGCAGGTCACTAAGGACCCCATCGGCCACAAGGGTGCCCGCCTGACCAGTCAGATCACCCTGGCGGGCCGCTACCTGGTGCTGGTGCCGGGCGGCACCATGACCGGCATCTCCCGCAAGCTCCCGGACACCGAGCGCAACCGGCTGAAGAAGATCCTCAAGCGGATCGTTCCCGACGACGCCGGCGTGATCGTGCGCACCGCCGCGGAGGGCGCGGGGGAGGAGCAGCTCGCCGACGACATCAAGCGCCTGGTGTCCCAGTGGGAGTCGATTGAGAAGAAGTCCTCCCAGGTGCTCAAGGGCTCCGGCAAGGCGCCCGTGCTGCTGAAGGAGGAGCCCGAGCTGGCCGTGCGCGTGGTGCGTGACGTGTTCAACGAGGACTTCCGCAAGCTCATTGTGCAGGGCCCCGACGCCTGGAAGACCATCTCCACCTACGTCGGCGATCTCAGCCCGGAGCTGACCGACCGGCTGGAGCACTGGGTCAGCCCCGAGGACGTGTTCACCGCCCACCGTATCGACGAGCAGCTCGCCAAGGGCTTCGACCGCAAGGTCTGGCTGCCCAGCGGCGGCACGCTCATCATCGACCGCACGGAGGCCATGACCGTCATCGACGTCAACACCGGGCGCTTCACCGGCGGCGCGGACGGCACCCTGGAGGAGACCATCACCCGCAACAACCTCGAGGCCGCCGAGGAGATCGTCCGCCAGCTGCGGCTGCGTGACATCGGCGGCATGGTGGTGATCGACTTCGTGGACATGGTGCTGGAGTCCAACCGGGACCTGGTGCTGCGCCGCCTGGTGGAGTGCCTCGGCCGCGATCGCACCCGGCACCAGGTCACCGAGGTCACCTCGCTGGGGCTGGTGCAGATGACCCGCAAGCGGGTCGGCCAGGGGCTGGTGGAGGCTTTCTCCACGCCGTGCGAGTGCTGCGGCGGGCGCGGCTTCATCGTCCACGAGCATCCGGTGGAGAACCAGGCCGTGGACATGTCCGCATCGGCACAGCGCGGAAACAGCTCTGGCCGGGGGCGGCGCGGCGAGGGTGGTTCCAAGCCCGCGACCAAGACCGGTGCGAAGTCCGCCACCAAGTCGGCCAAGTCCTCGGGCCGCGGCGCCAAGGCCCCCAAGGAGTCCGAGGAGAAGGGGCGCGATGAGGCCGCCCGCTCCGCCGTGCGCGGGGCGCTGGCCCAGATCGCCGCTGCCGCTGAGCATGCGCACGAGCACGCCCAGCCGGAGGAGGGCGGCTCACAGGCCCCTGAAGGCGCCGTGGCGGCGGGTCAGGAGGCGGTCGGCGACCCTGCGCAGACGCAGTCCTGAACTGCGGGGTGCGGAAGAACACAGGCCCCAGAAGCGTTCGCGGGTTGGTGTCGCCCGCCGGATCGCATAAAGTAATCCGGCGGTGCGTTCCGCACCATTGCCCAAGTAGTCGACCGCAGCGGTGGAGCGGTGCTCCCGGGAGCGGGCGGCTAGAAGAATCGACAGAGATGAGTAGTCAAGTGGTCTACGCGATCGTCAAGGCCGGCGGCCGTCAGGAGAAGGTCTCCGTCGGTGACGTCGTGGTTGTCGACAAGCTTGCCGGCGAGGTCGGCGACGAGGTCACCCTCGCCCCCGTCATGCTGGTGGATGGAGACAAGGTGACCGCTGCGGCGGCGGACCTGGCCAAGTCCTCCGTGAAGGCTGAGATCGTCGGTGACGAGAAGGGCCCCAAGATCAACATCCTCAAGTTCAAGAACAAGACGGGCTACCGCAAGCGCCAGGGTCACCGCGCCAAGCTCACCGCCGTCAAGATCACCGCGATCGGCTGAGCGGGTCACCCGTCCGCAGCATCTTCAGGCACCAGCGATACAGAAAGAAGCCCCGATATGGCACACAAGAAGGGTCTTGGTTCCTCCCGCAACGGCCGCGACTCCAACGCCCAGCGCCTCGGTGTGAAGCGCTTCGGCGGCCAGTTCGTCAAGGCCGGCGAGATCATCGTCCGCCAGCGCGGCACCCACTTCCACCCCGGCAACAACGTCGGCCGCGGCAAGGACGACACGCTGTTCGCCCTGACCGCCGGCAACGTTGACTTCGGTAGATTCCGCGACCGCAAGGTCGTCAACGTCATCGCGGCCGAAGGCTGAATCGGCCTCACGCATCATGACTGCATCCGCGAGGGCGGGCGGCTTCGGCCGTCCGCCCTCGCGCGTGCCGGTCCCGGGGTGATCGCCCCACCCAGCCCGAGGAGACACCCATGCCCAGCTTCATCGACCGCGTGGTCCTGCACGTCGCCGGCGGCGACGGCGGCCACGGCTGCACGTCGATCCACCGTGAGAAGTTCAAGCCGCTGGCCGGCCCCGACGGCGGTGACGGCGGACACGGCGGCAGCGTCGTGCTGTCCGCGGACCCCCGCGTCACCACCCTGCTGACCTATCACCGTTCCCCGCATCGCCGCGCCGGCTCCGGCACACCCGGCCAGGGAGGCTGGCACCGGGGCGCCGACGGCGAGGACCTGGTGCTGCCGGTGCCGCTGGGAACCGTGGTAAAGGACTCTGACGGTGCCGTCCTGGCGGACCTGACCGCAGCCGGCGAGCGCGTCGTCGTCGCCGAGGGCGGTCCCGGTGGCCGCGGCAACTTCTCCCTCGCCTCCGCCAAGCGCAAGGCTCCGGGCTTCCACCTGCTGGGTGAGCCCGGCCAGGCCCGTGACGTCACCCTGGAGCTGAAGACGGTCGCCGACGTCGCCCTGGTCGGCTACCCCAGCGCCGGCAAGTCCTCCCTGATTGCCGCCATGAGCGCCGCCCGCCCCAAGATCGCCGACTACCCCTTCACCACGCTCACCCCCAACCTGGGCGTGGTGGAGGCCGGGGAGACGCGCTTCACCATGGCGGACGTGCCCGGGCTGATCCCGGGGGCGAGCGAGGGCAAGGGCCTGGGCCTGGAGTTCCTGCGCCACATCGAGCGCTGCGCCGTGGTGGTGCACGTGCTGGACTGCGCCACCCTGGAGCCGGGGCGTGATCCGCTCAGCGACTTCGACACCATCGAGACGGAGCTGGCCGCCTATGCGGAGCGGCTGGGCGCCGATGAGGCGGACCCGGCGCTGACCGGGCTGCCCCCGCTGATGGAGCGTCCCCGCGTGGTGGTTCTCGCCAAGGTGGACGTCCCCGAGGCGGCGGAACTGGCCGAGCTGGTGGAGGCGGACTTGACTGCGCGCGGCCTGCCGGTGTTCGCCGTCTCCGCCGTCTCCCACGCGGGGCTGTCACGGCTGGCCTTCGCCCTGGCGGAGCTGGTTGAGCAGGCCCGTGCGCAGGCGTCGGCCGCCGTCGCGGAAGCACGCCCCATCGTCCGCCCGGCACCGGTCGGGCGACGCGGCGCGCAGCCGGCAGTCACCGTGGAGGTCATCCAGCACCCTGCCGAGGGCACCGTCTACCAGGTGCGGGGGGACAAGCCCGAGCGCTGGGTGCGCCAGACCGACTTCTCCAATGACGAGGCCGTCGGCTATCTGGCCGACCGGCTGGCGGCGGGCGGCGTCGAGGACGAGCTGGCGAAGGCGGGCGCCCACGCCGGGGACACCGTCCTGATCGGGGATGTCGACACGGGCGTGGTGTTCACCTGGGAGCCGTCCATGACCACCGGCGCGGAGCTGCTGGGTGCCCGTGGCACCGATGCCCGCCTGGAGGACCGTCACCGCCGAACCAACGCTGAACGCCGCGAGCAGTACCACGACTGGATGGACGCCAAGGAGGCGGCGCGCCAAACCCTGCGTGATGAGGCGGACAAGGGGCTGTGGACCGACGCGTCCACCTGGGAGGAAGCATGAGCGGCGCACCTGTGGATGCCATGAGCACCCGGTCGGGTACTGGCGGCGATATCGGTAACGGCCCGCGCCCGGAGGCCCTGCCCGAGGGCTCGCGCGTGGTCCTCAAGGTCGGCTCCTCCTCGCTGACCCGCCCCGACGGCGGCCTGGACCTGAACCGCATTGACATCCTGTCCGGCCTGCTGGCCGGCATGCGACGCCGGGGCCACGACGTGGTGCTGGTGTCCTCCGGTGCTGTCGCAGCCGGCCTGGTTCCGCTCGGGCTGGACGCGCGCCCCGGCGAGCTGCGGCTGCTGCAGGCCGCTGCCTCCGTCGGCCAGGGGCGGCTGGTTTCACGCTGGCAGACCGCCCTGAGCGCGTACGGCGTGGTCACCGCTCAGGTGCTGCTGACTGCGCAGGATGTGGCCGTGCGCAGCCACTACCGGACGGTGCGCGCCACCTTCGATGCGCTGCTGTCAATGGGGGCGGTTCCCGTGGTCAACGAGAACGACGCCGTGGCCACCACCGAGTTCAATCTGGGGGACAACGATCACCTGGCGGCGCTCGTGTCCCATCTGGTGACGGCTGATGCGCTGATTCTTTTCACGGACGTGGACGGCATGTGGACTGCACGCCCGGGCACGCCCGATGCCCGCCCCGTGCGCTACGTCGGCGGCGCCGGCGAGCTGGCGGGCGTGCGTGTGGACGGCGACGCCGGTGCACTGGGCACAGGCGGGATGGCCACCAAGGTGCAGGCGGCTACGATCGCCTGCGCCTCCGGCACGGCCACGATCATCGCCGACGCGGATGACGCCCCTCGGCTGCTGGGCGGGCGCACCATTCCGACCGACCTGGGGACGTGGTTCGCCCCCACCGGACCGCATCGCTCCAGCCGTCGGCTGTGGATGGCGCACGCCTCCATGCCCGAGGGGCGGGTGCTGGTTGATGCCGGGGCTGCTCAGGCCGTTACCGCGGGTAAGAAGTCCCTGCTGCTGCCGGGCGTGGTCGGCGTTGATGGGGACTTCGAGTCCGGCTCGGTGGTTGAGATCGTGGGCCCGCAGGGGGTGCTTGCGCGCGGCATCTGCCGGTATGCGGCCTCCGAGATCGAGGAGGTGCTGGACGCGCGGGGACGTGGAGCGCCCGCGCCCGGAGACCATGTGGCCCCGGTGGTACACCGCGACGACCTGGCCGAGCTGCCCCGCACTGCCGGCGGCTGATACCTCATCCCCGCCCTCCCCCTCGCCGAGATCGGTAGATATTACATGCCGAGGTCGGTAGACGTTACGTACTGAGATCGGTAGACGTTACGTACTGAGGTCGGTAGATATTACGTACTGAGGTCGGTAGATATTACGTGCCGAGGTCGGTAGAAGTGGTGAGGGTACCGTCCGGTCCGCGGAGAAATGTCCGGAATCGGCACAAACGAGGCGCTCGCAACCAACAGCATCTGAATAATCGTTGAAATCATACGGTTTTGGTTTCGGCCAGCGGTGCCGGACACGGTGTTTGTGCCGATCTCGGACAAGCGCTGCCCGCAGGCCGAGGGGCGCGCACCACACCGACGTCGGAGCCGCCCGCGGACGTGGCTACGGGCGCGCGTGCCAACGGCCTCGTCGCAGAATCACGACGCCGAGTGTCGGCCGACGCCTACCCGCCCGGCGCGGGTGCGGCTAGAGTCACTGTCATGACGATCTCCCAAGTAGACGCCTCCGTCTCCGCCAACGACGCCGAGGCCCTCGTTGCCACCACCGCTCGCGCCGCCCGCCAGGCCCAGCGCGCCCTGGCCGGCGTCAATCGGGAACGCAAGGATGCCGCCCTGCACGCCCTGGCCGACGCACTGGCTGCTCGCGCCGAGTTCATCCTCGCCGCCAATGTGCAGGACCTAGAACGTGCCCGCGCCGCCGGCATGAAGCCGGGACTGATCGACCGCCTCGCCCTGGACGGCGATCGCATCGCCGCGATTTCCGACTCGCTGAGAGAGATCGCCGCACTGCCCGACCCCGTGGGCGAGATCGTGGACGGGCAGACGCTGCCCAACGGGCTGCGAGTGCGGCGCGTGCGGGTGCCGCTGGGCGTGGTCGGCATGATCTACGAGGCACGCCCCAACGTCACCGTGGACGTGGCCGCCCTGACCCTTAAGTCCGGGAACGCCGTCGTGCTGCGCGGCGGTAGCGCGGCCGCGGACACCAACGCCGCCATCATCACCGTGCTGCGCGACGCCCTGACGGCGGCGGGCCTGCCTGCCGACCTGGTCACCACCATTGATCCGGCGGGCCGTGCCGGCGCCACCGCCCTCATGCATGCGCGCGGCCTGATCGACGTGCTCGTACCGCGCGGCGGGGCGGGACTGATCCGTACCGTGGTGGAGGAGTCGAGCGTGCCCGTGATCGAGACCGGCTCCGGCAACTGCCACGTGTACGTCGATGCAGGCGCGGATCTCGCCGCAGCGGTCGACATCATCGTCAACGCCAAGACCCAGCGGGTAGGGGTGTGCAACGCCGCCGAGACGCTGCTGGTGCACCGCTCCACCGCCTCCGCCTACCTGCCTGCCGCCGCGGACGCCCTGTGGGAGCGCGGCGTCACCCTGCACGCCGACGCCGCCGCGCGGGCGTGTCTCCAGGAGCAGGCGGCCGATCGTGGCTGCGGTGACTTGCTTGTGGAGGCCACGGAGGCGGACTGGCAGACCGAGTACGGCAGCCTGGACCTGGCGGTGCGCGTGGTAGACACCATCGACGATGCGATCGCGCACATCACCGCGTATTCAACCGGGCACACCGAGGCGATCTTGACGCAGGACGTGACGGCCATGAACCGGTTCGTCGCCGGCGTCGACTCGGCCGCCATCATGGTGAACGCCTCCACCCGCTTCACCGACGGCGGGCAGCTGGGACTGGGCGCGGAGCTAGGCATCTCCACCCAGAAGCTGCACGCCCGTGGCCCCATGGGGCTGGCGGCACTGACCACCACCAAGTGGGTCGTAGAGGGTGAGGGGCATGTTCGTCCCTGACATCCCGCGCCCGCCCTCGCTCGTTTAACGGGACCGACTCCCAGGAGGTAGTGGTTTCATGAATCCAGATCGTGGTAGGCCGTTTGCATTAATTGTGGCCGCTGCGGCCGCCGTGCTGCTCATATGCGTTGCCGCTCTGGTGCTGCGCCGTCCGGCGGGACTGGGCGATGAGCCCGGAATCGCCATGACACCGTCCGCTGCCGAGACTGCGCAGATGGAGCGCAGTGTCGGCCCGGTCATGACCCCCAGGGCATCCACTGCTGGGGCGGACAGCACGGGCGACACCGGCGGCGACGCGCCCGAGGTGGTGCAGCAGGCTCCGCCGCAGGCCGTTAATCCCCAGGGCAGCAATGGTGCCGGTAGCAGTGGTGCCGGTACCAGCCGTGGCGGTGACGTTGATGACGATGACGACGTCGATGACGTTGACGATGACGACGACGATGACAAGGACGACGACTGAGCCTGGTCACTCGCTGTCGCCGGGAGTGCTCGGGCCTGAGTCCCGTCAGGCGCGCAGCGTGCTCACGGGGCCGTCACACCAGCCGATAGCCGACTCCGCGGACCGTCTCCAGGCGGTTCTTGCCCAGCTTGCTGCGCAGGTAGGAGACGTACACGTCCACCACGTTGGAGCCGGGGTCGAAGTCAAGCCCCCACACGTTGGCCAGTAGCTGCTCCCGGCTGAGCACCTGGCCGGGGTGCCGCATGAACATCTCGGCGAGTGCGAACTCCCGGGCCGACAGATCCACCCACTGACCGTCCACCCGCACCCGGCGTGTGCGCACGTCGAGTGCCAGGTCCGTATGCTCCAGCACCCCGGGTTCGGCGGGGGCCGCCTCGTGGGGGCGCAGACGCAGGCGGATCCGGGCTACGAGCTCATCGAAGGAGAACGGCTTGGGCAGGTAGTCGTCGGCGCCGCCCTCCAGCCCGGCCACCCGGTCGGCCACGGAGGAGCGGGCGGTGAGCATGATGACCGGCGTGGTCACGCCCTGGCCGCGCAGCTGCTCCAGCGCCTCGAAGCCGTCGATGTCCGGAAGACCCACGTCCAACAGGATTATGTCCACGTCGCCCAGCAGAGCCATCTCGACGGCGTCCGCACCGTTGTCGACGGCCTTGGGCACGAATCCCGCGGCCTTTAGCCCCTTGGTCAGAAACGAGGTGATGCGCTCCTCGTCCTCCACAATCAGTACGGTGGCCATGTTCTAATCCGACTCCTTCTGCTGTGCTGACCGTGTCTCGTCAGCGGTTGTCAGGGGAATGCGCAGCGTGAACACAGATCCTCTCCCAACCTCGGAGGAGATCGCCAGTCGGCCGTCGTGCGCCTCAACGATGCTCTCCACGATGCTCAGGCCGAGTCCGGCCCCGGAGGCGTGGCGCGTGGCCGCAGCGGTTCGGGCGAACCTGAGCCGGATGCGCTCCACATCCTCCGGGGCTATCCCGATGCCCTCATCCTCGACCCAGAGGAACAGCTCACTGCCATTGATCTCCGAGCCGATGACGACCCGTGAGTCCTCCTCGGAGTACTTCACCGCATTCGCCGCGAGCTGCAACCAGGCCTGGGTGATGCGCGCCGGGTCGAGCACGGCCGTCCCGGAGGCACAGCCTCCCAGCTGCCAGTCCCGGTCTCCCAGCGCGCAGGCCTTGTCGAATACTTGCAGCGTCAGTGCCTCGATGTCGGTGGGCTCGGGGGTGACGAAGTCGCTCTGCGAACTGCGTGCCAGGTCCAGCAGATCGTCGATCAGCGTGCCCATCCGGTCCAGCTCGTCCAGGGCCAGCTCCGAGGTCTGGCGCACGTCCTCGGGATCGTGGGGGTCAACCAGTTCCAGATGCCCGCGCACCACCGTGATCGGGGTGCGCAGCTCATGGCCGACGTCGTCGAGCAGTTCGCGCTGGGCCTCGACGGCCCGCTGCACGCGGTCGAGCATGCGGTTGACGGCAGCCGCCAGGGCGGACAGGTCGTCGCGGCCCCGCACACGCACCCGCGTGGTCAGGTCGCGCTCATCAATGGATTCGGTGGCGTTGCGCAGCTCCCAGATGGGGCGCAGCAGCCGACCAATGCTCAGCCAGGCCAGCGCCGTAACCAGCACCACGGTGACGGCGGCGGCGGCCGCATACAACCTCATGGTGCGCCAGATCCCCGCCTCGGCGGCGGTCAGGTCGACGGTGCGGACAAGGGCAGCCGAGGTCGTCCCATCGGTTATCGGGACAACAAGTACGCGGTAGCGCGCCTGCGCGGTCTCGACTGTGGTGATGGAGGAGGCGTCCGCGTCGGCCAGAGTGAGCAGCTGCCCGACCAGCTCGGGGTCGGTCTCCGGGCGCATGTCGATTCCCGCGGCGGACACCAGGCGCACGGCGCCGTCGACAATTCCGAGCTGCCCCTCCCCGGAGCCGAGCACCGAGTTGCCCATGTAGGTCTGGAGCACCTGGGCGGGATCGGACAGGGGGGTTCCGGCCACGGGATCGATACCCGTGTCCGCAAGGCGGCGCAGCTCCTGGCGGGTGAGCACGAGCCGGTCGTCGATGTCGGCGTGCGTTGAGCGCAGGTCCAGCATCCAGACGGCGGCGCCGGAGGTTGCCAGCGCCACCGAGGCGACCAGGATGATCGTCCACATGATCCGGGTGCGGATGGTCGCCCGGGAGAACGGGGCGGTGACCTTCACATACATATTGTGCCTGCCGGGGCGGTGCGTGCGCTCCTGCTCGGCGTATCGTCCGTGTCCGGTCCCGCCCGGACGCTGCGCGGCCATCTATCCCCCTGTGGTCGTGCGCGTCGTCCAGGCCGTGGTCGGTGAGGCGGCCAACTTGATGGATTCGCTCGCCCAGGCGGGCAGCCACTGCGCCGCTCCGGGGCGGAAGGCGTGTACGAAGATCAGCCGCAGTCGGGACGCCAGGTAGTAGACGGACAATCGGGACTCGTCCGCCAGTTCACGTCCCAGGTCTTCCAGAATGCTGCCGACCTGTGCGTACCCCGCCGCACCGAACCGTCCCTGGATGCGGGCGAGGTCCAGGTGGGCGGCGAGGTTGCCCAGGTCGAGTCCCGGCTCCGCCAGGGCGGCGGTGTCCAGGTCCAGTAGCGACAGGGTGGTGCCGTCCCACAGTAGCTGGCCGTCGTGCAGGTCCCTGTGGGAGGCCGCCGGCGGGTCACCAGGTTCGCACAGCAGTGCGGACACCCGGCCGACGGCGTCGCCGAGGCCCGCCGGGGACGCCCCGGCGGTGTCCAGGACCCCCAGGGCGTGTGCCTGCCGGTACCAGCGGTTGAGCACCTTGGCCTCGTCGGCCCCGGTGTGCTCGGGCAGAGCCTCGGGGCGGGGTACACCGGGCCACAGCTCGGCCAGCCGCTGCCAGCCGGGCAGGCCCGCATCGCCGAGGTCATGCAGGGCGCGTCCCGGAAGTAGCTCCAGGTCGAGGCGGGACGGCGACCGGTCCAGCACCTCGGGGGTGCGCAGTCCTGCACGCACGAAGGGCCGTGCCGCCCGTGGATCGGCGAGCCGGGCGGCACGGCCCGCGCGCAACAGCTTGTGTACCCGGTCGGTGCTGATGACGACGGCGCGGCGACCCGCGCGGTGCACCACCAGCCGGGATCCGGACTGCTGGTGCAGGAGCTGTGGGGACAGCTCGGGCAGCGCCGGGTCCTCGGCGTATGCCAGGGTGCGTAGGCGCCCTTCGACGTCGATCCGCCCGGCCCGCAGGAGCCCGGCCGCGTCCCGGCGCTCGAATACCATGCCTCGGTCATGGTCCGGCCAGGCGCGCACCAGGCCGGGTAGTTCCCGCAGTGTCTTCGCGGCAGCGGTCCTGGCCCCGCGGATGCCCGGGTCGGTGCCAGTCATGATGCCTCCCGGGTCCGCTGGTGGCAGGCGCCCGTGCGGGGGAACCGGTGCACTCGCGGGGACGGCGCATTCAGGAGCGCCTCGATGCGGTCGGCCTCCACTGCGATGCGCCGGCGCCAGTGCGGGTCCGCGTGGCGCAGTGGCTCCTGGATACGGGCGAGCCGGGCGCGGGCCTCGGCCGCCTGCAGCTCAGCCGGGTCGGGGAGGTCCCCGCCGGCCTCGGCGTAGCCCTTCAGGAGTTCCTGCCCGGCCTCGGGGCCGGCCACGGCCAGGTATGACCCCAGATCGACCACCGCGGGTGCCAGGCGGGCGCGGTCGAAGTCGGTCAGCCAGATCCTGCCGGTGCTCCGGTCCATGAGTACCTGGTCGGGGGAGGCGTCCCCGTGGATGAGTACCTCCCGCCCGTGCGGCCGGCCCGGTAGGACTTCACCGAGCCGGTGTACCCGGGCCGCGAGTGAGGGATCCAGATGGTTCAGGATGCGGGTGTGCACCAGCGCCTGGTTCTGGGCGCCGGGCTCGGCGTCGTCCAGGTCCATCCGCAGGGCGTCGGGCAGGTCGGCCGTGGCGGCGTGCAGGGCGGCCAGGGCGGCGCCGGCGCGCGCCGTCGCCGCGGGGTCGTAGTGGCGGCTCAGGTCCGTGTCACCGACGAAGCTCTGGATGGTGACATGTGCGGACGGGGAACTGTCCCGGCCGGGAGGCGGGGGCGGTACGGGCAGGTAACGGCCGATGAACTCCTGCAGGCGCTCGCCCCGACGCTGGGGGGCGGCGGTGACCCGCACAACTCCGACGGGCGTGCGTGCCACTAGGCGGCGCAGTGGGTTGTAGCGCAGCAGGTTTCCCTCGAGCTCCCCCAGTAGGGCCTCGTCGCGGGCGGCGGCTATGTGCTTCGCCAGGGTGGGGTCGGCGGCGACCTCGCCGGTCTGGAACAGCAGACCGTCTCCGGTGTCGCGCTGGGTGGTGCGCAGTCCCAGGCGCTGTGCGCGGCGGGCCGCCTTGGTGGCCTTGGCCCGGCTGACCGGCCACAGCATCCGGCCCCAGCCGGCGCTGCGATCGCCGTCCGCATCCAGCAGTGAGACGGTGATTGAGACTCCCGGCTTGATGCGCAGCCGGGCAGCGCGTACCGGGGCTCCCACCAGCTGGCTGAGGCGGTCCGGGTCCAGCACCGCGTCGACGGCGCTGCGCGTGCTACTGACGTACATGACTCCTCCTGTTCAGGTCCTCGGCCCGGTTGTTCTCCGGGGCCGCGTCCCGCTCGGCGCTGGTGAGCAGTTCCTGCTGGGCGGCGCCGGCGGCGGCCCACGCCTTGAATAGCGGCGACTCGTCGAGCAGCTGCTGCGGGGTGCCGTCGAGCCGGACCCGGCCGTCCTCGATCCAGATGATCCGGTCGGAGCGCATGGCCACCTCGGTCTCGTGGGTGACCGCCAGCAGGGTGCGGCCGCGGGAGAGCCGGTCGACGGCGTCCAGTACGGCCGCCGATGACGTCGGGTCCAATCCGGTGGTCGCCTCATCCAGGATGACGACGGGCGCGTCGCGCAGCAGCGCCCGCACAATGGCGACGCGTTGGCGCTGGCCGCCCGATAGTGTGCCGCCCCGCTCGCCGACAATGGTGTCGTAGCCATCGGGCAGGGAGGCGATGAACTCGTGCGCTCCGGCCGCCACCGCGGCGGCCTCCACCTCGGCGTCGGTGGCCTCGGGGCGGCCCATGCGGATGTTCTCCCGGATGGTGTCGGCGAACAGGACCGCCTCCTGATGCAGCACCGATATATGCGAGCGCAGTTCGGTCAGGTCCAGGCTGGTCAGGTTGTGGCCGTCCAGGCGTACTCGGCCGCCCACCGGGTCGATCGCGCGTACGATCAGGGAGGTCAGGGTCGACTTGCCGGATCCGGACGGACCGATGATGGCCACATGCTCGCCCGCCCTGATCTGCAGGTTGACGCCGCGCAGGATCTCGTGGCCGTCGTACTCGGTGGCCACGTCCTCAAAGGTCAACGAGCCGCGCACGTGCCCGAGCAGCACGGGATCGGCGGGGGAGACGATGTCCGGGCTCACGTCCATGAGGTTGGCCACCCGCTCCCCGGAGGCGGCGGCCCGGGCGATGCGCCCGGTGTACTTGGCCATGTCTCGCAGCGGCTTCATGGTGGTGCGCAGGTAGGTGTTGAACAGCACCAGGTCGCCGGGCGTCATCCCGCCTCCCAGCACCCGCAGACCACCGCCCACCAGCACCACTGCGGAGGCCAGGCCGACGATCACATCGGTGGTGCGCTCCAGGCGCGCCGCCAGGCGCAGGGAGCGCACGCCGGCGTGCAGGGAGGTCTGGTTGGCGTTGACGAAGCGGTCCTCGACGATCGGCTCCAGGCCGTAGGCCTGCACCACCTTGATGGTGCTGAGCGCCTCCTGGGCGGTATTCGCCAGGTGCCCCTCCGACTTGCGGGTACGGCGCGCGGCGGAGGTGATCTGCTTGGAACTGCCGGAGGAGGTCAGTAAGAACAGGCAGATCGCCGCCACCACCACGAGCGACAGCAGCGGGTCCAGCCACACCATCACCCCGAGCATGACCGTCAGGGTGAGCACATTGGCGGCCAGCGGCAGCCCGGCCGTGACGGCCACGTCCTGCATCCGGGCCACGTCGGAGACGAGCCGCTGTACCGTGTCCGCACTGCGGTTGCGGGAGTGGAACTGCTGGGAGAGTGTCTGTACGTGGTGGAAGGCACGGCGTCGCAGCGCGATCGCGGTACGTGAGCCGGCCAGCGCGAAGGAGACGGTGGCCAGGTAGTTGCACAGCGCCCGTAGGGCCACAATCACGATCAGCGCGGCTCCCAGCCCGATCAGCCGGACCAGGTTGGCCGGTGCATAACCGGTCTCGGCCCCCAGGGAGGACAGGACCGAGTCGATGACGATCTTCATGGGCCACGGCTCTGCCACCCGGAAGACGACCTCGGCCAGCAGGGCGACCGTGCCGCCCGCCACCAGCCGGACTTGCGGACGCAGATCCGGGGCGATCAGCCGCAGGGTGCGGCTCAGGGCGGAGCGAGTGATCTGGGGCTCAGACATGCTGCACCTCCGCCTGGGTGAGTATCTGGGCGACGACGGCGTCCCAGCCGTGGTGCTTCTCTGCGCGGCGGCGTCCGAGCTCGCCGCGCCGGGCCCGCAGCTGCGGGGCGACCGCGAGGGCGTCCAGGGCTGCCGCCAGGGCGGCCGGGTCCGACGGCGGCACCAGTACCCCGATGCCGTCCAGCAGCCGGGGCAGCTGGCCGACGGCGGAGGCGACCACCGGCAGGCCCGCCGCCAGGTACTCCAGCACCTTCAAAGGGGAGAAGTACTGCTCGTCCTCCCCACCCAGATCCGGGTAGGGCGCCACGCCGATGGCGGTGCCCGCCAGGGCGGCCGGCACGTCCTGCGGGGCCAGGGGCCCGCGGAAGTCCACATCCAGGCCGAGTGCCTCGGCCTGGGCGAGCAGTGCCTCACGCTCCGGCCCGTCCCCGATGACTCGCAGGCTCCACGACTCCTTGGCCAGGGACGCGGCCTGCAGCAGGTCGGACACTCCGTGCCACGGCTTGAGCGTGCCCACGAAGGTGACGACTACGTCGTCGGGGTCCTCCGGGAAGGGAGTGAGACGGCTGAGGTTGACGCCGTTGGGGATGGTGACCGCCCGCGGGGCGTCGACGTGGCGGCACACCCAGCGGCGCACCGGCTCGGAGACGCATACGGTGGTGCGGGCGGTGCGCACCTGGGCGCGTAGGGCCGCCAGTGCCGCGGCCTCGTCCACGAGCTCACGATGGTGACGCTGCTCGTCGATCAGTGGGGAGTTGACCTCCAGAACCCCTGGGATTCCGGCGTCGGCCAGGGTTGCCAGGGCGGAGGAGAACAGGGAGTAACGCTCGTACACGAGGTCGGCGCCCGCTTCTAGCACCAGCTCGGCCAGGGCAGCGGCGGCGTCGGCCTGGGCGCGCTCGCGGGCGGCGGCGTCGGTGGCCTCGATCCGGATGATGCTGACGTGCAGATCGGTCAGGTCATCGGGCACCAGGTTGCCCCGGCGCACCGCATACACCGTGACGTCATGGCCGGCGCGGCGCAGGGCACGCACCACTTCCTGAATGTGGACGGAAGCGCCCTTGGAACCGAACACGGGGACGCCCGGGTCGGCGCAGATGTAGGCGATACGCATCAGTCAGCCTCCTTGAGCTCGGGGGTGGACTCCCAGGCGGACAGGGCCGCCGCCTGGGTGCGGGAGTCGAAGTCCCGCTCGATCAGGGCGCGGGCATTGCGCGCCAGGGGGCGAGGATCGACGGTGCCCTCCGCCAGCTCCCGCAGGGCGCGGGCCAGCGCCTGAGGGTCGCTGTGGGGCAGCAGGATTCCGGTGTCGCCGTCGCGGATGACCTCGGGCAGCCCGGTAACCTCGGTGGCGATCACCGGCGTGCCGCAGGCCATGGACTCCAGGACCACGGTGGGCAGGCCATCGATGTTCCCGTCGTCGGCGGGCTTGCACGGGGCCGCGAACACCTGGGCGCGGCCCAGCAGGGCGCGGACCTCGGCCTGGGTGAGGGGACCCAGCAGGTTGACCCGGTCCTCCAGCCCCTGGGCGGTGATGCGTCCGGTCAGGTTGTCGTGCTCCTCGCCCTCGCCGGCGATGTTCAGCACGACGGGAATACCGGCCTTGGTGAGGATCCCGACGGCGTCGATGAGGTCGTCGAAGCCCTTCTTGGCCACGAGCCGTCCCACCGCCGCGACGTGCAGCGGTCCGTCCGCCGGGGCGGGCGGCCGGAACGGGAAGCGGTCGAGTTCGAGGGCGTTGTAGCGCAGCTCAATGCGTGCCCCGGTTCCGGACAGCAGTGAGTGCAGGTAGTGCTCGTTGTACCGGCTGATGGCAATCACACGCTCCGCGTCGGCACAGATGCGGCGCAGCCACAGCTGGTCGACCGACTCGTGGTAGATGTCCTTGGCGTGCGTGGTCACCGTGTAGGGGATGCCGCTGAGCTGGGAGGCGATCCAGGCGGTACGGCCGGCCAGGGAGGCGAAGTGCGCGTGCAGGTGAGTGATGCCGGCGTCGCGCGCGCTGCGGGCCAGTGCTGCGCCCTGGGCCACCTCGTCTCCTGGCAGGTCGGCCACGGCGGGCAGGATCCGTGCCAATTGCGTGCGCATGTCCGGCTCGTTGAGTGAGCCTGCCAGCAGCTCCCACATGTCGATGGCGCGGCGGGGTTGCGGCACCCAGTTGACCTGCGCCCGGATACGGGCGATCTCGGGGTGGAAGCGGGAGTCGGTGGTGGGGCGCAGGGCGTAGATGGTCAGGTCGTCGCCGAGCGCCTCTCGGGCGAGCATCTCGGTGACCACGAAGGTCTCTGAGAAGCGGGGGTAGACCTTGAGAACGTATCCGATGCGGGTCATGAGGCCATCTCCTGGAGGTTGCGGGCGGTTTCGAGTTGGGGACGTAGCAGGTCGGCGGCGCGTCGGGCGGCCGCGGGCAGCCCATCGGTGTGCAGGCCCGTGCGGGGCGTGCGTCTGGTGACGGCTGCGGCTGTCCAGGCGCCAAGCGCTTCAAGGCTGAGCTCGGAGGTCCGCATCACGTCGACGGCGCCGACTCGCTGCAGGGCGCGAGCGCGAATGAGCTGCTCCAGGCGCGGCTGCTCCCGGGGGACTATCAGGGCGGGAGTGGAGGTTGACAGGATCTCGCAGGCGGTGTTGTAGCCGCCCATCGCCACCACTGCCGCTGCACGCTCGATCCAGCGGCTCAGCCCGGGGAGCGACCGGTGTACCTCGGTGGCAGGGCCGGCGGCCGTCTGTACGGCGTCGAAGCCGGCCTCATCCAGTTGCGGGCCGGTGACCAGCACGTGTCGGTAGCCGGGGGGCGGAGTCATGCGGGCGGCGTTGCGCAGCAGCTCGAAGCCGTCGGAGCCGCCGCCCACCGTAGTCAGTACGAACGGGTCGGATGGCGCCCTACGACCGTGTTCAAGCTGGCTGCGGCCGTTGGCCAGGTAACCGGTGAAGACGGCACGGTCGCGCAGGGACATCGGGACTTCGCCGGTGGCAACGGGGTCGTGGACCGCGGGGTCGCCGTAGACCCACACCTCGTCGATCAGCTCGCGCAGGTTGGTAGGGGCGTCCAGACTACGCCATTCAGCTGCGGCCACCTCTGGCGCGTCCAGCACTTCCCGCAGCCCGAGCACGATTCGGGTCTGCGGGGAGGAGGCCCGCAGGTGCTTGAGGGGAGCGCGCAGCTCCTTGCGGACACCGTAGATGTGGCGGTCGACGATCACCAGGTGCGGGGCGAAGCGCTGGAGCGCGGACGCCACCAGTCCGGAGCGGAGGGTCACCAGCGAGTCGGGGGTGCCGCGCAGGCCGCGGGGCCGGTAGCCGCCGGAGCTCTTCGTGAAGCCCGGCAGCACCAGCCAGTCGAAGCCTGCCGGCAGGGCGAATCCGGGGGAGGGGGAAACGCCGGCGACGAGCAGACCGGTGACCGGGGCGCCGGTGAGGGCGGGCAGATCAGCGGCGATTCGGTTCGCCAGTGCCAAGTTGCGGCGCAGGTGGCCGAGTCCCTGGGCGTCGTGGCTGTAGAGCACCACGCGGATGCTGGGGGAGTCTGGCCGCCGTGCCAGTGCCTGTGCGGAGGCGACGGCTGCGTACGGAGGAGCCTGCGTCGGCGCGGCGGGTACGGCTGCCGGACTCGTGGCATGGGACAAGGACAAGGTGTGGTTGCTAGTCATGGGAGTCTTCTTTCCGATCGCCCGGTGGCGAGTTCATCAAATAGGCTCCCGCCCGCTTAGAAGGTGTCGATGAGACGACCATGAGAGTTTTCTAAGGCGGCGCTGAGGGTGGCCGCGTGCGGTGCGGCGCCCGGGTGGCCAAGCAGCTCACAAGCGGCGAGTCATCGGCGCCGACGTTGTGGTTGAGGTTCGTGGGTAAGCGTGCCCGCCGGGCGCCAAGCATCCCCACGCCTCCAAGCCCTGAAGCACCACGTTTGCGCCTATAACCCGAAATGGCGCGAGCGCAGTAGAAAGGGCGTCCGAGCCGGTGCTCGGACGCCCTCCCGGGTATCGCCGTCCGGATCCCTGTCTGGCATCCGGACGGGGTACTACGCGCGGTTCAGAGGATGAACGGGGCGATCAGGAAGCCCAGCGCCACGCACACGATGATGGATGCGGTACCAGGCAGCACGAACGGGTGGTTGAGCACCATCTTGCCGACTCGAGTGGAGCCGGTGTCGTCCATCTCCATGGCGGCGACGGTGGTGGGGTAGTTGGGCAGCAGGTAGTAGTTGGCCACGGCCGGGTAGGAGGCCACCAGCGCGGTTCCTGGCAGTCCCAGTGCCACCATGAGCGGCATGAACGCCCGAGTGGTGGCGGCGTGGGAGAACATCAGCGGGGCGGCGAAGTAGAAGAAGACCGCGACGAGCCACGGTGCGGCCTGGAAGGGCCCGGACAGGGCGTTGGAGATGGTCTCCTCGTACTGGTTGACGAAGGCGTTGCCCAGCCACGCCAGGCCGAGGATGCACACGGCGGCGGTCATGCCGGCGCGGAAGGTGTCTTGCGTGGCGATCTGCGCCGTCGGCTTCATTGCCGCCGCGCAGATAACGGCGGCGGTCGCCAGCATGATGGTCATGATCGCAGGTGTTGAGCCCATCGGCGGGTCGCTCATGATGTGCAGTTCCGGGGAGGAGACGGTGGCGTAGGTAACCACAAGGATGAGGGACGCCAGGAAGATCACGAGGCTCGGTACCGCGCTGGGAGCCGCCTTGTAGTCGCTGGCCTCCGCTGCGGATGGCTTTACCAGTCCCTTGGCCTTGCGTTCTATGTAGACGGGGTCGTCCTCAAGCTCGCTGCCCTGGAAGTAGGCGACGACGGCGCCGACCAGGCAGCCGATGAAGGTCGTGGGGATGACGATGGCCAGGCACTGCAGGTAGCCGATATTCATCGGCTCCAGAGCTACGACCAGCGCAACCATCGCCGCCGAGATGGGGGATGCGGCCACGCCGACCTGGGAGGCGACGACGGCGATCGACAGGGGACGCGACGGACGGATGCCATGGCTCTTGGCCACGTCCACGATGACCGGGATGACGGAGTAGGCGGTGTGCCCGGTGCCGCACAGCAGTGACATCAGATAGGTGACAATGGGTGCCAGGAAGACGATCTGCTTGGGGTGCTTGCGCAGGAGGATCTCGGTGAGGTGTACCAGATGGTCCATGGCTCCAGCGAGTTGCAGTGCCGCGACCGTGCAGATCACCGACATGATGATGCCGATGACCTCCCAGGGGGCGTCATCGGCTGAGGTGTGCACGCCGGTGAGTGCCAGCACCAGGATGCCGGCGCCGCCGGCCAGGCCGATGCCGACGCCGCCCATACGCGCGCCTATGATTATGAACAGCAGGACGACGCCTAGATGGAACCAGATCATCGTCGATCTCCTTTCGGGACGGGGCTGGCGCTGCCGTCAACTGGCGCTCCAGGCGACGCCCGCTCCGAGAACCGCCAGACTGGCAGGGACTCGGCGGAGGGTCGTGGGGGAGGATGACGACAACCTGTTGTGATCGTAGCCATATTCGGGTGTTTGTGTGTGCATTTTGAGTCCGCTGATGTCCCGGCGCCGCGAGGGTCACGGACGTCTCAACATTGGCGTGCAGCGTGTGAGAATCGGTCCGGGCGCGCTCGACGTGGCAGGATGTAGACGGTACGTGCGCAGTCGGCGTGCGGAGCGGACCGGAGGAAAGTGCGTGGAATCGGCAAGGAGGGGCGCCCTTGAGTGACAGCACGCGTCCCCTGCGCATCGGCATCATGGGTGGAACCTTCGACCCCATCCACCACGGTCACCTAGTCGCCGCCTCCGAGGTGCAGGACGTCTTCAACCTTGATGAGGTCATCTTCGTGCCCACGTGGGCGCAGCCCTTCAAGAAGGATCGCCGAGTCTCCCCGGCCGAGCACCGGTATCTCATGACGGTGATCGCAACCGCATCCAACCCGCGGTTCACTGTCTCGCGGGTGGATATCGACAGGGGCGGTACCACTTACACGATCGACACGCTCCACGACATCATGGAGGAGTACCCCGGCGCGGAGCTGTACTTCATCACCGGTGCGGACGCGCTCGCACAGATCCTCACCTGGAAGGACAATGAGGAGATCATGTCCCTGGCCCACATGGTCGGAGTGACGCGGCCCGGCCACGTGCTGACCGACACGGGCCTGCCTGCTGACAGGATCTCGTTGGTGGAGGTGCCCGCCATGGCGATTTCCTCCACCGACTGCCGCAAGCGCGTCAGCAGCGGCGGACCGGTGTGGTATCTCGTGCCCGACGGCGTGGTCCAGTACATCCGCAAGTACGGTCTTTACCGAATGGCCGAACGGTCCGCGTCCACCACGTCCATGACCGCCCATGTTGCGCGTGAGCAGTCCCTGAGGAAGGAGAACGAAGGTGAGTGAGAACACCGACGTCAACCAGCCCGAGCGCGGTTCGGCTGCCCCGCGTCGCAGTCGTCGCGCCATGCGTGAGGCGGAGCGTGCCGCCGAGCGCGAGGCCTATCTGACCGGGCAGCAGCCCCTGCTCACCCGCCGTGAGATGCGGCGCCTGCGCGAGGAGGCGGAGGCTTTGCAGCAGGCGCTTGAGGCGGGAGAGATCACCCCTGAGCAGGCGCGCGCCCTGCAGGACCCGCTCGCTGATCAGCCCATCATCGACATCCCCGCGCATGACGTAACCGGGCATCACGCCGTCCCCTCGACGCCTACGGTCGGCCTGCCGGCGACCCACTCGCAGGCCGCGACGCCGGTTACGGCGCAGACTCCGGCTGAATCGGACACTGAGTCCGTAGCGGATGAGGGTGAGGCGCCCACGCCGGACGCTGCTACGGTGGCGGACGGCGCGGCCAGTGACGAGCCTGCATCCGAGGCTGAGCCTGAGGCCGAGGCACAGGCGGCGGTCTCGCCCGCTGACACCCCCGTGACGGGCGCCGGGGACTCTGAGCCGGTCGCTCAGCATGAGACGGCACCATCCGCCACCACTGCTGCTGAGGAGTCCGACACCGAACCCGTCTCTTCCGGGCATGGCGCGGCGGCTGCGGACACGGACTCTGCTCCGGGAGCGATCAGCGCCCCGTCCCCCCAGGTGGCGGACACGAGCATTACCGGTGCGCGGATGGAGGAGCTCTCCGCGCTGCCCACCGGCGTCCTTGAGGCCGTTGACGCGCCGATCGTCACGGATACCGAAGCTGCACGGACGGGTACGCTCCCGACCCGCCGTTCGCTAAGGCACAGAGTTGCCGCCGCTCAGCCCACAACGGGTGGGAACGCAGAAGCGACGTCGTCGCCCGAGCCTGCCGCCGCGGACGGTGACGGTGCGCAAACCGGTGAGATCCCGGCGCCGTCGGCCGCCACGCCTACTTCTGCGGAGGCGGTTGCGGAGTCACCGTCACAGGATCCCGCGGAGGGGTCGGCCGAGCGAGTCGGCGAGGAGCCGATTGCAGAGGCCGCTGAGCAGGCCGACGGAGTGTCGCCGGTACGCCGTCCGATCGTGCGTATCCCCGCTGCCGCGCAGGGCGTGCGCACGGTGGACACGGACACGGGCGAGCTGAGCGTTGTGCAGCCGGTGATTCAGCCGGATGCGGCGCTGCAGGTGTCGGACGAGCCCGACGCCAACCCCGAATCCGATTCTGAACAGGATGAGGCCCTGCCCGATTCAGCCGAGGTCTACGGCGGGATCGACAACCCCCAGTGGCGCTCTCTGGATGAGGCGGACGCCGCCGGGACGGCAGTAGCCTCCGATACCCCCGCTTCCGCTGCTGCCACGGGAGAGCGGAGCGCCGCCGATGAGGCGGATGCGGCACCCGCCGAGGCCGACGGCGGTTCTCGGGTGGGGCGCACGCTGCTGATCATGCTGCTGGCCGTGGTCCTAGCCCTGGTTGTCCTTGCGGTCGTGTGGTACCTGCGCACCAATGGTGTGCTCGGGGCCCTGCCGCAGGACCTCGGCACCTGGATCCGCATGCGCATCTGATCAGCCGACCCTGCCTTGCCGCTGGAGGCAGCGGCCACCGCCCATGTATCACTCGCCGAAGGAGCCTCGTGTCCGCCACTGAACGTGCCGTTGAACTGGCCGCTGTCGCTGCCCATGCCGCCGCGGAGAAGAAGGCGGCGAACGCCGTCGCGATTGACGTCTCCGAGCGTCTGGCATTCACGGATGTCTTCCTGATCCTTTCCGCGGCGAATGAACGCCAGGTGCGTGCCGTCGTCGACGCCGTCGAAGAGGCCATGCTCGCCGCGGGGGTGAAGGCGCGGTCGCGGGAGGGACTCGAAGAGGCCAACTGGGTGCTCCTGGACTACGCCGATGTGGTCGTGCACGTGCTCCAGGAGGAGGACCGCGAGTACTACGGGATTGAGCGCTTGTGGAAGGACTGCCCGGTGGTCCCTCTGCACGCGGATGCGTCTGCGCCGTTAGAGGCCTGAGTATTGCGGATCGAGGTGTGAGGGTCATGACCAGGCTGGTTCTGTGGCGGCATGGGCAGACCGACTACAACGCGGAGATGCGCGTGCAGGGCCGTGTCGACATTCCCCTCAACGCCGTCGGCCAGAAGCAGGCTCGTGCCGCAGCCCCTGCTCTGGCGGCGCTGAACCCCACCCGCATTGTCTCCTCCCCGCTCAGCCGGGCTCGGCAGACCGCGGAGGCTCTGGCCGAGCTCACCGGTGGGGAGATCGAGTCCAATGAGGGGCTGCTCGAACGCTCGTTCGGGCGCTGGGAGGGGCTGTCGCGCGTCGACATGGAGGCCCGCTGGCCCGAGGAGTACGCCGCCTGGCGCCGGGGAGAGGACCCCACCGGGGTGGGTGTGGAGACGCGTGCGGCAACTGCGGCGCGCGTGGGCGGCACGCTGCGTCGCATCCTCCAGGTCGAGGGTGCGTCCGATGAGCGCACCATTGTGGTCGTCTCGCACGGCTCTGCCATAACGCTCGGGGTCAGCCACCTGCTGGGTCTGGACTCTGCGGCATGGTTCGGGCTCAGGAGCATGGACAACTGCCGTTACGCGGTGGTGCTGCCGGGGGAGCGGGAACCCGGGTGGATGCTGGCCAAGTGGAACGCACGGTGAACTCCCGCAGCGCGGGGGATGTGGCCCTCGGCGGCATGCAGGTGAGGCACGGCACGTGTTTTTGATTTGCTCGGGAGGGGCCTGAGTTCGTAGAGTTTGGGCGTTGCCCACGTGAGGGCGACGCCCGCGAGGGGCTATGGCGCAGTTGGTAGCGCGCTTCCATGGCATGGAAGAGGTCGGGGGTTCGAATCCCCCTAGCTCCACGATCACCACCGCACTGCGGTGGGTCGGTCACCTAACGGGGCTATGGCGCAGTTGGTAGCGCGCTTCCATGGCATGGAAGAGGTCGGGGGTTCGAATCCCCCTAGCTCCACGCAGACTCTCAAGTGCTTGGCCCCGCTTCTGGCGGGGCTTTGTTGTTTCCACGGGGATTCGCGGGCTTCCAGTGCCCCTGCGCTCGCACGTGTGCCGGTGACCCGCCACACGTGCGAGCGCAGCGCGCTGATCTGACCTGGTGTCCCCAGTCATTCCTGTCGCGCAGGCCCATCGGCCTTCCCCGAGGCCCTCGGGCCGGAATGAGGCCGTTAGTGGCCGACGCGTGCCGGTGGACTAGTGCGGAACCGCCTTCGTACCAGGTGAGTCAGGCCGCGATGGTTCCGGTCCCGACCAGCACGATGATCAGGAGGCCCAGCAGGACGCGGTAAACCAGGAAGCCGGTGAACTTGTTCGAGGAGACGAAGCGCAGCAGCCAGGCGATCGTCGCGTAGGCCACCAGGCCGGACACGACCGTCGCGATCAGGGTGGCGGTCCACCCGACCGTCTCGGAGATGTCTCCCGCGGCGGTTACTGCCTCCAGGGCGCCGGCGGCGAGCAGTGCCGGGATTCCCATGAAGAAGGACAGACGGGTGGCGGTGACCCGGTCGAAGCGCAGGAACAGTCCCGCGGAAATGGTTGCGCCTGAGCGTGAGATGCCGGGGAATACCGGCGCCAGTGCCTGGAAGGTACCGATGATCAGGGCGTCCTTGAGCGACACCTCCCGCATGCCCTTACCCGTCGAGGTGTGGGCTGCCCCGGCCGGGCCGTCGCTGCGCCGATCGGCCAGCCACATTACGGCCGACCACAGGATCAGCGCCCCCGCGATGACCCACAGGGAGCGGGCGGTGACTTCGATGAAGTCCTTGAACAACAGGCCAATCACGGCTACGGGGATCGAGCCGAGGATGATGCCCCAGCCGAGGGTGTAGTCGGGGTCGGTCCGGGCCTCGGCGTTGGCCAGGCCCTTGAACCAGGCGGTCACGATGCGCACGATGTCGCCCCAGAAGTAGACGACGGCGGCCAGGATCGCGCCGACCTGGATGACCGCGGTGAACGCGGTCATGCCCACGGAGTCGATGTTGTAGTGCAGTAGCTTCTCAACGATATTCAGGTGCCCGGTGGAGGACACGGGCAGGAACTCGGTGATGCCCTCGACGATGCCGAGGATGACGGCGTGCAGCCAGTTCATGAGGCTCCCAGGGATCGGGTGCAGTAAGTTCTCTGAGAGGCTACCGGGCATGGGGCGCCCAGTGCGCGCCCGGGCGTGTGGAACCGGCCTCAGCCTGGCCGGGACGGGGAGTCGGGATCCTCGGCCCGTCGACGACGGCGCCCCGCTACAGGATGGATAGCGGCCCGCCCGTCGTCGACGAGGGGTGCGGATCAGTCGGTCTCGGCCGACAGGTGCCCAAGGACCGCCTCATGCAGCAAGCTGTTGGTGGCGACGGCACTGCCGCCCCAGGGACCCACCTCGCCGGCCAGGGAGGTGAAGCGGCCGCCCGCCTCCTGAACGATCGGCACCAGGGCGCCCATGTCGTAAAGCTCCAGTTCTGGCTCGGCGGCCAGGTCCACCGCGCCCTCGGCCAGGAGCATGTAGGACCAGAAGTCCCCGTAGGCGCGGGTGCGCCAGCAGGCCTGCATCAGCGACAGCATGCCGCGCAGGCGTCGGTGTTCGGCCCAGCCGGACAGTGAGGAGTAGGACAGGGAGGCGTCCTCCAGGCTCGCCACGCTGGACACGTGCAGGCGGCGGGCCGATGCCAGGGACCGGCCGGTCCAGGCGCCGCCGCCCCGTACCGCCCACCAGCGCCGTCCGAGCGCGGGCGCGGAGACCAGGCCGACGACGACCTCGCCGTCCTCGACCAGGCTGATGAGCGTGGCCCACACGGGCACGCCCCGCACGAAGTTCTTGGTCCCGTCGATCGGGTCGATCACCCACTGGCGGGGGGAGTGGCCGGTGGTGCCGAACTCCTCTCCGAGCACGGAGTCGCGGGTGCGGGCGCGGGCCAGGTAGTCGCGGATGAGGCGCTCGGCCTCCCGGTCGGCCGCGGTAACGGGGGTCAGGTCGGGTTTGGTCTCCACCTCGAAGTCCTGGGCATCGAAGTGTGCCTGAGTGAGGGGATCCACCTGGTCGGCGATGGTGTGCGCCAGGTGCAGGTCGTCGCGCCAACGGCGCTCCGCTGCGGGGGACGTGGGGGAGGAACCGGCATTGCTGCTCATGCCACGAGGGTAGACGGATGTCGCGCGCTTCCGGCTCCGACGAGGCCGAAGAACACCCGATTACCGGCGCTTCGCGTTCGAGGGCGTGGGTTGAGCCGGGAGCCAGCTCGCCGGCGTGGTTTGCGCTGACGTCGTCTGCTACGCCGGTTCGGGGTCTACTACTCCGGTTTGAGGTTTACTACGCCGGTTCGGTGTCTGCTGAAGGGGTCTGGGCCCTTCAGCAGAGGTCAAACTGGCGTGGCAGAGCCCGAAGGGGCGTGGTAGACGTCGAAGGGGCGTACCCAACGACCGCGCCCCGACCTCGACCCCACTCGCTCGACGCCCGCGACACCGCCCCGAGGACACCCCCCGCCGGCCACATGTCCTCGTCAGCCTCAGAACGTCGGCACGGGCCCCACGCCGACTCCGCCCGGACGTCCGGGCACGACCCCGCGCGCTCGAGCGCGACCACCTAGCCGGGCCGGTGCACGCCGAGCAGCGCGCCCGAGCACGACCTCGTACGCCCGAGCGCGACCACCCGCGGGCCCGCACCACCACGCCCGCAAACGCGCAGCGCCCGTGAGCATCCGATGGTGCTCCCAGCTGTCACAGATTGCACCACTTTCGCCGGGACGCGCCGGGAACCCGGTCAACAGAACCGCATGATTTCAACGATTTGCGCTAGGCGGCTCGCGTCCGGGCAGGTAAAGTGGTGCAATCAGTGACAGCCGGGCGACGGTCGCCGTGGTGAGCCGGCAGGCGCACCGGTCTCCTCACCCGGAGACACGCCGGCCACCACACCCACAAACGCGAAGAGCCCGATTACCGTGGCGGACGGGGCGCGGACTCCTACCGCAGGAGGAGCATGCGCGGGCCGAAGGTCGTAAGGCGGCGGTGAGGCTTTGGTACCGCAGAAACCCGAAAAGATCCGTCAAAGTGAGGTTTTGGATCCTCCGGGCGGTTCGTAGCGTGAGTCTCAGCCGCCCGGATGCGGACGGAACCCAAGCGAAGGAGCCCCACCCATGCCCGCCATGCTCGACCTGCGCCGCACCCTGGCCGCCCTGGTGGCGGTGGCCATGAGCGCGGCCCTGATCGTCTTCAGCTTCATCATCTCCGACTCCGCCACCACCCAGATGACCGCCGCCGCCCGCGCCAGCGTCGGAAACGCCGACGTCGTCGTCCTCCCCGAGCGGGGCGGGGAGCTGTCCGAGGCCGCCGCCGAGACGGTGTCGGCGGCCTCCGGCGCGGCCGGTGTGCGCACCTATACGGAGGGAACCATCTGGATCGACCGCATGGGCAGCGGCGGCGGCACCGAGTTCACCTACGTGCTGGACGTGCCGTCCCTGTCCGGCAGCACCCGTCTGGTAGAGGGGCGCCTGCCGGAGAAGGAGGGAGAGATCGCGGTCTCGCCCTCGGTCGCCGAGCAGGACGTCGCGGTTGGCAGCGCCATGGCGCTCAAGGAAGACCCGGTCGCCGCCCCCGCCACCGCGACCGTGGTGGGCGTGATCGCCCCCGGACCCGAGATCACCCGCTGGAGCACCGGTGAGCAGTACATCTTCGCCACTGCCGATGAACAAGCCGCCCTGGGGCTGTCGACGGCCCCGGCAGCCCTCTATGTGAACGCCACCGTGGGTACGAGCACGCAGGCCCTCATGGACTCCGTCTCGCAGGCCCTCGACGTGGCCGGCCTGGAGGCGAACGTCTACGCCGCCTCAGACATCGTGATGATGCGCGCGTCGAACATGGGTGACATGAACTCCACCACGCAGATGCTGTTGCAGCTGCTCGGCCCGGTGTGCGCGGTGGTGGCCGGGATAGTGATTGCCACGACCTTCTCCACCCTGGTGGCGCGGCAGGCCCGGCAGACCGGGCTGCTGCGCTGTATCGGAGCGGGCCGTGCCCAGGTGTTCGGTTCGGTGCTGCGCAGCGCCCTGGCCACCGGCCTGGCGGGCTCGGCGGTGGGAAGCCTCCTGGGCGTGGTGCTGGCCACGCTGCTGGTCCGCTCCGGGCTGGTGGACGGGCTGGAAGCTCATTACCTGACGGTCGACCGGCAGACCATAGTGCTGGCGGTGGTGCTCAGCACGGTGGTGACGCTGGTGGCGGTACTGCGCCCGGCCCGTCAGGCCACCCGGGTCTCGCCGCTGGTGGCCCTGACCGGGCAGGTGGCCGACGAGCGTTCGCTGAGCCGCCGCCGGATGCGGACCGCCGCCGCCGGAGTGGTGGTGGCCCTGATCGGCCTGGGCATCACCTGGCTGAGCATCTGGGCGCAGGTGGTCATCTGCACGGCCCTGGGCGCGGTGCTCATGGTGCTGGGCGTGCTGGCGGGACTGCCGCTGATAGTCGTCGGCGGGGCCCGGCTGGTGGAGCGGCTTGGCGGTGGCGCCCGTCGGCCCGTGCTGCACCTGGCCGCCCGCAACCTGGCCCGCAACCCGGGTCGCGCCGCGGCCACCACCGCCTCACTGCTGGTCACGGTCACGGTCGGCGCCACCCTCCTGTCCGGCATTGCCAGCGTCAACGCCTCCATGAACGCCATCCTCGGCGCCAGCGCACCGGTCGACATCCGGGTGGACGGGATCACCGCCGCCGACGACGACGCGGCGCTGGTCGCCCGGGTGGAGGCGGCCGACGGCGTGGAGAGCACGGTGGTGGTCCCCGTGCTGGACGTGGGCATCACCCCGGGCGCCGACGAGGTTGACGAGATCACCGTGTCCGCGGTGGACCCGGCCGCGGCCGCCCCGGTTCTGCGCTCTGACAAGGGCCTGGAGGGCCTCGACGACGACACCCTGGTCCTCTCCCGCGAGTACCGTCTGCAGGAGGGGACGGCCGTCACCCTCACCGGCACCGGGGGCAGCAGGGAGCTGACCGTGCATCTAGCCGAGGCCGGGATCGGGCCGGTGGTCACCCCGGCCGTCGCCGAGGAGCTGTCCGGAGGCGAAGCCACGGACGTATCCGTGTGGGTGCGCACCGCCGGGGACGGCACCGACACCAGCGTGGTCGACGCGGTGCGCGACGCGCTGCAGCGGCCGGACCTGGTGGTCAGCACCTCCGCCACCGAGCGCGCGAGCTTCAACAACCAGGTGAGCCGCATTGTCACCATCATTGTGGCGGTGCTGGCCTTCACCCTGCTGATCACTCTGTCCGGGCTGGCCAACACCACCGATGTGAGCGTGCTGGAGCGCTTCCGGGAGATCGGGGTGCTGCGCGCCACCGGGGTGCAGCGCGGCCAGGTGCGGCGCCTGTTCATCACCGAGGCGGTGCTCACCTCGCTGCTGGGCGGGCTGCTCGGGGCGGTTATGGGGACGGTGTTCGGCATGGCGGCCGTGGTCGCCGTATTCGGGCTCGATGCCGCGGACCGCCTGGTGCTGCAGGTGCCCTGGGTGGGGCTCGCCGGGATTCTGCTGGCCGCCGCGGCCATCGGCGTGCTGGCGGCGCTACGTCCCGCCGGCCGTGCCGCCGCCGTCGCCCCGGTCAGCGCGCTGGCTCAGGAGTAGCGCTCGGCCCGGCCTCGCCAATGCATTTGACTGCGCCACCCGCACCGAGCGGGTGGCGCAGTCACGTTGTTTCGGTCAGCGCCGACTCGACGTTGAAGACTCGCATACGCCGGTTCCGGAGCATCGTTCTGGATTGGCCACTCGTTTCAGTCCCTACTGCGGGCCGCGGCTCGTACCGGGCGGAAGTCTGGCGTCAGGGACTACCCCGAGTCGATGTGACCGTGGTCTCGTGCCGGAGGGTGAGACAGGGGTTGTGCGAAGGTAGTAGACGGCGCTGAGACTTTTGTCCGCGGCCGTCCGATAGTTCCGTCTTTCGGCGTATTTTCAATGGTTTCTGGGGTTCCTAGGGTTTAACCCGTCAGCCAGTTCAAGCCGTTACGGAGGAACCCCGATGTCCGATCCCGCCGAATCCACCTACCTGGGCCTGTCCGGCGCCGACCCCGCCGCGCCGCGGGTGGTTGAGGCCCGCATGCTCACCAAGATCTACGGCACCGGCGGCGCGCAAGTCACCGCCCTGGACCACGTCTCCCTGGCCGTCAGCCGCGGCCAGTTCGTCGCCGTCATGGGGCCCTCCGGCTCGGGCAAGTCCACCCTGCTGCACTGCCTGGCCGGACTGGACACCCCGAACTCCGGCAGCGTGTTCATCGCCGGGAAGGACCTGGCCCGGATGAACGACCGGCAGCTGACCGCGGTGCGCCGCGACCAGCTCGGCTTCGTCTTCCAGGCCTTCAACCTGCTGCCGCAGCTGACCGCGGAGGAGAACATCCTGCTGCCGCTGCGGCTCGCTCACCGCAAGCCCGAGCGGGACTGGTACAACGCCGTCATCGACTCCCTAGGGATCGGGGACCGGCTGGAGCACCGGCCCAGCGAGCTGTCCGGCGGCCAACAGCAGCGCGTGGCGGTGGCCCGTGCCCTGGTGGGGCGGCCGGAGGTCATCTTCGCGGACGAGCCCACTGGCGCCTTGGACACCGCCTCGGCCGCCTCCCTGCTGGAGACGCTGGCCCGCATGTGCGAGGCCCTGGGCCAGACGGTGGTCATGGTCACCCACGATCAGAACGCGGCCGGGGCCACCAACCGGATCGTCCGGCTGCGGGACGGGCGGATCGTCGGCGACGACGTGCTCGCTCGCCCAACCGGCCAGCACGCCGCCCCGGCGGCCGCCATGCAGGGGGTGCACTGATGCCCGCCATGCTCGACCTGCGCCGCACCGTAGCCGCCCTGGTGGCGGTCGCCATGAGCGCGGCGCTCATAGTTGTCAGCCTTATCATCTCCGATTCTTCGACCGCCCAGATGACGGCGGCGGCTCGCGCTTCGGTCGGCGACGCGGATGTGGTCGTCATCGCCGACAGTCACGATGACGCCACGGACGGGACCCTGCCAGAACAGGCGGTCCAGGCCGTCGCTGCCGCCGAGGGAGTGGCCAGTGTGCGTCCCTACATTGAGGGCTCGACTTGGATTGATCACCCGTCCGGTTCCGCGTACGTGTCACATGTATTCGTGCTGGAGGTGCCCGAAATAGGGGGCGGCACACGCTTGACGGCGGGACGTCTGCCGGAGAAGGAGGGAGAGGTAGCCCTTTCCCCGGCCGCCGCGCAGGTCCAGGACCTTGAGGTCGGAAGCACCGTCTCCTTCAAAAAAGCGGCCACAGATACTGGAATAAGCTCGACTGCAACGGTTGTGGGCATAATTGAGCCTGGTGCTGAGATAACCCGATACGGCGCGGCTAGTGAATATGTCTTTGCGACCGCGGAAGAACGTGCAGTGCTCGGAGTGCCGGATACGCCTGTAGTGCTCTACGTAACAGGATCATCGGGTACGAGTACTGACGCGCTCATGAATTCGGTCGAGCAGGCGGTTCAGACCTCTCAGCCGGGAGCGAGTGTTTATACCGCTTCCGATATCGCGGTCATGCGAACTTCCGAGCAGAGTGCGGTGGACTCGTTGACGATGACACTGTTCCAGCTGCTGGGGCCGGTGTGCGCCGTGGTTGCGGGAATCGTGATCGCGACGACGTTCAGTACGATGGTGGCCCGGCAGGCGCGCCAGACCGGTCTGCTGCGCTGCATCGGCGCGACCCGCCGCCAGGTGCTCGGATCGGTGCTGCGCACCGGGCTTATCACCGGGTTGGTGGGCTCGGTGCTGGGCGCCGGGCTTGGCGTGGGACTGGCTGCACTGGTGTCGCGCGCTGGATTGATCGAAGGCCTGGAACGGCAATATTTCACGGTGTCCTGGCGTTCACTCCTATTGGGTGTACTCCTCGGAACCGCGGTGACACTGGTGGCGGTGCTGCGTCCGGCACGCCGCGCCACCCGAGTCTCGCCCCTGGTGGCCCTGACCGGGCAGGTGGCCGATGAGCGCTCTCTCAGCCGTCGGCGCATGATCAGCGCAATCGTCGGGCTGGTGGTAGTCGTAATCGGTTTGGTCATTATCGGATTGAGCATTCAGATGCGGGTCATTGAGTACACGGCTGTGGGCGCAGTGATTCTGGTACTGGGTGTGCTGGTAGGACTGCCGCTGCTGGTTATCGGCGCCTGTCGTGTCACGGAGCGACTCGCTGGCGGTTCGCGTCGACCGGTGTTGCAGCTCGCCACCCGCAATCTGGCCCGTAACCCGGGGCGCTCCGCCGCTACTACTGCCTCGCTGCTGGTCTCCGTGGCCGTGGCCTCCACCCTGGTCACCGGTATCGTCAGCGTTCGAGCGTCCATGGATGGATATATCAGTAGTGGCAGTCCCATAGACATCCGGGTCAGTGCAATCCCGGCTGATGCTGATACGTCAGTACTGACCGCACGGGTAGAGAACGTGGACGACGTAGAGCGGACGGTCCTGGTGCCGACGTTCGATGTGGGTATCTCTCCGGAAACGACGGCGGACAATAAGATCACTGTATCCGCAGTGGATGTGGCTGAAGTCGCTCCGGTCATCCGCTCTCATACGGGCTTGGAGGGCCTTGATGACAACACGCTGATTGTTGGAGGAATCTACGACCTTCCCGAAGGCACACCCGTGACGCTCACAGGACCTGCGGGCAGTGCCGAACTGACCGTACACGTGGAGGAGGGCGGCTTCGGGCCGGTCATTACGCCCGTGGTCGCAAAGAAGCTGGTCGGGGACAACTCTACAATGACATCCCTGTGGGTGCGCACCGTCGGAGACGGCAGTAACGCGGAGGCAGGTTCGCAGGTGCGTCAACTCCTACAGGGAGAGGGCTACTACATCACGACCTCGGCAGCAGGCCGCACCACATTCACGGAGTACCTCAACTGGATTATGGCGGTTATCGCGGTGGTACTGGCCTTCACGCTCCTGATCGCCCTATCCGGCATGGCCAACACCACGGACGTGAGCGTGCTGGAACGGGTCCGAGAGATCGGGGTGCTGCGCGCCACCGGCGTACAACGGCGTCAGGTAGGAGGACTCTTCATCACCGAGGCGGTACTGACCTCGCTGCTGGGCGGCGTGATCGGAGTCGTCCTGGGGGCGGTGCTGGGCCTGGCGGGCGTAGCGTCCGCTATGGGCACCGACACCGGGTCGGACCTGGTACTGCGGGTGCCCTGGCTATGGCTGGTGGCGATCCTATTTGCAGCCGCGGCGGTCGGTGTGCTAGCAGCCCTGCGCCCCAGCATCCGTGCCGCGTCGGTAGTTCCGGTCACCGCGATTGCTCAGGACTGAAGCTGGCGCCTTCAGGACGGCAGGTGCCCCGCCTTATTGACGGCGACGACGAGCCTGAGCCGGGAGTTCACCCCGTACTTGCGCATCAGACTGGATACATGCCGCTTCACGGTGCTCTCGGCAATACTCAGCTGCTCAGCGATCTCCGCGTTGGACATGCCATCACACAGTAGGACGAGCACGTCGTGCTCCGCCTCGGTGACGCCGGGCGCCCGGTCCGGCATCACCGGGCGCAGGTGGTTGGTGACCAGTTTGGAGGCGGCATCCGGCGAGAGGGGAGTACCGCCGTCGTAGGCGGCGAGGACGGCACGGACCACATCGTCCGGTTCGGCGCTCTTGAGTAGGAAGCCATTCGCATGCCGCCTCAGCGCGTCCAGCATGGATGTGTCGTCATCCAAACCCGTGAGCACCACCACGGCGGTCTCCGGGGACTCCTGTTTCAGCCGAGACAACAGCTCAAGCCCGTCCATGCCGGGCATGGCCACGTCGGTGAGGACGACGTCAATGTCAGTGCCGCGCACGAACTCGAGCGCGTCGGCCGCGGACCTGAAGGCGCCTAGCACCTGCAGCCGCGGGGGCTTATCGAGGTAGGCCTGCAGCGCGCGCAGGACGTAGGCGTCGTCGTCGACCACGGCTACACGGATCGGGGACGTATGCGTCGTCTCAGCGGGAAGCATGTCAGAGCTGGACATGCCACTAAGCTTAAGCCGGAGACTGTCCTCACCGTGTACTGCCATCATGCTTTATCTTTTTCCACGATCATCCCTTCACCCCGTCCAAGACGGGTCTGGTGCGTGGCCTACGCTGCGCACTCATCTGCTGCACGCGGGCATGGGGGTCTTCCTGTTCACCATTGCATTCTTCTTCACGTCCCCGTCTCCGAGAGATCCGGTAGCCATCAGTCTCACTGTTCTGGCTGTTCTCGCTCTGCCTTTGACCTCGGTCGCGCCGGCGGTCGGTACCGTGGCGAGTGTTGTAGTCACCTGGATCGCAGCATCCATACCCCAAGAAACGGGGCTCTTGGCCACCATGGCCGCATGGGGCGTGGTGGCCATGCTGCTCGCGCGCGGTCAGCCCCGGTGGATGGTGTACTCGCTAGCCTGCATGATCACGCTGCCGGTGCTGTTGACAACGGTCGCCGACGAGCCTTTATGGAGCAGGCTCGTATGGCCAGCCATGGTGGGAGTTCCGTGCATAGTGCTTGGGGAAATGCTCCGGTTCCAGCGCGAACAAGCCCGCAGCGCCGCGCGGCGTAGGCTCGAGTCTCGGCTGCGGCAGCGCAGGCTCATGGCTTCGGAGCTGCACGACACGGTCGCACGTGACCTCACCTACGCGGTGCTGATGGGCGAGCAGTTCAAGATAGCTCACGCCGACGACGAGCAACTGAGCCGGGAACTCGACGTCATTATTGAACCGGTGCGTATGGCGGTGGCGCAACTGCGGCGCGGTCTGCGGAGCATGAGCACAGACGACGGCGATGATGTCGTGCTCCGAGTGGCCTCAAGGCCACCACGGCCGCTCGCGCAGACCCTGGCGGATGCGGATCGTGTGCTTGCCGATCGCGGGGCCCGCCTGGAGACCGATGGGACACAACTGCTCACGGAGTCGATCTTTACTCCGGGCGCGCAACAGCAGGTGCTGCGTGTTATCAACGAGCTCGTTGACAACGCCGCCAAGCACACGCCCGCCGAGGGACTCGCCAGGATTACGATCGAGACCGACGATCGCGCTCTCGATTGTATGGTGACGAACACGGTCGATGCGGCCCATACCAAGGACCGTGCGCTCTCCTCCGGGCTTGGCCTGGCAGACGCGCAGCGTCGCGTTGAGAGCCTCGGTGGTGACTTCGTGATCAATCGGGGCGAATCGCGCTGGACGGTTACCTTCAGCGTCCCGGTCCGAGGTGCGGCGGCTGGATGATTGATGGCGAGAGGCGGCGGGCAGGTCGCCTGCGTCAGTGCTGATACGGCCCCAAGAACCTCTCACCGTTCAAGTGGATCATGTGGGTGGGATCGGACGCCAGCCAGACCTCCGTCTCCCACGCCAGGTCGGGGAGAAACCTACGCATCACCGCGCGATCGGGGAAGCAGGACACGTACACAAGACCGGCAGTTGAGCCCGAGAACAGGCCCGACAGCTGGCTGTAGCGGATGTGATCCACGGGTCCGTGGGTCGAGGCCGCCTCCATCAGGAACAGCCAGTTCTTGTCGGGTTGGTAGACCACGAGGTCAGGCATCTTCCCGCGCTCGTCTATATCGACGCCGAGGGCGGCGAGGCGCTCGCGCTCGAACGTTGCCAGCTTCTGGTCGGCATCGCCGACATAGAGGATCTCACCGCCGGGCACGAAGTATGTGCAGAACTCCTCAACCATCGCCTTGATGAGGACGTTCTGTCCGCCTGCCTTCAACGTGAAAGTATCCCCCTCGGGCGTGGTCACGGGGATACGGGCCAGATCGCGGGCAGCTTGGTACTTGGCGGCGAGACTGCCCGCCTCAGCGACGTACTCTTCAATAGCGGGGCCGAAGTCGGGGGTTCCGTAGAGCCGGATCGTCAGCAAGGCTTCCGGATTCAGTCGGTAGTTGTTCTTTGACGAGTTGGTCGCCCGCGAGGGGTCGTCGTCGTTATGGAGGCAGAAGCCTACGTCAACGAACTGGTGTAGCACGAACCTACGTATGGTCTCCCGCGTGTTCTCCGCGATTGGATGATTTAGTGGTCCGCGCATCCAGTCTAGGATCTGCCGCACGCCCATCCGCTTGTTTGTGGCATCGGCCCACGCGCTGTTCTCATCCAGTCCTGCCAGAGCAAGTAGCGTGCGGCCTGCCTGCTCGTTTGTCCGTTGCCGGTCGAAGTCGAATGCGCGGAGGATTGCCTGCGCCTCTTGGACGGTGCTCATGCGGCCTCCATGCGTGTCATGCCCATTACCCTGCGGATGGCCTCTTCAGGATCGTGCGTGCTCTCGCCGAGTCGGCGCAGCTGGTCCAGGCTCGGGAACCGCATCTGCCGCAGGTCGCCGGCGTTGACCTGGGTGTGTCCGGAGAAGACCCGGAAGTAGTCGTCAACCGGTTTCGAGTTCAGCCATACTGCTAAGCCGGCAGCAACCTGCTGCTCCAGCCCGTGCCCGGAGCAGTGGATGTAGTTCAGCTTGTTGTCGAATGCCGGTTGCCTGCTGTCGTCAGACCACACGGCTGCCACCAGACGCCGGTTCTCCTCCTTGGCGGAGAAGCGCTTGACTAGAACATAGGTACCCGCCGGAATCAGGAGCTTTGAGTGTACCGTCTCTGCCGCGTGGAACCACTGCGGCTTCCTCACGCTGCTGCGGGGATGAAACACTCGCTGCTGGGTGATGTTCGCCGGATACACCATCGGTGCGGCGCCGTCGGACGGCTCCTGCATCAGGTACTCGCGGGCCCGGAAGTCCACCACGCGCCCGGTCGACACCGTCAGACCGAGCTCTGCGAGCGTATACCGTGCACAGGCCATCCATTCGACCGCCTCGGCATCCTGGGCTGATGCAGGCACAAACACAAAGTCACCCGTCACCACCTGGGAAGCCGGCACGTGCCGTGCTGCGGGCGCGTCGCGGTGATCCACCGACGAGGAGAGACGAACCGTCTCCGGTTGTGAGCCGTGCGTAGCGGATACGATGATTGTCTCCTGGAGCACTCCCAGGTCACCGAACACCTCGGAGCGTGAATGGAAGGTGTGTATGGCGTCGATCCCGAACGACGCTAGCAAGGTGCGGCGGAACTGACCGAAGTAGGTGCCATTCATCCATGAGCGCGGTGTGATAGACACCTGCTGCCCCCCGGTATTGACCAGGAGCGTGCCGAGCGCCATGAAGCCGGCGTAGATGTTCGGTACGGCTATGCCCGCGCTGCGCAGGTCAGCGTCCAGCGCCGAGCGGGCACGGATCTTGTGATACGGCGGGTTCTGAATTACTAGATCGAATCGCTCGTCTGTGTGCAGCGCCCACTGCACGAAGTCGTTCTTGACCAGCGACGTGCGTACACCTCCCGCTGACTCACAGTCGGCAAGGGTCTCGGTCAGGGCTGGCCACAATCGCTCGTCCAACTCAACGGCTGTAACCGTCACGCGTACATTCGGGCGTTCCCGCCGCACTCGATCCACCACGGCGGCGGACAACATGCCTGACCCCGCGCCGGGGTCCAGCACCCGCAGCGTGCCCGATTCCGGCAGGTGTACCAGGTCGGCCATGATCTGCGCGACCGCAACAGGCGTGAAGAACTGCCCCAGCGCGACCTGATTAGCCGTGTCAAGCTCGACCAGCGCCGCCTGGCGCCGGTTTGCGGCACGCTCCAGAAGATTCATACCAACCAGCGTACCGGCACCCAACGACACGAACTTGCTGGCTAGTGATCCTCGGTGCTGAGAAACGCGTCCAGGCACTCGGCCAAGTCGGGCGGGTTAGGCCGCGGCGTAGAGAGTCTCCGCGTCGGCAAGGACTTGTTCTCGGATGAGCGGGTGCAGGGAGCGGCGGGAGGTCTGGTCGCCGCTAGTCCGACGTCCTCACTTCGCGCAGCACCCGGGCGGGCACGCCGCCCACCACAACGCCCGCGGGCACATCCCGGGTGACCACCGCCCCGGCGGCCACGATCGCACCGGTCCCGATACTTACCCCCGGGCAGACGACGGCGCCCGCCCCGATCCACACGTCGTCGCCGATGCTGATGGGGGCGGGCAGCAGCGTGCCGCGCTCGGCCACGGGCTCGGCATGGTTGAGGGTCGCCAGCACCACGCGATGGCCGATCAGCACCCGGTTGCCGATGCTGATGCCGCCCTGGTCCTGGAAGCAGCAGCCGGCGTTGATGAAGACGTTGTCTCCGATGTGAATGTTGCGGCCGAAGTCCGTGTGGAAGGGCGGGGTCAGGTTCAGGGTCCGGTTCACCGGCGAGCCGGTGAGGCGTGCGAAAAGGTCCTGAACCTCAGCGGGGGTGCGGTAAGGCCCGTTGAGTTCGGCCGTCACCCGCAGGGCGTCCTGCATAGCCCGGCCGGAAACACTCTTCAACGGTGAGTCAGATGCTATCGGCAGTCCCGCGGCCGTGTGGGCCACAAGGTCCTGCGGGCCGAGGACGGCGCCGCCGCCGGGCTGCATGCCCGACGACGGCGCTGCCTGCGGCGGTTGAGCCGCGGATGTCATCGGCTCAGACCTCCAGCAGGACCTTGATCTCGCGGCGCTCGTCCATGGCCTTGTAGCCCGCGGCGGCGTCGTCGAGCGGGATGCGGGAGGTGAAGACCTTGCCGGGGTGGATCTCGTCGGCCTGGATGCGCTTGATCAGGTCCGGCAGGAAGCGGCGCACCGGGGCGGGGCCGCCGTGCAGGTGCACCTGGGAGAAGAACAGGCCAATGCCTTCTATCTGCTGGTCGTGGCTCACGCCCACGAAGCCGACGTAGCCGCCGGGCCGGCAGGAGGCGATGGCCTGGTCCATGGAGACCTGGTTGCCGACCGCCTCGACCACGCCGTGGGCGCCGTAGCCGCCGGTCAGTTCCTTGACCTTGGCGGCGCCCTCCTCGCCGCGCTCGGGGATGACGACGTCGGCGCCGAACTCGCGGGCCAGGGCGGCCCGGTCCTCGTGGCGGGAGAAGGCGATGACCTTCTCGGCGCCGAGCGCCTTGGCGGCCAGCACCGCGGACAGGCCCACGGCACCGTCGCCGACCACGGCGATGGTCTTGCCCGGTCCGGCCTCGGCGGCCACCGCGGCGAACCAGCCGGTGCCCAGCACGTCGGAGGCGGCCAGGTAGTCGGCCAGGCGGTCGGGGTCGTCGGGCTCGCCGCCGGGCACGGCCACCAGCGAGCCGTCGGCCAGCTCCACGCGCATGTACTGCGCCTGAGAGCCGGTGTAGGAGCCGGCGTTGGCGCAGCGGGACGGGTAGCCGGCCTGGCAGATCTCACAGGTGCCGTCCGAGAGCATGAAGGAGCCGATCACGAAGTCGCCGACCTTGAGGGTCTTGACCTCGTCGCCGGCCTCCACGATGGTGCCGACGTACTCGTGCCCCATACGGCGGTTCTCCACATCCTCCAGGCCGCGGTAGGGCCACAGATCGGAGCCGCAGATGCAGGCGGCGGCCAGCTTGATGACGACGTCGGTGGGCTTGACCACGCGGGGCACCTCCACGTCCTCGACGACGACGTCGCCGGGGGCGCGCATGATGACGGCGCGCATGGTCTCGGGCAGAGTTGTGGCGGTCACGAATACTCCTCGACTCGGGATGATGCGGGCGGACGATCCGCATCGGTTGAACCTTGCTGACAAGGTTAAAACCGTCCCGGCGTCCGTCGCCAGGTATTGCCAGGGCCTGGCGACACGCCGCCGCGCCTGCCGACTATTGCATCCTGCGCGGCAGCGGCAGAACCAGCGGGGTGTCCGTGAGCGGGTCCGGGGTCACGTGCACCTCCAGGCCGAACACCGCCTGCACCAGCTGTGGGGTGATCACCTCCTGCGGCGCCCCATTGGCCATGATGCGGCCCGAGCGCATGGCGATGATCCGATCCGCGTAGCGGCACGCCTGGTTCAAGTCGTGCAGGACCGCCACGATCGTGGTGCCCAGCTCGGCGTTCAGCTCCCGGCACAGCTCCATCACTTCCACCTGGTGGGCCAGATCCAGGTAGGTGGTGGGCTCGTCCAGTAGCAACACGTCGGTGCGCTGCGCCAGCGCCATCGCGATCCACACCCGCTGCCGCTGCCCTCCCGACAGGGAGGCAACCCGCCTGCGGGCCAGGCCGGTCACCTGAGTGCGCTCCATCGCCTCCGCCACCGCCTGGTCGTCCTGCCTGGACCACTGGTGCAGCAGCGACTGGTAGGGGTAGCGGCCGCGGGCCACCAGCTCATGCACGGTAATGCCGGTGGGGGCGATCGAGGACTGGGCGAGCATGCCGACCTTCCGGGCGAAGGACTTCGGGCGGATACCCGCCGCGTCCTCCCCGTTCAGCAGCACCTGGCCGGAGTCGGGGGCCAGCACCCGGCTGAGGGCGCGCAGCAGCGTGGACTTCCCGCAGGCGTTCGGGCCGACGATCATCGTTACCTCGCCCGGCTCGACCCGGACGGTCAGTTCGTCGATGACCGGGTGCTCGGGGTGGTAGGACAGGCATACGCCCCGGGTCTGGAGCACGCTCCGGCCCGGGGCGGTCTCGGCCATGGTCTGCACGGCGTTCCCGCTACCGCTCGTGAGCGACGACGCTCACTTCACCGTGGCGCTGACGGCGTCCAGGACGAAGCGGGCCGCCGTCGGGCCGGCGTTGAGGTAGAAGGGGTCGTCCTCCACCTGCACGACCTGGTCGGCCTGCACGGCAGACAGCGTCGGCCACAACGACATGCCGGTCAGCTCGGAGGCGTCCCCGCCCTGTACGCCGAACAGGATCCAGTCGGCGTCGGCCTGGTCGAGCTGCTCCTCGGAGATGTCGATGGAAGTGTCATCGGTGAAGGTCTGCGTGTCCGGGCGGGCCACGCCCATGTCGGCCAGCACCGAGCCGGCGAAGGAGACGGCCCCGAAGATGCGGGTGCGGTCGCCGTTCTTGCGCAGCAGGGACACGGTCACGTTGTCGGCGATGTCCTCGCCGGCGGAAGCGGCGTCGGCATGGAAGGACTCCATCCACGCCTGGGCCGTTTCCGGCTTGCCCAGGGCGTCTGCCAGCAGCAGGAAGTCCTGCTTCCAGTACTGGCCGGTGCCCTGTGTGGCCACGGTCGGGGCGATCTCGCTCAGTGAGCCGTACAGGGACTCGGCGTCCTTGCCCGCGATATTCATCAGGATCAGGTCGGGAGAGAGATTTGCGATCGCCTCCACGCTCGGCTCGGTGCGCGAGCCCACGTCGGTGATCGCCGCCAGGGCGTCGGCGTCGTCGGGGAAGGCGGTAGGCAGGTAGTCGGGGACGGTGCCGGCGCCGTCCCCGGAGGTGGCGCCGACCGGAACGACGCCGAGGGTCAGGGCGGCGTCCAGCTGGCCGGTGGAGATGATCACGACCCGCTCGGGCGCGGCCTCGACGGTGGTTTCGCCCAGGAAGTGGGTGACAGTGCGGGGGAAGACGTCGTCGCCCTGACCGGAGCCCATGCCTTCGGGAATGGTGGTGGGGACGACGGCGTCGGCCGCGGCGGTGCCGACCGTGTCGGTGGCCCCGGCGGAGGCTGCGGAGGAGCCGGTGGCGGTGGAGGTCGTGGAGCCGGAGCAGGCGGCGATGACGGGAACGGCGACGGCTGCGCCGAGCACGCCCAGGGCGGTGCGGCGCGAGAACAGAGAACTCATGCGGTGAGGCTATCCTAAAGAACTGTGTTCCGTGCAAGTGGTCTCCGTCCCCTCGCCCTGGACGCGGGGGCGCTGTGCGGCGGCCTCGCCGTGCTGGCCGCCCTGTGCCTGCTCAGCCTCGCCGTCGGCTCCCGGCCACTCGCCCTCGCCGAGGCCTGGGAGGGAGTGCGCGCCCACGACGACTCGATCGCATCCCTCATCGTGTGGCGGCTGCGCCTGCCCCGCACCCTCCTGGCGGTCGTAACCGGCGCCGCCCTGGCCGTCGCCGGGGTGGTTATGCAGGCGCTGACCCGCAACCCCCTGGCCGAGCCCGGAATCCTCGGCGTCAACGCCGGCGCCTCCCTGGCGGTGGTGCTGTCCGTCTGGCTCGGCGGCATCACCACCGTATCCGGCTATCTCTGGTTCGCCTTCGCCGGGGCGGCACTGGCCGCCGCCCTGGTCCAGCTCATGGCCCGCCGCAGCCGTGAGGCCGGCCCGACCCGCCTGGTCCTGGCCGGCATCGCCCTGGGGGCCAGCCTGAACGCCATCACCGGCACCATCACCTTGTACGACACGAGTGCCTTCGACTCCTACCGCTTCTGGGTGGTGGGCGCCCTCGAGGGCCGCGACGCGACCCTGCTGGCCTGGGTGACCCCGTTCCTCGCCGCCGGGCTCGCCCTGGCCCTCGCCTCCGGGCACACCCTCAACATCATGGCTCTGGGCGAGGAGCAGGCCGCCGCGCTCGGCGCCCGGCTGGGGCGGGCCCGGGCACTCGCCCTGGCCGCCATCACGCTGCTGTGCGGGGCGGCGACGGCGGCAGTGGGTCCCATCTCCTTCGTCGGGCTGGTGGTTCCCCATGTGCTGCGGCTGGTCATGGGCGCTGACCAGCGGCGGCTGCTGGCCGCATCCCTGGTGGCCGGGCCGATACTGCTGCTGGCCGCGGACATCTTGGGACGCGTCCTGATCCGCCCCGACGAGCTTGAGGCCGGCGTGGTCACCGCCTTTCTGGGCGGCCCCGTACTACTGGCCATGGTGCTGCGACGCGGGGAGGCGACCCGGTGAACACGGCCCCGCACCGCGCAGGCAATCCCGAATTCCCGGGCGGGCCGACCGCGCCGCCCTCCGACGTCGTCGCCAGGCGCTCGAAGCCCCCCTCCGCGGCCGGGCCGCCGTCCGGGCACCTGCTGCTGCACCCGGGCCGCGGCCGCAGCCTGCTGCTGCGTCGGCGCGCCCTGACCGTGACGACGGCGCTGCTGGCCGTGGCCATCGGGGCGGGCGCCTACACCCTGCTGACCGGCGCCTACGAGCTTCCCGCCTCCGACGCCCTGCGCGTCCTGGTCGGCGGCGGCAGTGATCTGGACCGGTTCATCGTGCTGGGGCAGCGCCTGCCCCGGCTCGTCTCCGCCGCCCTGATCGGCGCCATGCTGGCGCTGTCGGGCGCCCTCTTCCAGAGCCTGTCCAGGAACCCGCTCGGCAGCCCTGACATCGTCGGCTTCACCACCGGTGCCACCACTGGGGGCCTGCTGGTCATCCTCGTATCCGCCGCCTCCTCAACCGCCACCATCGCACTGGGCACCACCATCGGCGGATTCGCCACCGCCGCGGTGGTGGTGCTCGCGGCGCGCAGGCGCGGGGGAGTCGGTGAGAACCTGGTGCTCGCCGGCGTCGCCCTGTCCCAGACGCTGTCTGCACTCAACGACTACCTGCTCTCGCGTGCCACTATCCAGCAGGCAGAGGTGGCGCGCGCCTGGCAGTACGGCTCACTGAACGCCATCACCTGGGCGCAGGTGCGTCCGCTGGCGGCGGCCGCGGTGGTACTGCTTCCACTGGCGGCGTGGTTCGGGCGGCCTGCCGCCGCCCTGGAGCTGGGTGACGACGCCGCCACCTCCCTCGGGCTCGGCGTGGGGCGGGTGCGCGCCGCCATGGTCGGCTACGGGGTGGTTCTTGCGGCGGTGTGCGTATCCGTGGCCGGCCCCATCGGATTCCTGGCACTGGCCGCCCCCCAGCTGGCGCAGCGGCTGGCCCGTACGGCGGGGCTGACGCTGTCCGTATCCGCCGCCATGGGGACCGCCCTGCTGGTGGTCGCCGACCTGGCTGCGCAGCGGCTACTGGCGCCCTTCCAGATCCCCGTCGGGCTGCTGGCCGCGGCCTGCGGCGGGGTGTACCTCATGTGGCTGCTGGGGCTGCGCGCACCAGCCGCACCTGGGCGGCCTTGATCACCGCCGTCACCGGTCGGCCCGGACACAGCCCCAGCTCCGCGACCGCCCCCGCCGTGAGCAGGGCGCGTAGCGCCTGCCCGTCGCCCAGCTCCAGCACGACCGCCACCAGGCCCTGATCTCCGCCTACCTCGCGCACCGTGGCTCGCAGTGCATTGCGGGGACTGCCTGCCGGCGCGCCGCCCACCGCGGATTCCTCCGTGGACTCCTCCGCAGGCGCCGACTCACGTGTGTAGACGGCGACCGCCTCGGGCGGAAACAGTGCCGACGCCGGTGCGCCGGCATGGAAGCCCGCGCGGTCTGAGGCCTCCTCCAGCGGTGCCGCGACCACCTCGATCCCGTCTCGCAGGCGCAGGCGTGGCTGTTCGGGGCTGCCGGCCAGGATGCCGCGCAGTAGCGTCGTCCCGGTCAGCCGGGCGGTGAAGGCGCTCGCCGGGGCGGCCAGCACCCGGGTGGCCGGCCCGCACTCGACCACCCGGCCACCCTCCAGCACGGCCACGTCGTCGGCCAGGGCCGCCACCTCCGCCACGTCATGAGTGACCAGCAGGATGGTCAGCCCGTCGTGGGCGGCGCGGCGGGCCACTAGGAGGCGCAGTTCCTGACGGGCGCCGACGTCGACGGCAGCGGTCGGCTCATCTAGCACCAGCACCGCCGGGCGGGTGGCCAGGGCGCGGGCCAGTGCCACCCGTGCCGCCTGGCCGCCTGAGAGCTCGCCCGCGCGGCGTCCCGCCAAATGCGCGGCTCCGACCGCGGCGAGCTCCGCCCGGGCCAGCCGCCGGGCGGCGGCGCGGGAGGCGCCCCGGCAGCGTGGACCGAAGGCCACGTTGTCCAGAACCGACATGTGCGTGAACATGCCCGGCGCCTGGGACAACAGGGCCACATCGCGCCGCCCGGCAGGAACGAAGCCGGCCGCGCCGTCGACCACCTGCCCCCCAATGCGCACCTCACCCTCGGAGGCATCCAGCAGCCCGGCGACCACGGCGCACACGGTCGACTTCCCCGAGCCGTTAGGGCCGATAAGGGCCAGGGTACGGCCCGCCGGGATACTCAGGTCCACGGCGACGTCCCGCTCAGCCTCAGTGAAGCGCACGCGTACTGACCGCCCGTGCGGCGACGGCGTAGCGGCGGGCATCCCCGGGGGTGGTGGCGAAAGCCGCGCGGCGGGGACGTCGTCGGGCACGGCCCGGCCGCCGCCGGGGGACTCGGAGGAGACGATGCCGCGGATGGCCGACCCGAACTGCACCAGGCGCTGGGCGAACGCCCCCCAGCGCACGCCGGTCGCGGCGACCACCAGGAACGACGCCATGATCAGCACCACCGCCAGCGCAAGAGCGGTGGGGGTGTCTGACTCGCGCTCGAGGTAGACCGCCAGCGGCACGGTGCGGGTAACGCCCTCGCGGGAGCCCGCGAAGGCGATGGTGGCACCGAACTCTCCCAGACTGCGTCCCAGCGCCAGGGCCGTACCACGAGCCAGGGCGGGGGCGGCCAGCGGCAGGGTGATCCGGGCCAGCACCGTCGTCGGGCCTGCGCCGAGCGTGCGGGCGGTCGCCTCGGGGCGGGTGTCGCGTGAACGCAGCGCCGCCTCCAGGGTGACCACCAGGTAGGGCATGGAGACAAACACCTGCGCAATCACCACGGCGGCGGTAGTGAAGGCCACCTGGACGCCGATCCGCTCCAGGAGGGGACCAAGCAGGCCGCGCTTGCCCAGCGCGGCAAGCAGCGCAGTCCCGGCCACCACCGGGGGCATGGTCATGGGAAGCACGGCCAGCACGCGGGCCACGCGCACCCCGGGCCACTCCTGGGCGAGCACAATCGCCAGCGGCACCCCCAGCACCACCGAGATGATGGTCGCCAGGGAGCAGGTGCGCAGTGACAGGCTCAACGCCAGGCGGGCGGAGTCGGAGGCGAGCAGGACGGGCAGCTGCGTCCAGGCCACGCGGGTACCCAGGCCAAAGAAGGGCAGCAGCATCGCGCAGGCGCCGATGACAGCCGGCAGTACGACAACCGCCGGCAGACGGGTACGTGCGGCGCGGGAACGCGCACGGGCCCGGGCGGAGCGTGCTCCCGCACGCGCCCCGGATGCGGACCGCCGTGCAGCCTGGCGGCGGGAATCGGCCGCTGCCCGAGTCACTGGCCGGTGGGGGCGCCGAAGCCGTGGGCGGCCAGGACTGCCTGCCCGGCGTCGGACAGGACCAGGTCGACGAAGGCCTGGGCGGTCTCAGCATTCACGGTGTCCCGCGTGAGCGCGATCGGGTAGTGGTTGACGACGTCGTTGTCAGGCAGGGCGATGACTTCGACGGCGTCGCCGGCGTCGGCGGCATCGGTGGCGTAGACGATGCCGGCGTCGGCCTCTCCGGATTCCACCTTGCCGCGCACATCTGTGACCTTCTGTTCCTCGGAGGCGGGCGCCAGCGTGATCCCGAGCTGCTTGGCGAGTGCGCGGGTGGCCTCGCCGCAGGGCACCTCCGGGGCGCAGACGACGAGGTCCGCGCCGTCCAGTGAACCGTCGTCGATCCCGGTGACGCCTGCGGGGTTGCCGGCGGGGACGATGAGGGTGAGCACGTTGGTGGCGAACTCGGTCTGGTCATCCACGAGGGACTGCGAGGCGGCGGCGTCCATGGTGGAGTTGTTGGCGGTGGCGAGCACGTCCGCGGTCGCGCCTTCTGCCAGCGCGGTGACCAGGTCTTGTGATCCTTGGAAGTCGAAGGTGACGGAGGCGCTCGGGTTGGCCTCCTGGAAGTCCGCGGCGATCTCCTCGAATGTGTCCTGGAGGGAGGCTGCGGCGAGTACGACGATCTCTCCGGATAACCCGTCGGCTGTGGCCGAGGCGGGGGCGGCGTCCGTGCCGGTGGGGGAGCCGGAGGTGGCGGAGGGGATGGGGGCGACGCAGGCGGCGAGCGAGAGTGAGGCGACCAGGGCGGCCGCGCCCAGCGCCATTCGTCGTGTCGGGTATGCCGCGGGTGCGGCCTGACGGGGTCGGTGCATGGCGGGTCCTTTCGGGGCGTGAGCGTTTGCGAGGCCGTGGCGCATGGCGTCGGGTGGCCCCCCGGGAGTTTCCGCGGCCCGGCGGCGCAGGAGCGTCGTCGGGCCGGGCTCCACCGGCGAGGCTACCGGCAACCGGTAACCGGCATCCGTGCCGAGGTCGGTAGATCTTACGTACTGAGGTCGGTAGTTGTTACGTACTGAGGTCGGTAGTTGTTACGTGCCGAGATCGACCTCGAGCTGCCCGTATTTGATTCATCCGCACCATAAACAAACAAGTGCGATGCACCGTCAGCCCTTCAGGCTCCGCTAGTAGTACAGGCTCTTCGTGTTTGGGGGTGTGGTGGTTGTGGTGGGGTGGGGGTGTCTGCTGCGCCGGTTGGGCGTTAACAACGCTACTTAACGCTCTGCTGCATACCTCGGAGCCCTTCAGGAGACGGTCAACTGGCGTTGTTAACCCCGAAGTGGCGTTGCAGACGGTGAAGTGGCGTTGCAGATGAACCCGCTTCCAGGCGCCGGGGTGAGCAGGCAGGCACTTGCGCCGCGGTGAGCCGGCAGGCTCACCAGGCCCCTGAACCCGCAGCACGTCGGCCACCACACCCACCAGCATGAACAGCCGGCCCGGGTGGCCCGGTGGGGCTGTTCGCGGATGCGGGCTTGGTGCATACGACGCGGCCCGGCACCCGGTCGACGCCGCCCGGGAGGGCATCTTCGGCGGCCAGTCCGCATCCCGGAGGTGTATCCCGCCGGCGTCGACGACCGCCCCGCCGACGGCGAGAGCATCCTTGCCCGCCCGAGAACACCACGCCCACAAACACGAAGATCCTCTTTTGTCGGAGGAGCACGCAACTTCTACCGACCTCGGTACGTAACAACTACCGACCTCGGTACGTAACAACTACCGATCTCGGTACGTAAGATCTACCGACCTCGGTACGTAACAACTACCGATCTCGGTACGTAAGATCTACCGATCTCGGTACGTAACAACTACCGATCTCGGTGGGGGGACGGGAGTGGGAGTAGGAGTAGGTGGTTGGCTAGGCGCCCTGGGAGGGGGTGAGATCGTCCGCTCCCTGGTTGCCGGTGCCCTGGGTGTGCACCGGCCGCCAGCCGCGGCGGGGCGGCACGGTGGAAGTGGCGCCCGGGCGGGAGCGGTAGACCACGTACGGCCGGGTCACATACCCCACCGGTGCGGAAACCACGTGGACGAGCCGGGTGAAGGGCCAGACGGCGAACAGCGCCAGCCCCGCCACAATGTGCAGCTTGAACACCATGGGCACGTCCGCCATCAGCTCCGGGTGCGGTTGCAGGGCGAAGAGCGAACGGAACCACGGGCTGATCGTCTCCCGGTAGTCGTAACCGCCGTCGACGCCGCCCAGCAGCTGAGTGGACAGCGTCGCCCACGCGCCCAGGCACACAGGCACAAGGAGCAGCACGTACATGAGGATGTCGTTCTTCGTGGTGGCCAGACGCACCGACTTGACCACCACGCGCCGGTAGAGCAGCCCGGCCAGTCCCACCAGCGTCATCAGCCCGGCCAGCGAGCCGGGGATCACCGCCACCAGGTGGTATACGTGCTCTGGAATGCCCGCAGCCTCGGTCCAGCTCCTGGGAATCACCAATCCCATGAAGTGGCCGAGCGCGACTAGCAGGATCCCGAAGTGGAACAGGGGGGAGGACCAGCGCAGGATTGCCGACTCCTGCCACTGTGAGGACCGGCTGGTCCACCCGAACTGGTCATTGCGGTAGCGCCATATCAGCCCCGCCGCCAGCAGAATGAAGGACACGTAGGGCAGGGCGGTCCACAAGACCGCCGACTCGAAGGTGTTCATGGCTGCTCCTGGATACTGCTGGGAGTGATTCCGGCGGGGGACGACGACGGGGCGGTGCGCGCGGCGGCGTGAACAGGCTCATGGCGCAGTGGGGCTCCGACCGGTGCCGCAGGCGGCATGCTCGGGAAAGGCAGCGTGTCGGTGACACCCACTGTCTCGGTGGGAGGGCCGGCAGCGACCAGGGCCCGCACCCGCTCGGCGGTGGCAGTGTCCACCGGCTCCAGGGTGGCGACGACGGCGTCAAGCAGCCGAGCATACGGAGAGGCCGCCTCGGTCAGGGCCCGGCGCAGCACCTCCAGGCCGTCCCGGTGCGAGGACAGCAGCACGTCGGCGACCTCATCACCGCTGCGGGCACTCAGCTCCAGCACCACCGGCAGGTAGTCGGGCAGCTCGTCGCGGTCCAGCTCGTAGCCGGCGGCGGCCAGGGCCTGCTTGAAGGCGACCAGGGCCGCCCCCCGGTAGCGGGTGTCGCCGACGGCGTAATAGCTCAGGTACAGGCAGCAGCGACGGCGCCGGTCGAAGACCTCCACATAGTGCTCGGCCAGGGCGCGCGTACCCCGACTGCGTGCCTGCGCCACGAACTCCGCCAGCGGCGCGCGGACCGCCTCGGGCAGCGCGGGGGCGTTGGCCAGGGCCTCATCGACGGCGTCTAGCCGCTCGTCGAAGGCGTCCTCGGCGGGGTAGTCGAGCAGCAGCGAGGCGCTCATGTGGACGATCGCCCGGCCGACGGCGTCAATGACCGGCGTGGTGGCCGCGGACGGCCGCATCCCGGTGCTCGTCGTCGCCGCCATTTCAGTGGCCTCCGACCCGGTTGGCCGCACTCACTGCGACGCCGGGGCCCGCCGTCGGCACCGGTTCGCGGCGCACGGTCGGCAGCGGCAGTGACACCGGCCCTTCCGCGCCCTGGCCGACGCCGGAGCCGCAGGCGGCCGGAGCGCCCTCACCCAGCAGGGTGCGCACGTCCTCACCCATGGCGGTCATGCCGCGCGGCACCTCCGGGCTGGCGGTGGGGATGACGTAGCGGTCGTCGTACTTGGCGATCGCCAGCAGACGGTACATGTCCTCCAACTGTGCTCCACTCATGCCGACGGCTGCGGCGATGGCCGGGTCTGCCTCACGTCCGAGCCGGACTTCGCGCATGTGGGAGCGCATGGCCGCCAGCCGCCGCAGCACCAGCTCCACGGCGTCGGTGTCCCCGGCGGTGAACAGGCCCGCCAGGTACTCCAGCGGGATGCGCATCTCGGACACGGCGGTAAGCAGCACCCGGTGGTCCTCGCCGTCCAGGCCCGCAGCGGCCACCTCGTCCACCACCGGCGACAGCGGCGGGATGTACCAGACCATCGGCATGGTCCGGTACTCCGGGTGCAGTGGCAGCGCCACCCGGTAGGTGGAGATCAGGTCCCACACGGGGGAGTCCTGAGCGGCCTGTACCCAGGAGGCAGGCACACCCGCCTCACGGGCCGCCCGCACCACCTCCGGGTCGTGCGGGTCCAGCAGGATCTCCCGCTGCGCCGCGTACAGGTCCTGCGGGTCGGCGACGGCGGCGGCCTGGGAGACCCGGTCGGCGTCGTACAGCAGCACCCCCAGGTAGCGCAGGCGCCCCACGCAGGTCTCTGAGCAGACGGTGGGCTGGCCGGCCTCCAGGCGCGGGTAGCACAGCGTGCACTTCTCCGCCTTGCCGGTGGCGTGGTTGAAGTAGACCTTCTTATACGGGCAGGCGGACACGCACATGCGCCAGCCGCGGCAGGCGTCCTGATCCACCAGCACGATGCCGTCCTCGCTGCGCTTGTACATGGCGCCGGACGGGCAGGCGGACACGCAGGTCGGGTTCAGGCAGTGCTCGCAGATGCGGGGCAGGTAGAACATGAATGCCTGGTCGATCTCGGTGGCGATCTTCCGGCTCATGCTCGCCACGATCGGGTCCTCAGCGAGGGTCTGGGTGGAGCCGCCCAGATCGTCGTCCCAGTTGGGACCCCACTGGATGGTGGGCATGTACTCACCGGTCAGCTGGCTCTTGGCCCGCGCCACCGGAATGCTGGGGGAGTCCTTGGGTGCGGACAGCAGCCGGTCGTACTCGTAGGTCCACGGCTCGTAGTAGTCCTCAACGCCGGGCATGTCCGGGTTGGCGAAGATCTGCGCCAGGCGGCGCAGCCTCCCGCCGGAGCGGGGCCGCAGCCGCCCACCGGCGGTGCGCTCCCAGCCGCCGCGCCAGCGCTCCTGGTCCTCCCAGCCCTTGGGGTAGCCGACGCCGGGGCGCGTCTCGACGTTGTTGAACCACATGTACTCGGTGCCCTCCCGGTTGGTCCACGCCTGCTTGCAGGTGACTGAGCACGTGTGGCAGCCGATGCACTTGTCCAGGTTCATCACCATGGCGATCTGGGCCATCACCTTCATCAGAAGGTCACCTCCTGGTTGGTGCGACGACGAATCAGCGTCACCTCGTCGCGGTTGTTGCCGGTGGGGCCGATGTAGTTGAAGGCGTAGGACAGCTGGGCGTACCCGCCCGCGAAGTGACTGGGCTTGAGCACGATCCGGGTCAGCGAGTTATGGGTGCCGCCGCGGCGGCCGGAGGACTCGGTCAGTGGCGTGTTCATGGTGCGCTCCTGGGCGTGGTGCATGAACACCGTGCCCTCGGGGATGCGGTGGGAGACGACCGCCCGGGCGGCCACGACCCCGTTGCGGTTATAGGCCTCCACCCACTCGTTGTCCTGTACGCCGATCTTGTCCGCGTCCGCCGGGCTCATCCAGATCGTCTGGCCGCCCCTGCCCAGGGTGAGCATGTGCAGGTTGTCGTAGTACTGGGAGTGAATCGCCCACTTGTTGTGGACCGTCAGGTAGCGCACGGCCACCTGCACGGCGCCGTCGGGGGCGGTGCCCACCTGCCCGGGGGCGGCCTCCCCGTACAGGGCGGCGAAGTCCAGCGGCGGGCGGAAGGTTGGCAGCGATTCGCCCATGTCCCGCATCCAGTCGTGGTCCAGGTAGTAGTGCATGCGGCCGGTGAGCGTGTGCCACGGCTTGGCGTGCTCCACATTGACCACGAAGGCCGAGTAGCGCCTGCCCCCGTGCTCCGAGCCGGACCACTCCGGGGTGGTGATCACCGGCTGGGGCCTGAGCTGGGTGTCGGCGAAGGTGACCTGCTTGCCGGCCTCCTCCTCGCTCAGCTCCACCAGCGGGGTACCGGTGCGCCGGGACAGGGTCTGCCAGCCCTGGGTGGCCAGATGCCCGTTGGTGGCGCCGGACATGTGCATGACGGCGTCGCCGGCCCGGATGGGAGTGTCGATCAGCGGACGGCCCGCCGCCGCGCCGACGCCGGTGCCGTGGGCGCGCCGCAGCCGCTCCATCTCCCGCTCCGGGTGCAGCATGATGCCCTTGATGGGGATGCCGGGGGACTCCACCAGGGGGCCGACGGCGTCGAACTTGTTGCGGATCTGGGTGTAGTCGCGCTCGATCGGCACCAGCTTGGGCATGGTCACGCCCGGCACCCACGCCTGGGGCAGGGCGGCGGTGTCCCCATGCGGCATGGTCATGGCGTCGGGGGTGTCGTGGGTGAGCGGGGCGGCGACGACGTCGGTCTGGGTGCCCAGGTACTTGGGCGCCCAGGCGCTGACCAGCTCGGCCAGCTGCTGGTAGATGTCGAAGTCGCTGCGCGCCTCCCACGGCGGGTCGATCGCCATGTTGAAGGAGTGGATGAAGGGGTGCATGTCCGTGGTGGACAGGTCGTACTTCTCATACCAGGTGGCCGCCGGCAGCACGACGTCGGAGTGCAGCGTGGTGGAGGTGTTGCGGAAGTCCGCCGTCCACATCAGGTCGAGCTTGCCCTGGGGCGCCTCCTCCCTCCAGGTCATGGATTCCGGGCGGCGTCCGGCGGGGGTCTCGGTCGCGTTGACGTCACCGCCGGAGCCGACCATGTGGCGCAGGAAGAACTCGGTGCCCTTGGCGGAGGAGCCCAGCAGGTTGGTGCGCCAGGAGGCCAGGATGCGGGGGAAGTTCTCCGGGGCGTCCGGGTCCTCACAGGCGAAGCGCAGCTCGCCCCGGGTCAGCTGGTCGACGACGTAGTCCTTGGGATCCATGCCCGCGGCGGCGGCCTGCTGGCCCAGCAGCAGCGGGTTGCGGTCGAAGGTCGGGTAGGAGGGGGTCCAGCCGCGCCGCATCGCCTCCACCAGCGTGTCTGAGACGGTCTTGCCCGCCAGGGTGCCGGCGCCCAGTGGGGAGGCCAGGCGGTCGGCCTGGGTGTCGTCGTAGCGCCACTGGTCGGTGGTCAGGTACCAGAAGCCCGTGGAGATCATCTGGCGGGCGGGCCGGTGCCAGTCCAGGGCGAAGGCGAACTGCGACCAGCCGGCGATGGGGCGGACCTTCTCCTGGCCGACGTAGTGGGCCCAGCCGCCACCGTTGACGCCCTGGGTGGCGCACATGGAGGTCAGTGCCAGCAGCGTCCGGTAGATCTGGTCCGCGTGGTAGTAGTGGTTGATACCGGCACCCATGACGATCTGGGAGCGGCCGCCGGACTCGATGGCGTTGACGGCGAAGTCGCGCGCCACCCGGATCGTGGCGGGCCCGGGGACGCCGGTGAGTTCCGCCGCCCAGGCGGGTGTGCCCGGGATGGTGGCGTCGTGGTAGTCGGCGGGCCACTGGCCGGGCAGCCCGGGGCGGGACACCGCGTAGTCGGCCAGCAGCAGGTCGTAGACGGTGGTGATCAGACGCCCGTCGGGCAGGCGGGTCGCGGGCACGCCCCGCCGGATCACTCCGCCTCCGACGGATCCGGTGGGCGTCTGGGAGCCGGGCAGGTCGAAGCGGGGCAGCAGGATCTCCGTGGGCTCGACGACGGCGCGCGCCGGTGCGGGGCCGGCCGGGGAGGGCGCGCCCGCTGCGCCGTCGTCGGCGAGCTCGGCGATGGACATGATCGGGTCCACGCCCTCCATGAGCAGGTTCCACTTGCCCTCGCCCTCGGGGGTGAAGCGGTCGGCGAGCGTACCGCCCGGGTCGGCGGGGCCGCGCTCGCGGTCCCACACCAGCGGCCGGAACTCGCCGCGGGGCAGGTCGTCGGCCACCCCGGCCACGCCGTCGGCGGTGACGAAGCGGCCCGGTACGGTTCCGGAGCCGTCGGGGGAGGGGACCAGCTCCACCAGGAACGGGGCGTCGGTGTGACGGCGCATGTAGTCCAGGAAGAAGGGCTCGCGCCGTCCGACGTGGAACTCGGACAGGATCACGTGCCCCATGGCCATGCCCAGGGCACCGTCGGTGCCGGGGGCCACCCGCAGCCACTGGTCGGCGAACTTGGTGTTGTCGGCGTAGTCGGGGGAGACGGCCACGACCTTCTGCCCGTGGTAGCGGGCCTCGGTCATGAAGTGGGCGTCCGGGGTGCGGGTCAGCGGCAGGTTCGAGCCCCACATGATCAGGTACTGGGCGTTGTACCAGTCGCCGGCCTCGGGCACGTCGGTCTGGTCGCCGAACACCTGCGGGGAGGCCGGCGGCAGGTCCGCGTACCAGTCGTAGAAGGACAGCATGGTGCCGCCGATGAGCTCGTGGAAGCGGGCGCCGGCCCCGTAGGAGAGCATCGACATCGCCGGGATGACGGAGAACCCGGCGCAGCGGTCCGGCCCCCAGGTGCGGATGGTGTGCACGTAGGCGGCGGCGATGAGGTCCATCGCCTCGTCCCAGCCGACGCGCACCATCCCGCCGCGTCCGCGTGCGGACTTGTAGGCGCGGGAGGTGGCCGGGTCCCCGGTGACCTCCGCCCAGGCGGCGACGGCGTCGCCGTCGTGCCGCTGCCGGGCGGCGCGGAATGCGTCCAGCAGCACGCTGCGCACATACGGGTAGCGGATGCGCGTGGGGGAGTAGGTGTACCAGGAGAAGGCTGCGCCGCGCGGGCAGCCGCGGGGCTCGTACTCGGGCATGTCCGGCCCCGTGGTGGGGTAGTCGGTGATCTGCTTCTCCCAGGTGATCACGCCGTCGGTGACGTAGACCTCCCAGGCGCAGGAGCCGGTGCAGTTCACGCCGTGGGTGGAGTGGACCATCTTGTCGTGGCTCCACCGGTGCCGGTAGAAGGAGTCGGCGTCGCGTCCGCCCTCGAGAAACAGTCGGCGGGCGTCGGTGGAGGCCTCACCCCGGCGCAGGTAGGAGCCCAGGGTGAACAGGCCCGGGGCGCTTTCTATCCTGGCGTCGGGTCCGGGGACGATCGGGGCGGTGGGTGTGCTCATCACGGTTCCTTGACGGTTGTGGGCGGTGTTAGGAAGCGGGATCAGGGTGGCTGCGCCGCGCGGTTCCCGTTGGGCGGAAGCTGCATGCGACGCCGTCGTCGGGGGGTCAGCCGGGCCGCTTGGCGGACGGGCCGGCGTAGCGGATCCAGCAGATGACGGCGCACACCACGCAGAAGGCGGCACAGCCGTAGAAGAACGTGTAGGTGGGCATCAGGGTCAGGGCGATGCCGACCAGGAACGGGCCGAGGGAGGCGACGGCGGCGGTGAAGCCGATCGCCCCGCCCGCCTGCCGCTTGGGCATGATCATGGGCATCTGCTTGAAGGTGGAGGCGTTGCCCACCCCGGCGAAGAAGAACATGGCCAGCAGGCCGGCCATGAATACGCGGAAGTCGCCGGCGTCGTCGGCAGTGGCGACCTGCCAGCCGCAGAAGGTCATGGTGACGGCCATGCCGACGGCGGACACGAAGGTCCAGATGGCGCCGCCGAAGCGGTCGCACAGGGGACCCCAGGCGAAGCGCAGGAAGGAGCCCAGCAGGGTGCCGATGAAGGCGTAGGAGGCGCCCTTGGGCAGGTCGGCGGCGGCCAGCGTCTGGGCCAGTGGGGAGGAGGCGCCGTAGTTGTTGTTGATGATGTTGGCGGTCTGGGCGGCGAAGCCGGAGAAGATGCCGAAGGTCATGATGTACAGGACCGTCATCAGCCAGGTGTCGATGTTGCCGAAGATGTCCAGCTGCTGGCGGATATTGGCCTTGACCGGAACATCCTTGATGTAGGCGAAGGCCAGTGCTGCCGCGATCAGGGACCACGGCAGGAAGAAGACGGTGGCGTTGAAGACCCGGGGGGCGCCGTCGGCGTAGGGGGCCACCCAGGTGAGCCCGAACAGGCTCGTGCTCATCAGGAATGGTGCGGCCAGCTGGATGACGCTCATGCCCATATTGCCCAGTCCGCCCTGCAGGCCCAGTGCCGTGCCGGACAGGCGCTTGGGGAAGAAGAAGCCGGTGGAGGGCATGTAGCCGGAGAAGGTGGCGGCGCCGATGCCGCAGGTGAAGGACAGGGCCAGCAGGGTGGCGAAGGGGGTGGAGGGATTCTGCACGGCGAAGAACCAGCCGAGCATGGGCAGGATGTACAGCAGTGAGGACCAGCCGATCATCTTGCGCGAGCCGATGGTGGCCGGCAGGAACATGTAGATCAGGCGCAGCGCCGCGCAGGACAGGCCCGGCATGGAGGTGATCCAGTAGATCTGGTTCTTCGTCAGCTCGAAGCCGATCTCGTTCAGGCGCGGGGCGACGGCGCTGGGCAGGAACCACACCGTGAATCCGAGCATGAGGGAGAAGGTGGTGATGGCCAGTGTGCGCCAGGCGATCGACGCCGACCAGTTGTCCGGCTCCTCCGGGTTCCAACCGGTTAAGACTCGGCCGGAGGTGTCGAGCTGACTCATGGTGCTGTGACTCCTGAGAAGTAGGGGGTGAGTAACCGTGAGATCACCGGTGTGACGGGGCTGCGCCGTCCATGCGTTGGACTGCCCGTCGGGTGATTCGCCAATGATGCCCGAGCGTCTGGTCCTCCCGGCGGTGGGGATGCGTGCGGCTTGATTGCGCGGAAAAGCCGTGCAGGTTTGTCCCGGAACGCTCCGTAATAAGAAAGGTGGGTGTGAGCAAATAGACATGACGGGTGCGCCCTGCGGTGAGCCGTGAGCGCTGCTCGGGCGGGCTCCTCCCGCGGAGCGGACTACCGTGGCCGACATGAGCGAGCCGACTCCACAACGCCCCGGTGCCGTGCCGGAGGCGCCGTCCGTACGCCAGAAGGGGCCGCGTCCCCTGCCCGAGCCGGTGAAGGGCACCGTGATCACGGTCTCCGACCGCTGCGTGAGTGGCGAGCGCGAGGATGTCTCCGGTCCGCTGGCGGCGCGGCTGCTGGGTGAGCACGACGTCGTCGTCGACTCCGTGAAGGTGGTGCCCGACGGCGTCGAGTCGGTGCGCGCCGCCATCGAGGAGGCCGTGTCGGCCGGGGCGCGGGTGGTGCTCACCACCGGTGGTACCGGGGTCACGCCGCGGGACCTGACCCCAGAGGGCACCGCGCCGGTGCTGGCGGTGAGACTGGAGGGGATCGAGGCGCAGATTCGCGCCTACGGGCTGACCCAGACCCCGTTGTCGAGCTTGTCGCGCGGGCTGGTCGGGGTCACCAGCCGTGATGCCGACGGCGTGCTCGTGGTCAACGCCCCCGGCTCGCGCGGCGGTGTCAAGGACACCATCGCCGTGGTGGGCCCGCTGGTGCCGCACGTCCTGGAGCAGCTCGGCGGCGGCGACCACTGAACCCGCCTCACCGCCTCCGCCGAGGTCGGTAGATCTTACGTGCCGAGGTCGGTAGTTGTTACGTGCCGAGGTCGGTAGATCTTACGTGCCGAGGTCGGTAGATCTTACGTGCCGAGGTCGGTAGTTGTTACGTGCCGAGGTCGGTAGTTGTTACGTGCCGAGGTCGGTAGATATGGCGTCCCGCATTGTTGCTGTCGTCCACAGGTCGTGTTCAGCGCAGGGCCGCGAACTCCCATCCACAGGCCGCCAGCGGCGATCCGGGTGGTTCCTGCACGCTATCCCCATGGATAACGAGTTGTTCCCCCATAAGTTACCAAGCGTGATACCTCCGGCGCTGGTGCGGCGCTCCACTGTGGGGCGCAGCCTACTGGAAGAGGGAGTCGGCTCAGGGCGACTCACTCAGGTACGTCGGGACGTTTATGTGCACGTCCCGTGTGACGCCGAGGCCTGGGAACAACGCGCAGCCGTACACGGCGCAATGCTTGAAGCGTTTCGAGCTGATGCGCTTGAAGGGATAGTTGTGTTGGAGAGCGCCGTTCTTCTACACGGCGGCATGACCTGGCGCACGCCCAAGTCTCTGAACTTGGCGGTCCGTTATCGGCCGACCGGTTTGCAGCGGCCTCCGACGCGGCGCGACCCGATGCGCCCGCCGAGTCGTGACCTGGGTCCGCTCGACCGCCGTCGTGCACTCGCTCGCCGCCCCGTTGTTCGCCACCACTTCCCGGTGCCAGATCAGGACGTCGTCATCATCGGTGGACTGCGCGTCACCGGAGTTGAACGCACTATCGAGGACTGTGCTCGTTATTTGGAGCCCGACGCCGCATTGGTTGCCGTTGACTCGTTGTTCGCAGTGGCCACGGGGGCGCTTCCCCATCGGGAGAGTGAACGCTCCGGCGCCGACGACGTCGATCGTCCTTGGGACCGTGCTGCTGAGATTAACCAGTTGGCGGCGGCCATGCGCGCGCGAGTCCTGGCGAGGTTGAGTAAACGGAGAGGGGAGCGCGGGGTGCGGCGCGCGCGTGCCGTCGTCGAGGCCGCAACGCCATGGAGTCAGTCCCCGTATGAGACAGAACTGCGCCGGGTCTGCCTGGTCAATGGAATTACTGCACCGACGCCGCAAATGCCGCTCCGTACTGCGTCAAAAACCTGCTATGCGGACCTTGGCTGGTTGAAGCTGCGCAGGGTGGCCGAAGTGGATGGCCATATCAAATACATGCACGACGCGGATCTCGTACAGTCCAGACAATTCGCGCGCGACGAGCTCTTCGCGGAGCATGGCTTCGAGATTGCTCATTTCTCGCCCGATGATGTAGCCGATTCTGAGCGGGCGCTAGGGATGTTGCACGCGTTGTTACCTCGGACGGCATGCGAGGGGCGACCGGTCACCGGCCTGCGAACCAAGCGAGAGCGTTCACGGGAACGCGCCTGAACCTTGTGCTATTGCGCCCGGGCTTGACCCATATCTACCGACCTCGGCACGTAAGATCTACCGACCTCGGTATGTAAGATCTACCGATCTCGGCGGGAGTAGGCGCGGATGTCCTCCCACGTGTCGAGGTCACGCGCGGCACGGGTAAGCGCCTCCCCGTGTGCGTGCAGGTCGACTTGAACCAAGTCCATCCCACCCAGGGCCCGCCGCACCGCGACATCCCGTAGCGCCACACCGCCCGGCGCGACTGCCGCGTCCAGAGCCGCAGTCCGGTACGCGCCCAGAAGGTACTGCACGTGATCGCCGTCAACCACGCAGGCTCCGTCCACCCCGACGCGCCCTTCCAGTGCCTCCACCAGTAGCGGCAGCGCCCGCCATGAGTCCGGGGCATCACAGGTGACGATCGCACTCAGGCGCCCGCCGCCGACGACGTCGGCCGTCCCTGGCGCATCAGTCGCCGATGCGTGCTCGACGGCGGCGAGCCGGGCCAGCCCGGCCGCAATTCCGGCCACCGGCCCGCCCAACGGCGGATCCTCCAATGCCTGAAGTACCCCCGCTGGAACCATGACGGTAGGCGGTGCCACCACAACGACACGGCCAGGCGGAAGCTCGGTGCGCACGTGTTCAATCCCGGACAGCACGTGGTCCAGGAGGCGGGTGCCGTCAAGGAGCACGTCTGGCTTCGATGCTCCGCCCAGGCGCCTCCCGGTGCCCCCAGCAAGGACGACGACGTCCAGGCGCCTCGCCTGCGTCATTCCTCCTCCCGGCCGGCACTGTCACGATCAGCCACCGGCGGGAGGCCGCTAATCCCGGGGTCCTCTCCCGGACGTACCCAATCACCGGAGCGACCACCGGACTTTGACGTCACCTTCGCCTCGCGCAGGGCCACATCCCGGTCAACGCCCTTGACCATGTCCACCAGCGCCAGGCCTGCGACCGTGGCCGCCGTCAGCGCCTCCATCTCCACTCCGGTGCGGTCGGCGGTGCGCACCATAGTCGCGATGCGCACGCCGTCGTCGTCGATATGCAGGTCCACGCTGCAGGCGTGCACTCCGATAACGTGTGCCAGCGGCAGCAGCTCCGGTACGCGCTTGGCTGCGGCGATCCCGGCGATGCGCGCCACCGCGAGCGCGTCGCCCTTGGGCACGGCGTCGTCGCGCAGTGCTGCGACTATTACCGGAGAGCAGGCCACGAATGCGGTCGCGGTGGCTGTGCGAATGGTGGGGTGCTTGGCGGACACGTCCACCATGTGTGCGGCGCCCGCTTCATCCAGGTGAGTCAGGCGGACTGGCCCGCGGCTGACTGCCTCGTGAGGAGCGGGCCCATTGTGGTGGTCGGTTGGCCGAGTGCTGGACTCCAGGGGTGCTCCGACGGCGCCGGGGCCCTGCTCGGGCGTGACTCCTCGGGCCGGGGCGGGGTTGCGGTGGAACAGGCGCATGAGGTTCCTCGGTGTGGTGACTGGTCGGTTTGGTGCTCGGGAGGTCCGCTACCGGACTGGGCCTGGTACCGGGGCCGCGGGGCTTGACAGTGCTAGTAGGCGGACCTGGTCTCCGGCCTCGACCGCCTGAACATCCGCGTCGACTACAGCCAGCGCCTGCGCTGCCGGCAGGGAGGCGACCAGGTGGGATCCCGACCCCAGCCGGTGTGACGGCTCCACCCAGACGGCGTCCGGCGGCGCCCCCGCGGGCAGCGGATCCGGAGACGCGACGAAGCGTACCGGCACATGCTGGCGGCGTCCCCTTGGGCTGCGCCAGCCGACGGCGGCCCGCGCCGTCGTACGTTTCTCGCCGTCATGGGATGCGTGCGGCTCGGCGGCGGTGTCGTGGCCGGACAGGCGGGCCAGGACGGGGGCGACGATCGTAGTGAAGGACACGAGTACGCTCACCGGGTTCCCGGGTAGTCCGATGACCGGAACTCGCCTTCCGTCGTCGGCTCGAACGGCCCCGTATCCCTGCGGCTTGCCGGGCTGCATCGCCACCTTGGCGGTTGCCAGCTCGATGTCGTCCCCTGCCGGGCCCGCCGACTGCCCGCGGGCGGCGGCCAGGGCAGCGAAAGGATCGTAGGCGCCCACCGAGACGCCCCCGGAGGTGACGATGAGGTCGGCGTCGGCCGCGGCTGCACGGAGGGTCTCGGCCAGTGCGTTCGGTGAGTCGGCACTACGGAGCACAGCGGCCAGTCGCGCCCCGTGCTCGGCCACCAGCCCCGACAGCAGCGGACCGTTGGAGTCCGGGATGGTGCCGGCGGTCAGGCCCTTACCCGCGTCAGCCAGCTCTGCACCGGTGATGACGACGGCGACGCGCGGCCGTGGCACTGCCCGCACCACGCAGTGGCCCACAGACGCGATGGCGGACACGGCCGTGGCCCGCAGCCGTGTTCCCGCCCGCAGCACGACCTGGTTCACGGTGACGTCCTCCCCGGCGTGACGCACATTGGCGCCCGGATCGACGGCGGCGCGCACCTCCACCCGCTGCGGCAGGGGGCCCGCTCCCGGGGCCTGGTCGGTGTCCTCGACCCTGACGACGGCGTCGGCGCCCTCAGGCAGCATGGCGCCGGTCATGATCCGCAGCGCTGTACCCGCGGCCAGCCGCACCGGCGCTGCTCCTGCCGGCACGTCGCCCGATACCGGCAGGGTGACGGGAGCCCTGCGCGTGGCCGCCACGTCAACGGCGCGCACGGCGTATCCGTCCATGGCGGAGTTCGTCCAGGGTGGTACCGGCACGGCGGCACGCACATCCTCGGCCAGCACCAGGCCGTGCGCGCGCGCCAACGGCACCTCTACCGGGTCCAGCGGCTTGAGGGTGCGCAGCACTCGGGCGAGGTATTCCTCGGGCGGCAGCATGGGGGAGGTCATCGGGGTCCTTGTCATGCGTTTACGTGTGCGGGATTCACCACGGCAGGCCGCGGCGTCTCCTTACCGGTTCATCATGCCCTGCCGCCCTCGGCGGCCGCACCCTGGTTGCTCCAGCTGCGCAGTTCGGGCATGGGGCGTGTACCCTCCCTGGGGCCGGATGCGGCGGCGTCGTGTCCGGACCGGCACGGTGCGCTCGGAGCGGCAGGTGTAAGGAGGAGAACCGTGACCCACACGAATCCGAATTTCGATCCCACGGGCTCCGGCGTCGTCGGCGGCACCGCGTCCGCCACGGCTCGGATTGTGCGCGCCGAAGTCACCTCTGCCGCGCTCGACACCGCTGGGCTCGCCAGCGCGGTTGCGGACCCGGCTGCCGGCGCGATCGCCACCTTCGATGGCAGAGTCCGCGACCACGACGACGGGCGCGGGGTTACCGGTATCAGCTATTCGGCACATCCCGGCGCGAACGAGGTGATCGGTCAGATCGTGGCCCGGATCGCCGCCAGGGATGGGCTACGTGCGCTCGCGGTTGCTCACCGCGTCGGTGAGCTCGAGGTGGGGGAGACGGCGCTGGCGGTGGCGGTGAGCGCGGACCACCGCGCCTCCGCATTCTCGGCCGTGAGCGACATCGTTGAAGAAGTCAAGGCCCGGCTGCCCGTCTGGAAGCAGCAGGTCTTTGCGGACGGCTCCCGCGCCTGGTCCAATACGCCCTGAGATCCGCCCGCTGTCGCTCGGGGAGCTCAGCCGCCTGCGAAAGGCGGTAGAACGTCTACCCGGTCGCGGTCGTGCAGTTCGGTCAGCGAGTCGGCCGGGGCCGACAGGGAGTTGACCAGGTAGCTGGACACGCCGATTAGCTTGGCAAGCTCCAGGCCGCGTCCGGCCAGCAGCTCGCGCAGCCCCGCCAGGGTTGTGCCCGCGGGTAGTTCCAGCCGCTCCTCGGTGCGGCCCGCCGCCTGCGCGGCGGCGGCGAAGTAGCGCAGCTCGATGGCGATGGTGCCGACGGCATTTGTGCCGGTGCTGGAGTCGGGGATGTCGGCCAAGCCTCTCTCCTCGTTGGTCTTGCCCGTCCCTGGTTACCAGGTGTGGCGGGCTGGGGGCGCGTGCTCAGGGGCTGACTGTATAGCCGCAGCTGCTGAGATCGCCATGCGGCGCTCCAGGCAGCTTCTACCGATCTGGGTGGTTGTTTCTACCGACCTCGATGGTTATATCTACCGACCTCGGTGGTTATTACTACCGATCTCGGCGCGAGTGAGGACGGAGGACGGAGGGCGGAGGGCGGGTGCGTCGCGCTAGCCGCCGATGGCGGACATGGTCCGGGCTGGGGCGGTGAACTCGGAGGGCGAGCGCGGATCGTTCATCCCGTGCGCGCGGGGCTTGTGCCAGGCGGAGTCAGCCCAGATGCGCAACAGTTCTTCGTCGTCGGCGCCTGCGCGCATGGGGCCGCGCAGGTCGGTCTCCGCCGCCGAGAACAAGCAGGTGAGCAGCCGCCCGTCGGCCGTCAGCCGGGTCCGATCGCAGTCGGCGCAGAAGGGCGCCGTCACTGACGCGATGACTCCGACTCGGCCTGCCGGATAGTCGGCCCCGTCAGGGCCCGTACCTGCGGCCACCTCCCAAAGTGCTGCCGGACGCCGGTCGGGTCTGCCCACGGGAGTCAGTGCGAAGCCCGCCCGCCGCAGCACTGCCAGCACTTGCTCGGCGCCGACGACGTCGTTCGCCTTCCAGGTGCCGCGCGGCCCCAGCGGCATGTGCTCGATGAAGCGCAGCTGCCAGCCGCGCCGCAGGCACTCCGCCGCCAGCTGTGGAGCGCGCTCCTCAAGACCCTCGGGCACGGCGACGGCGTTGACCTTGATGGGGGCCAATCCCGCCGCCTGCGCCCCGGCGACGCCGCGCAGCACGTCATCCAGCCGGTCGCGGCGGGTCAGGGCGGCGTACTGGCGGGGATCGAGGGCGTCGATGGACACGTTTACCCGGTCCAGGCCCGCCGCGCGCAGCCCCGGGGCCCGCTTGTCCAGCCCCAGCCCGTTGGTGGTCAGGCCGATATCCGGCTTAGCGCCGGCGCGGGTGCGCAGGGCGGACAAGGCGGCGACGATCTGTTCCAGGTCCCGGCGCAGCAACGGCTCGCCGCCGGTCAGTCGAATCCGCTCCACCCCCAGTCGCTCCACGGCCAGCCGGGCGAGCCGGGCGATCTCCGCAACCGTCAGCAGCTGCGGGCCGGGTAACCACGCGAGGCCGTGCGCCGGCATGCAGTAGGTGCAGCGCAGGTTGCAGCGGTCGGTCACCGAAACCCTCAGGTCGCGCACGGTGCGCCCGAAGCGATCCAGCAGCTGCTCGGGGACCGCCGTGGGCACAACGGTTGTGGCCTGCGCGCTCATGCGGTGATCGTACTCAGCCGACGCGCAGGATCTCCACGCGGGCGAAGCCGTCCTCGGCCTCAAGCAGTGTGTGTCGGACGGTCATGGGCAACTGGTCGATCTGGGCCAGCAGCGGCGTGGGCACGTGTGGGGCTACCAGTTCGAATCCTTCACCTACTGCCAGTGAGGAGACGGCGCCGAGCACCGCCGGGTGGCGCAGTCGGTGGGGGATCGGCCGCACGTCCAGGCTCATGCGTTCGGTGCTCGTCTCGCCGCAGCCACAGGTGTGGTGGGAGTGGGACTCCCGGATGGGAATGAGCCTCGGCTCCTCGCTCATGTTTCCTCCTGATGGGTGTTCTCCGCTCGGTCGGGTGTGCTGCCGTGCGGTTGGCCTGCAGGTCCGGCCCGGTGCGGTGCAACCGGGCGCGGCCGTGCCGACGCGAGTGACGTCAGCCGACACAGTTTATTACGGGAGGTGGCGTGAAAAACAAGGTGGCTGCTTGGGCTCAGCGCCTCACTACAGGATGGTCGGCGCGGCGCTTCGGGGCCGACCCCGTCTCAACCGCAGCGCTGAGGTGGCAGCCGTCGGCGCAAAGTGGCGTTACTGAGAATCGGACCGATCCTGCTGGCGGGTCGGCTGATTCCCCAGCAGTCGAGGTGGTTGCTGAGGCACCGGCGTAACGCTCGTTGAGGAAGCCCTCATGCATGAGACACACCAGCGGGTGGGGTGGGCGGGCGCCGGTGACCAGCGGGCAGGCCTTGAGCACCACCTGCTCGCCGTCGAAGTCTGGCGCGAAGCCCATGAGCGACAGATGCGGCAGCAGGCTCGCCAGCTGCCCGACCGGGTTGTCGGTCTGCGCAGGGGCGGCGGGATCCGCAGGCGTGAGCTGCGCCCAGCGACGACCGATTGCCAGAGCCCGGAGTCGGGCAGGTTCGCCGTCCCCGAGCTGATCAACAATCGCGTCAAGCAATGCCAGGTAGGAGCCGACCACCTGCGCAGGATCGGGGCCTGCGGGCGCATAGCGCAGGGCCGGACGACCCCGGCGCCCGTTCGATACGGTTGAGGCGGTCACCAGGCCCGCCTCAACCAGGGCGTCCAGGTGCTCTCGCACAGTGTTGTGGTGAAGGTTCAGGGCACGGGCTACTTGCACCGCGGTCAGCGGATGGGTTGCGTGCTCGACCTCCTCAAGCACGCGCCGACGCGCCTGGGACAGTTCGGCACGTGCGGACAGGTCCGCCCAGGCGGGACGGGGCAGGCGTACCGCTGGGACAGGAGGGACGGACATATGCACAGGCTAACGTCTGTCCCGGCTCCGAGGTGAGCGAACGACCAACTGAACGCAGCGGAGGCGGTGCACCGCTACGATCCCCCGCATGCGCCTGCGGACATCCACCCAGAAGTGCGGGCAGCGGGCCCGCCCGCCGCAGCAGGAGACGCGGCGCCGCCTGGTCCGGCGCTCGCGGCAGGCGATGCTCCTCGGGTGGGTGCTGTCGGCCACGGGCTCGGCGGTGGTGACCGGGGCCGCGCCCGCGCTGGTGGTAGCCGCGACCCTTCCGGCGGTCTGGATCGCCTTTTACTCCACCCTGACCAACATTGAGGATCTGCTCGCGCCGTTAATGGTCAAAGCCATCGCGCGGTGGCGGCCGGGCCGGGTGCTGACCGCGTGCGAGGTGTACGACGTCGCGCTGGCGCTGGTCGCGCTGGCACTGATCGGTATCGGCGTTGAGGTCGGTCCGGTGCTCGCCGGGTACCTGATCGCCTCCTCACCGATCCCCTTGGTTTTGGACGTTGCCGAGGAACTGTACGGCGCGGAGATGGCAGCGGTGGACCCCGAGATGTCCTTCCGTTTCACCTCCCACCTGCACTCGATGACCGCGTTTATCTCAAGGGTCGTCGCCCTGCCTGTTGGAGCCGCATTGACATTCCTGTCTCCCGCAGCGGTGCTCGCAATCAACTTGGTCCTGTCGGTTGCCGCGGTGGCCCTGCGCCTGCGCGGCGTCGCCTACAAGGAGGAGGCAACCGGCAGCCTGGCCGGCGAGGACGCCGAGGAGGAGGGTGGCCCGCGCCTGTCGGCGCTCGCACTGCTGCGGGACTTCCTCACCCGACCGCTGGTGTCCCCGCTCACCATCCTGCTGCGCTCCATCGCCGCCGGCCTGGCCGGCACCTACGTGCTCGTGTTCATCGGCACGCGCTACGGGCATGGGGCCTATGTGTGGGTACTCGTCGCCACCGGAATAGGGGCGACCGTGGGCCCTCAACTTGCACGTGCGGGGCGCACAGCGGTCGGTGGCACGACCACCGTGACCGGCTGCGCCTTGGCGGGCGCCCTGGCGCTGCTGCTCGGTGCCGTGTTCCTGCCTGCCGGGAACCTCCCGGTGGGCGCAACCGGACTGGTCATCGCGCAGACTTGCCTGTGGGGCGTGGGCAGCGCACTGATAGGGGAACGGCAGGTACAGCTCAGTGGCCGCGCCTTCGTGGAGGACACGGCCTGGTGCCAGGCGGCAGGTGCGCTCGGCGCGGTAGCGGGGAGCTGGGCGGCGCTGGGCCTGCGCGCGACGACTTCGCCCATATGGGCACTGGGCATCGCCTCTCTCACGCTGGCGCTGCTGGCCGCATATGTCCGGTTGCTGTCTCGAATGCGGCGGAGCGCGGAAGCTGGCGCGAAGAAGCGGAATGAGGCTGCGGCCGCTCGGCTATAGCCCCAGCCCCGACTCAGCTGTGCAGCTCCAGTTCGTTCCGGCTCACCGGCGGTGCGCCGTCGGCGTCGTGGGGTCCTCGGCCTCCAGCGCGGGGGCGAGCAGGCGCCGGAAGGAGTCCACCCGGGCCCGACGCCGCTCACGCTCCACCGGCTCCAGGGCGGCCTCGGCGGACCACTCGTCCAGGGCGCACTCGATAGCCCCCGCCTCGTGCGTGCAGCCGCGCGGGCAGTCCTCGGCGACCTCGGTCAGGTCCGGGAAGCCACGCAGCACGTCCGCGCTGGATACGTGCGCCACCCCGAAGGAACGCACCCCGGGCGTGTCGATCACCCAGCCGCCACCCGGCAACTCGAGTGCCTGCAGGTTCGTGGAGGTGTGCCGCCCGCGTCCGGTGACCACATTCACCTCGCCGGTGACCCGGTCCGCCCCGGGCACGAGCGCGTTGATGAGCGTGGACTTGCCGACCCCGGAGTGCCCGACGAACACCGAGGTGCGCCCGCCGATCAGCGCGCGCACCGCCTCCACGCCGTCGCCGCCGGCGCGGGACGCCTCCGCCCGGCTGGACGGATCCAGTCGCGTTGACACCGAACGCACCCCCAGCGGCTCGTAAAGAGCCAGCAGCGGGGCGGCGTCAGCCAGGTCCGCCTTGGTCAGGACCAGTAGCGGCTCCATGCCGGCGTCGTAGGCGGCCACCAGATACCGGTCGATCATGCGCGGGCGCGGCTCCGGGTCCGCCAGGGCGGTGACGATCACCAGCAGGTCGGCGTTGGCCACCACGGGCCTCTCCGTGCCGGCCGCGTCCCCGTCCTCGGCGCTGCGCCGCAGCAGGGTGCGGCGTTCCTCCACCCGCACCATGCGGGCGAGGGTGTCCTTGCGGCCGGAGGTGTCCCCGACGACGGCGACCCGGTCCCCGACCACGACCTTCCCGCGTCCCAGCTCGCGGGCCTTCATCGCCGTGATGTCGCCGCTGCCGTCGGCGGTCAGGGAGGGGTCCTCCAGGCGGATGCGGTAGTGGCCGCGGTCGATGCGGGTGACCATGCCGGGCACGGCGTCGGCATGGGCGGGGCGCTGCTTGGTGCGGGGGCGTGAGCGTCTGCCGGGGCGTACCCGCACGCGCGGATCGTCGGTGCCGATGTCGCGGCGTGCCATCAGCGCCCCTCCCGGTCGGCCAGCAGCTTCGCCCACAGGGCGGGGAAGTCGGGCAGGGTCTTGGCGGTGCAGGCGATGTCGTCCACTTCGATTCCGGGGACGCCCAGGCCGACGACGGCCGCGAAGGTCGCCATGCGGTGATCGGCATAGGTGCGCAGCCGGGCCGGATGCAGGCGTGCCCCGGCGGGCAGAGCGGCGATCTCCAAGCCGTCGGCGGTTTCGCTAGCTGAACCGCCGATGCGGTTGATCTCGGTGGTCAGCGCGGCCAGGCGGTCGGTCTCGTGCCCGCGCAGGTGGCCGATGCCGTGCAGGCGCGAGGCGTGCCCCTGCGCGGATGCCAGGGCCGCCAGCGCCGCCACGGTGGGGGTCAGCTCCCCGACGGCGGACAGGTCCGCGTCGATACCGTGCAGCTCCCCGGTGCCGACAGCGGTCAGCGTGAGTGAGCCATCCGCCTCACGGGCCTGCTCGACGGCGCCGCCCAGGCCGGGCAGCAGCCACCGCCAGGCGTCGCCCGCCTGGGTGGTGTGCGCCGGCCAGTGACGTACGCCGACGCGCCCGCCGGCCACCAGCGCCGCCGCCAGGAATGGGCCCGCGTTGGACAGGTCCGGCTCAATGACCAGCGTGCCGCCCCGCGGCGCGCCGGGGTGAACCGTCCAGGTGCGGGCACCTGCGGGGGCGTCGGCGTCCGGCTCGTCCACGGTGATGCCGCGTTCGCGCAGGAACTCCACGGTCATGGCCACATGGGGCAGGGACGGCACCGGCCCGGTGGGGGTGACGGCCAGGCCACCGGGCAGCAGGCACCCGGCCAGCAGCAGCGCGGACAGGAACTGGGAGGAGCCGGAGGCGTCCACGCTCACCCGGTGCGGGACCTCGAGGCGGGCCGGGTCGGCCGGACGCAGCAGGGCGCCGTCGCCGGGACCGACCCGCACCGGCAGGAAGCCGGGCTCGCCCAGGTAATCGACCTGGGCGCCCAGGTCCTCCAGGGCGTCCAGGAGCGAAGCCAGGGGGCGGCGGCGGGCGGCGGCGTCCCCGTCGAAGAGAACCGGCGCGTCTGCCAGTGCCGCCAGCGGCGGGATGAAGCGCATGACCGTGCCGGCCAGGCCGCAGTCGATCCGAGTCACCCCGTCGGCGCCGGCGGCCGCCCGGGCCGGGAACGGGCGCGGTGCGGGCATGACCCGCAGAGCGGCGTCGGTGCAGGCAGCGGAATCGTCAGGAAGTTCCTCGAAGCGCGCTCCGAGCGTCGTCAGGGCGGCCCGCATGAGCGCGGTGTCGCGCGAGCGCAGGGCGCCGCGCAGCGTCGTCGGGCCCTCCGCCACTGCCGCCGCGACCAGGGCCCGGGCCGTAAGCGACTTCGACCCCGGCAGGTCGATGACGGCATCGAGCGGCCCGGGGGCCGCCGGCGCCGACCAGGGGGCAGCAGCCAGCGCGGTCACAGCGTGTCGACGATGGCGTTCAGGGCCGTGCTCGGGCGCATGACGGCGTCGGCCAGGACCGGGTCGGGCAGGTAGTAGCCGCCCAACTCGACCGGGTGCCCCTGCACCGCCACCAGCTCGGCCTGCACCTGCGCATTGACCGCACCCAGCTGTTCGGCCACGGGCGCGAAGCGCGCGGCCAGGTCGGCGTCGGCCGTCTGTGCCGCCAGCTCGCGCGCCCAGTACAGGGCCAGCCAGGCGTGGGAGCCGCGGTTGTCGATACCGCCCAGGCGGCGGGCGGGGGAGCGCTCCTCCTGCAGCAGCGTGGTGGTGGCCGCGTCCAGGGCGTCGGCCAGCACCGTCGCCCGGGCGTTCCCACTCACCTGCGCCACGTGCCGCAGCGCCTCCGCCAGAGCCAGGAACTCACCCAGGGAGTCCCAGCGCAGGTAGTCCTCTTCAAGCAGCTGGCGCACGTGCTTGGGGGCGGAGCCCCCGGCGCCCGTCTCATACAGGCCGCCGCCGTTCATCAGCGGCACCACCGACAGCATCTTGGCGCTCGTACCCACCTCCAGGATGGGGAACAGGTCGGTGTTGTAGTCGCGCAGTACGTTCCCGGTCACCGAGATCGTGTCCTCGCCGCGGCGCGCCCGCTCCAGCGACAGGCGGGTGGCCGCCACCGGGTCCAGGATCCGGATGTCCAGGCCGGTGGTGTCCTCATCGGCCAGGTAGCGCTCCACCAGGGAGGCGATGGTGCGGTCGTGGGCACGCTCGGGGTCCAGCCAGAACACGGCCGGCGCCCCGGTGGCGCGCGCCCGCACCACGGCCAGGTGCACCCAGTCGCGGATGGCCGCGTCCTGAGCCTGGCAGGCGCGCCAGATGTCCCCGGCCTCGACGGCGCTGGACAGCAGCACGGTGCCGGCCGGCTGGCCCGTGCCCGCGGTGACGACCACCTCGACGGTGCCGTCGGCGGGGATCAGGAAGGTCTTGTCGTGGCTGCCGTACTCCTCGGCCTTGCGGGCCATCAGCCCCACGTTCGGCACCGAGCCCATCGTGCGCGGGTCCAAGGCGCCGTTGGCCTTGCAGTCCTCGATGACGGCCTGGTAGACGCCGGCATAGGAGGAGTCGGGGATGACGGCCAGGGTGTCGTCCATGGAGCCGTCGGCATCCCACAGCTTGCCGCCCGCGCGGATCATGGCGGGCATGGAGGCGTCGATGATCACGTCGGAGGGCACGTGCAGGTTGGTGATGCCGCGGGTGGAGTCCACCATGTTCAGCCGCGGGCCGGCCGCCATCTCCTCGCGCAGGCTCGCCCGGATCCGCTCACCCTCGGGCAGGTCATCCAGACCCGCCAGGATCGAGGCCAGCCCGTCCTCGGCGCGCAGTCCAGCGGCCGCCAGCACCTCACCGTAGGTGCTGAAGGTCCGGGGGAAGAAGGCGCGCACCACGTGCCCGAAGATGAGCGGGTCGGAGACCTTCATCATGGTGGCCTTCAGGTGCACCGACAGCAGCACGTCGTCGG